>JAJFTD010000186.1 GCA_021373255.1 bacterium
AACCGGCAGCGATGAGTTAAAGTCGATTCTCCCGCTATTGAAACCGTTTGTTTGGGATTTATTCAAGGCTGAGTATATTGACGAGGCCACTGGTCTGCTGGTTAGTTCTACGGAGGGCTATTGGGAAAGACCCTGGCTTGGCAAAGCGTGTGAGTTTAGCCAGAATGCGTGGGCTGTGATAGCCGTCAAATCGTATGTTGAGCTGGCGGCGAAACTGGGTTTCGAAGACGATTTCGATACACTGAACGCTAAGGCTGATGATCTGTTTAGCAGGTTCTCGAAGTTTATTGTCGACGGCCGGTTCGTGAAGAGGTTGGCCCCAGGCGGAGATGTGCAGTGGAAGGGTCTTGTCGTGCGAGGGATGTCGATGGGAGCCAATACATATCATGGCCAATTTGCCAAAGCCATTGACCTCAAAGAAATAAAAGCAGAGCTAGACCCCGACGTGCAGACGTGTGTGTCCTGGCTATGGGGCCTTATGTCGCCGGATGACACGGTATGTAAAATCACAGCCGGAGAGATCTGGAAGTTATATAACCAGGACTGGAACAGCGGTGGCTTAACCAGGTATAACGTATTCAGCGATTGCGACCGTGAGTCGGCAGGTCCATGGTTTCTTGCATCATTGATGGCAGCACGAGCTTATGCATTGCAGGATGATTGGGAAAAAGTTAGCTGTATCATCGACTGGGCGAACCGGGAGTTCCTCGGTTGCGGCTGGAGTGAGCGCATATCTCGATGCCATCCCGATGATGACCCCGAGCGCTATGTGCACGAGATATTGAACTGGCCCGCTGGAGAATGGTTGATGCTGGTATATCGTGAAGGTGCTGGACTTTATCCGACAGAGCGAGGGCTTTCTATTACTCCTCATCTTCCTGAAGAATTCTCCGGGCTCAAGATCACTAACTTCAAATATCAGGATAAGCTGTATAACATTACCTATCACGGTATCGGCAGCGAAGTTGAACGCATAGAGTTTAATGGAGAAGCTGTGATTGGCAGTATTTTGCCTGTCCAGAGTGGCAATGTGGATGTATTTCTTGGCACATAGGCCGCTATATGATCTAAAAACAATCAGATAAACATAGAATTGCATAAGCAACGACCCCGCCCGAGAAATCGGCGGGGTTTTTCATTCAACCTCATAGTTCGGCCCCTCCTCTCATAACATTGCATGGGCATACTATATTCCAGTATGAACCAGATTATCGTAGCATGAGTGCTAATCTGGAAATTGGTAGAATCTGGTATGTTTTGCATTTGCATTCACACAGAAATAAATGCACGGATCTAGATAAAACGGGATAATTAAAGCCCTCTTAGGAGCTGCGTACAACTGCACAAAGAGTAGCCTATTAGTTTGTGAACGATAACTTTATGTGCTTGATTTGTATTCATTACCCCTTAAAAGCCAAGCGAGCTTGTAAGTATTCATGCAGGGCGCTCTATCGTAGAATCGGTGCTGAAGATTTGTAATTAAGAATAATACTTCCTAAAGCACAAATGGTGTTGACAAAGGCAAAATCACATGGTATAACGCATACGAAACTAACCAGAGCAGGCCACATGAACAATCAGCAGACCACATGCTCTGAATAAATGTTACTGGCTTGATTGCACGCTATACCTGGCCTGACAATCCTTTCGATTCTTTACTTTTATTATGTGAATTAGGACGAGGGGGTGGTGATCCAGATTAAACCAGAAGTGCAACAACACAGCTTTAGATGTCAGATGTGGCCGGATTTTTATCTGATATGGTTGTTGTAGTTCTAGAATCTCGATGCTGGCATTGTCTGGCGTGACAATTGATTCTACTGTGAAGACAGGCGCTGGGCGTAACTCATGCCATATGGCATCACGTTGTATGCCCAGCACTAGAATCTCTGAATATTGCGCACGGAAAGGAGAGAGTGGAGTGATAATTACTAAGAGAAGTGTTTTACTTATCTCAATGTGCTGCATGGTCTTGTGCATGATGTGCTCAGGCGCCATGGCGTTAAGCACCAAAGTAATGGCTCATTATTACGCCTGGTACAGCAATAAGTCATTTGAGGGCTATTGGACGCATTGGCAAGAGAATGACCACAATCCGAATGTAGATGACATTAGTGCTGCGTTCTGGCCTGCAACAGGAGCGTTCAGCGCCAAAGACCCGCAGGTTCTCCAGCAGGATATGAAGGGGCTGAGAGATGCGGGTATCGGCACGATAATCTGCTCTTGGACGAACAACTACGACGATGAGAATCTCGCCGCCTTGCCAGTTTTGAATGCCGCGGCTCCTTATGGGATCAAAGTTTGTTTTCTCCTCGAGCCTTATGCATGCACCACGGCTCAGCAGATGATCGATGGGGCCAAGTACATAATCGATACATACGGCTCGCATCCTGCATTCTATCGCGAGAGCGGTAAGCCTTTGTTCCTCGTTTACAACTCTGGCAACTACAGCGCTTCCGAATGGGCAGCAGCGATCGATCCCCTTGACGGGACTGGTTATGAAAGCACATTCCTGGCGGAATATCTTTCTTCAAGCACTACCCATAGTCTAGTTTTGAATGGCCATTTTGATGGAATCTTCACCTACGCTCCAAACAGCTCAACTAACCCAAACACCTGGGCAAGTGAAGTAACATGGGCTAATTCGAACAACAAAATGTTCTTGCCTGGAGTCTCTCCGGGTTATGACGATAGACAGGTACGTTCACCTAACTCCTATGTTCTGCGCAACGGCGGAACATTTTACAACACCAACTGGTCAAAGGCTGTATCTTCTGGCGCGACCTACGCTGCGGTTATATCCTGGAATGAGTGGCATGAGGGCACACAGATTGCTCCTGCAGTGCCAAAGACTATAGATACGCGAACATATCAGGACTACACTCCAGATATACCTACCTGTTATGTTGATCAGACAAACAGTTGGGCGGCGATCTTTGACTCAGGCAACAGCGGCGTAATTCAGTGTGAGAACTACAGTGGTGGTACTTCTGCAGTCGAGGGAACAGACTACCACGATACCACAACTGGTAACGCCGGTGGTCAGTATCGCTCGCAGAATGTAGACATTTACACATGCGCTGAGGGCGGATACTATGTTGGATCGACCGTTGCGGGAGAGTGGCTGCGCTACACGGGCATCTCCATCCCGACCGCAGGCGACTACGATATCCGCGCGAGGGTTGCATGCTCTTCCAGTGGTGGTAGCCTGCGAATATGTGACGGCTCTACCAGCAATACGATTTTGACACTGTCGGTCCCATCGACAAGCAGCCGGTGGCAGACTATCTCCGGCACCGCAACCTTGAGTGCCGGTACTCACACCATCTATCTTGCCGTTGATAATGTCGGCTTCGATATGAACTGGTTTGAGATCCGGCCGCATATAGTCGATGCCGTAATTCCGACAGTCGACACGATCACGTTCGACCCCGCGCCTGGAACATACAACACACCGACATGGTTGAGTATGGCTACTACTACTCCAGGTGCGACTATTCGCTATACCACTGATGGAACTAATCCCAGGATGAACACTCTGGGCGTATATACTACCCCGAGAATGATAAGCAACTCGACTTTCAAGGCTCGAGCTTGGGCTCCAGGATATATGCCGAGTCCTATCACCACTGGAACTTACGCCTATGTAAGCCCTGAAACTTGGGATTGGGGTTTCAGCACTTTTGAATCGACTTTGAATGACATAAGCCTGATAGATAGTGCTGCCTACGCTAATGATGTATACAGTGGGAACAGGGGCTGTATTCGTGTATCTCCATCAACTACTGATGTTATGGGGAGCGCATGGTATGTAAACAAGGTCAATGTTTCCAATGGGGATGCAGGCTTTGCCACTGAATTCTGGTTCTCTATCGACGATGTTAAAAGTGGTGGTGCTGATGGGCTGTCTTTCGTTATGCAGAATACCGGAAACTTTGCTGCACAGGGCTATTACAACGGCAGCGTCTCGGTGAAGTTTGATACCTATCAGAACACTGGTGATCTCAGCGACAACTCTGTCAAAATCACTGGGTATGGTAAAAACCAGTGGGAGAATATTGCATGTGATCTTACCCCATTAGGCATTATGCTCAAAGACAGTTCACCGCATCTTGCAAGGATTGAGTATGCCTATAAGAATATGACGGTGATTCTGGATGGAGTGCGCGTGCTTTCTATGCCGATAGACTTGTATGCGTTTGATGGTTGCGATGCAAGCGGCAATGCATGGATCGGTTTTGAAGCTAACAGCGGCGCTGTGTGTGAGAACCACGACGTCCTCGAATGGCACTTTAAATCGAACTTTACTTCTGTTGCTATTCCATCCATCCATCCCGGTGGCAGTATATATGATTATGCTCCTAATGTAGTTATAACAGACGCTACGGATGGTGCTACCATCCATTACACGACTGATGGCACAGCTCCTACCGAGGCAAGCCCTGTGTATACAGCTCCGATCTCGGTAAGCAGCAGTGCTACTCTTAAAGCATTTGCCGTAAAATCCGGCATGCCCTCGAGTGGTGTATCTTCTGAGAGCTATGTGATTCAGAGCCCCGAGAGATGGGACTTTGCTTATTCGCCTGACTTTACCGGTTACACGAATCTGAACCTTGGGTACCACGCGGTTGTGATGAACGATCCAGCTACCACGGGCTCTGAGAACTGGGTACGGATGAATACAACTGATCCGGGCTCAGCCGGCACTGCATGGCGTTCGACGAAGATGCTCTGTGTGAACGGCTTTACTACGCAATTCCACTTCTTGATTAACAACATTATCGGCAGTGGTGCGGATGGCTTCTCGTTCAATGTTCAGAACAACAGCAGTTGGGCTGGTGGCTGGGCTTATGGGTCCGGTGATAACTCGCTGTCGATAAGATTCGATACTGCTCAGGGCGGCGATGGTGAGATAAGCGGTGAGTTTGTTGGTATCAGAAATGGTAACACCACTGTTCTAATGCAGGATGTTGCCGGACTTGGTATCAACTTCGAAGATGGTAAACTGCATGTTGCCCGAATCGAGTATACGGCAGACGGTAAGCTCTCGGTTTACGTTGACGGCATACTTGTGGTTGATAACTTTGAAATCACCCTGGCTGCATGTAATGCTATTGATGCGAACGGCAATGCCTGGGTAGGGTTCTTATCAAGTAACCCCAATGCTGCTGTAGGCGAAACTCCCTGGTTGAAGGACTGGAAGTTCAGGTATCAGCATTCCACAACCCCGCCGGTTTTCCAGCCCGATGGCAGCATATACGACTATCCTCAGAGTGTCTCGCTTGTGGCGCCTTACGTTGATGGTGCTGTGATTCGATACACCACTGATGGCTCAACTCCAACCGCGACCAGTGCAATATACTCGTCCCCGATTGCAGTGAACAGCAATACCACGATAAAGGCAATTACTACCAAAGCTGGTATGCCCGACAGTGTTATGTCCACTGCGAACTACGTGATTCAGAGCCCCGAGGTATGGGACTTTGCGTATAAACCTGACTTCACTGGTTATACAAACCTGAACATTGGTTACAACTCGGCCGTGCTGAATTCCCCGAGTATCACCGGCGACCAGACTTGGCTGCGGTTGAATCCTGCAGTTGCTAATCAATCTGGAATGGCGTGGCATTCAGTGAAGGTACCGTGTGCCGGTGGCTTTACGACGCAGCTACATTTCATGATAACTGATGCTAGTACCGGTGGATCTCAAGGCTTTGCATTCAACGTTCAGAACAACGGCCCTTGGGCTGGTGGCTGGGCTTATGGATCCGGTGTAAACTCGCTGTCGATAAGATTCGACACATATCAGAACGAAGGCGAGCCTAGCGGCAGCTTCATCGGAGTCAGGAATGGCAACACCGATGTGACGATGCAGGATGTCACCACATTTGGTGTCAACTATGATGACGGCAGAATGCATGTCGCCAGGATCGAGTATACGGCGGATGGGAAGCTCACCATCTACATTGACGGTCACCTTGCGGTGAATAACTACGCGATCAGCCTGAGTAGCTGCAACGCTGTTGACGCAAACGGCTATGCTTGGGTTGGATATACATCAAATACCGCAGGTATCTACGAGGCCTATTGGTTGAAGGACTGGGCGTTCAGATACGTTCACACTGCAACCGATGTTAATAAGATCACCGATCTGCATGACGGTGATTATGTCCGGTTGATTGGAAAATCGGCGGTATGTGCCGGAACGACATTCACTGATGGGTTCTTCGTTGAGGAGCCTCTACGGAACTGTGGCATTAAGGTTGTCGCAGGTTCAGGCAGTGGCGTAGAGTCCGTGCTCAAGGGTGATACTGTTACCGTTACAGGCACAGTGTCCACCGGCAGCGACAATAAACTCTACATCAATGCTTCGACAATCAGCAGAGCAGGAGGCACGATCAATCCTCTTGGAATGAACAATCGTGCTCTTTCCAGTGTTGATCGCCTGCTCACGAGAATATGGGGCAAAGTTAGCCACATTGATTCCTCGAAGACATTCTTCTATGTCAACGATGGAAGCAACCTGAGCGATGGTGGCAATTATGCCGGTGTGAAGGTTGACTGCTCTATGCTGACTTCTCCGAACCCGGTTACATCGATTGTATCCGGTTTGACCGAAGGGCAGTTCGTAGTAGTCACGGGTGTGGTTGTCAACACGAACGGTGTCCCGACGATCAGACCTCGTGAAGCGGCTGATATTCAGTAAATGAAAAATAGTAGCGAGAGAGGGGCATGCCCCTCTCTCGCTATAGACAAGGATGGTTTTGGTTGTTGGTGATGAAGGAGGGCTTGCTATGAAAAATGCGAGCATGAGGAAAGGTTTTACACTTATTGAGCTGTTGGTTGTTATCGCGATCATCGCGATCTTGGCTGCGATATTGTTCCCTGTGTTTCTTAAGGCGAAGATGAAAGCGCAGCAGACTATGTGCTTGAGTAATATGAGGAGTCTTGGGAACGCGATAACACTGTATCTAGATGCCAATAACGGGGCGCTTTTTGATCAGACTGCAACAACTAAGTTTAGATACCAACCCGGCCAATATTCGAATCCATTGGGAAGTATGTGGATAGATAAATTCTCGCATCGATATAAAGAGAAAAAAAATGATGGAAAGATTGTGCCTGCGGGCATGGCAGTACCACTCATGAAGTATCTAAAGAACCTTGAGGTCTTCAAATGCCCATCAGAATGGAGAACAAGGCCGCCCGATGTAAATAACTATATAGGAGGCAATAGCTCAACTGATGCATATTTATATGGATCGACCTATTACTACAAACATGCCCTGTGCTACTATGCTAATGAGCATGCCCGCCCTACTAAGTTATCAGATATTATGTATCCAACCCGTGTCACCCTTCTTTACGAGGAAGACTGGCACAGTGGCAGTGGAAGACCATTCTTCTGGGATCCCAAATATTATGCAGATAAGCCGCGTCCGAACAAGACGGTAGGAGTGGTATTCGTTGACGGGCATGTAGGCAAAATAGTTGTACATTTCGGTACATCCAGCGGATATGATGGTAACTGGTATGCATACGGAAATGGAAAGGATGCCGCAGGATTCGGTTATTACAGTGACGTGTCTAAGGGTGCACGTGACGTAGAATGAGGGTGTATGAACAAGAGAAGCATTCCTGAAGTTCGTACGATGGCAGTGGAGAAAGTCCGCAATCTTGTGGTTGATTATATTAACGATAAGGGTCTCGAACCAGGCGACAAGATTCCATCTGAGCGCGTGTTGTCCGAGCACCTGGGTATCAGCCGTACAACGATTGCGAAAGCTATGGCAAGTTTCATTGATGAGGGTATTCTTGTGCGTAGAGAACGCTCTGGGACTTATGTGCATGGAAATATGCTTGAGTC
The DNA here is from genome assembly GCA_021373255.1 of bacterium. Lineage (GTDB taxonomy): Bacteria > Armatimonadota > UBA5829 > UBA5829 > UBA5829 > UBA5829. The sequence goes on from JAJFTD010000186.1 coordinate 7,868, forward strand.
TCAAGTGAAGAATGAGTCATCAACGATTGCCGTAGTCATGCCCTGGCTGAGTGAAGTTGCGCCAGGGCAGTTGGACTGCCCAACAATTCAAACACGTGTTCCGAAGCAGATACCCAGCAGAAGGGATACATTGGCGCTGCAAGTGGCTCATGGGGTGCTTGCATTTGCCCAGGATCACAACTGCAGGGTTGTGGTGAAATCGTACGATTGGATCCACAGTGAATTTGAAAATATCTGCAGTGGCTCTCGTGGAGGCATTGATGGCGCGGTCGTTATTCCTGAGTATATGGCTGAGCATTCCCCACATTATGAAGCCATTGTGGAGTCAGGGTTTCCACTGGTTTTTGTGGACCATTATTATCCCGGAGCCAGAATAGACTCTGTTGTGACTAATAACATATCTGCTGCACGTGATGCGACAAGGTTTTTAATTTCGCGAGGCCATAAGAGAATTGCGTTCTTTACAGACTTCGTGTGTGTTGTGAGCTCGACCGTTGATCGTGAGACCGGATATAAGATGGCGTTGGATGAAGCCGGTATAGATTACGATGAGGATATCATCCGCAGCCAGGAGATCGTGCGGAACGGTACGTGGAGTTATGAGCTTGCACTGGAGCATTGCCTGAATCTTAGAGATCCCGTTACAGCGGTCTTCTGTGCAACTGATGAAGTCTTGCTCACTACATACGCATGCATGTCGAGAATGGGAATACGTGTCCCCAATACAGTCGAACTGGTCGGCTTTCTCGATGAACATATACCTGAGATGATGTTTGCCCCGTTTACCCGCGTGGTACAGGATACATATGGACTTGGAATGAATGCCGTGCGTTTGGTTCTAGATCGGGTAGCAGAAAATGCCGCACGCGAACCTCAGCACGTAGAGCTTCCTGGGGTGCTAATGCCATCGATCATCGAGGCAGCTCCGGTATTACCCAGACTTGCTTGATCTTCGTTCCAATTGGATATTTCGGTATCGTATGCACACGGCATCAACGTAGCCGGAAGTGTAATTCGCTGGATTTCGGATGGCGCCTTATTCGATATGCGTTCCAGGACAAGGCGTGCGGCTGTCATTCCCATGCCGTAGGTGTCCTGGACAACGCGTGTGAATGGAGCCGCCATCATATTCGGCATGTATTCATCGTAGAAACCGGCTATTTCGAGCGTCTTATTAATCTCTATCCCCAGTTTAAGGGCAGATTGATATGCCGTAAGCAGCGTTTCATCAGTGGAGCAGAAGATTGCGGTTACTGGATCCTTAAGGTTCAGGCAGTGTGACAAAGCGAGCTCATAGCTCCATGCATTGTTACGCATAATCTCCTGGCTTCGCACTATATCTTCATCATACTCTATACCGGCATTTTCGAGTGCTTCCCTATAACCCTGCTCGCGGTCAACAGTGGAACTTACGACACAGACAAAGTCGGTAAAGTAGGCAATGCGCCTGTGGCCCTTTGATATAAGATACTCGATGGCTTGGCGAGCGGCTGAAACGTTGTCTGTGGAGACAGAGTCTATCTTGGCCTCAGGATAATAATGATCAGCAAAGACCAACGGGAATCCGGATTCAGCCATAGCTTCGTAATGTGGGGAATGTGATGGCGAGTATTCAGGAATGACAACCATGCCATCGACTTCGCGGAACGATCCGTTGATTATATTTTCGTATTCGGTATGGAGCCAATCATACGATTTTACTACGACTTTACAATCGCGCTCCTGCGTAAATCCCAGAACACCGAGTGCGACTCTCATCGTCATTACATCCTGCCTCGGAAATCGCCTGGGGACTTTGGTCTGTGATATGTCAAAGTTAATGGATCCGTTAGCATCTTGCTTGAGCCAAGGCATAACGACGGCAATGGTCGGCCTGTCGTGTTTGTGATATGTGTTGAGACCCCCGACATACGTCCCCGAACGCTCCTTGCGCACAAGGGTTCCGTTTTCAATCAATTCAGCCATTGCCTTTGCGATAGTAGTGCGGCTGACTTTAATGCGGCTTGAGAGCACGCGTTCGGCCGGAATCTTATCGCCTGGTTCGAGGTTGCTTTCGTGGATGTAATTGACTATGAGTGCTCTGACCTTTTCAACGGCCATTGTGCGGATCTCAGGGATTGGTTTCTTGTTCATAAATATACCTGTTTGGCTCTGATCTGTCACGTTACAACCATTCAGAGTATATCATATAGAATGGCCACATGCAACCAACTAAGGGCTGCAGGGCACTGAGCCATGCCATATAAAACAAGGATTCACAACGTCTGAAAAGGCCAGCCAAGCGGCATATCTGCAGCCTCACCACGAACAATATAGACCAAGGATCTTTATACTTAGTAGAGCCTAAAGGTGTTGACAGGTAAGCATGCCTGTGGTATAAAACAGGCAAACATACCAGATTAGGCCACTCAGGAGCTGGTGGACCGATGTGGCTGCAATTTTGATTTATAAGTGCTGAGCATGTGTTAATCTGGACAGATATGCATCGAACGAAAAGCGAATAAAAACAGAGGAATAAACATTATGCCACATAGTATTTGTAAGGAACTAGTTCTTGTTCTGTTGTTCGGGTTCTTGCTTTCGCAGATGGTATTAGCTGCTGGTGAGAGTCATAGAGGCCACTATAATGTGGATACATTCGGCGCTAAAGGCGATGGGAAAACAGATAACACCAAATCGTTCCAGAAGGCCCTTGATGCAGCATCGAAAGATGGCGGCGGAATAGTCGATGTGCCTACCGGTCAGTTTTTGATCAAGGGACATTTGAATATTCCGAAATATGTAACTCTAAAGGGCACCATGCAGGCCCCTCCTGCCGCTATGCCTGTTGGAATCGACAACCGAACCGAGCGCGAGATAAGTGAGTCCATGACCAATTGCAGCACTCTACTGGCTGTAGAGAACAAGGGTAATGAAGATGGAACCCCTTTCATTCAGATGAATACACAGAGCACCATCACCGGCATACGCATCTATTATCCTGATCAGAATGATACAAACCCCATACAATATCCGTGGTGCATCAGGGGCAGCGGCGATAATAATTCGCTGATTAACGTAATGGTGCTGAACCCCTGGAAAGGAGTCGATTTCGGAACAAAAGAAGTCGGCAGACACTATATACATGGGCTGTATGGTCAGCCGCTTAAAGTCGGGCTCTATATATCACGGTGTTATGATGTCGGTAGGGTCGAGGATGTGCATTTCTGGTGCTTCTGGAGTTTGAAAGCTCAGGATTGGACCAGAGAAAACGGCGTCGCATTCATGATCTCGCGCACTGATTTTCAGTTTGTCAGCAATTCGTTTTGCTGGATGTATCATATAGGATTTCTCTTCACGACTGGAGACATGGGCCCGGCGGGTTGTGGAGGCGTGATGCTGACCAATTGCAGTGCCGATGGCCAGGGGTTAGGGGTTGTGATTGAAGATTCCCAGTGGCATGCGGGCATTACATTCAACAACTCCTTCATCTGGGGGAAAGTCATTGTGAAACCGACAAACCACGGGCTGGTGCGTTTCAATACTTGCACTTTCAATCCATCAGCCATTGATCCGGCGCATAACATTGAGGCTTCAGGCAATGGAGATGTGAGCTTTAACCAGTGCAACTTCATATATAGAACGACACCGTCTATTGTCGCCGATTGCCGGGCACTCAATGTCTCCAGTTGCGAGTTTATGGCGCTTGAAGACTGCCAGGATCGGCCAAAAGATTATGAAGCTGAAACCATTCAGCTCGGCGCTAAACTAAAAGGTGCTACAATCCTTGGGAATCGCTTTAGGATGAACTCGAATGTAAAAAATGAATCACAGGGAAAAGTGGCAATCGACAATAATATTGTATATTAGCCCGCATTATTCGTGATGAGATGGAATACCGCACTAATACCTCTCGCAGTTTCTGCGAAACTGCTGTCGGTAAGACCTGCGGTGTTTCGGGAACTTGTTCCCGAAACGGGAGACGCGCGATAGCGCGTAGAGGTATTCGGTTAAGGTGAATAATGCGAGCTAGAATGTGATCAAGCGGGAGGTAAACTAGAGAGTGGGTATTGCTGCTGCAGAGAGAGTAGAAAGTGGAATATGGAGAATCAGGCTCGGTGAACCTGAAGAGCTTACCCCTGTGCGCTTTCGTACCGCTGAACCGATGTCGGAGGCGCTGTCGGCTCTTCCGGGTTGTGAACTTCCGTTTACGGAAGAAAGTATCAACTTTCGGACCAGTCGCAGGGGATGCGTTTTGGAACTGCCATTAGTCCCGGGCGAACAGATCTATGGCTTCGGACTGAACTTGCGTGCGTTCAACTGCACCGACACAAGAAAGACAATCCGCGTAAGTGACGACCAGACTGGAGACGCAGGCGATTCTCATGCGCCGGCACCGTTCTATGTATCCAACAAGGGATACGCGGTATTTGTGGACACGGCTCGATATGCCAACTTCTATTGCGGCAACCTCTCCAAGGCAGTTTCAGCCGGTTCTACCAATAATGGTTCGGCTGCAGCCGCTGCCAGCACTGAAGAGTTATATAAACCGCGGGAGTTGGCGTCAAAGATGATGGTTGTGGACGTGCCGGTGGCGCAGGGCGTGGACCTTTATGTGTTCGGCGGCCCGGCAATGCAGCAGGCGATTCAACGCTATATCCTGTTTTCCGGGGGAGGGGTATTGCCACCTCTGTGGGGGCTGGGAGTTTTTTACAGAGCTTATACGAAGTCTACTGCCGACGATGTCACCAGCATCGCGGAAGACTTGCGGCAAAACGGCATCCCTTGCGATGTTATGGGTCTTGAGCCCGGTTGGCAATCGGCGGCGTATTCATGCTCGTTCTCCTGGGGCAAGGAACGCTGGCCTGATACGCAAGGGTTCATAGATCATATGCGCGGAATGGGCTACCAGCTCAACCTTTGGGAGCACGCCTTTACCCACCCGAGTTCGCCGCTTTTCGAGCCTTTAAAAGACCATTCAGGAGACCATCTGGTCTGGGGCGGATTGGTCCCGGATTTTGCTGATGCTGGTGCTCGTGATACTTTCTGCCAATATCACCAAGAGCAGTTTGTCAATAATGGAATTTCAGGCTTCAAACTCGATGAGTGTGATAACCAGCCGCTCAGTGCCAGACCATGGTCGTTTCCTGAACTCAGCCAGTTTGGTTCGGGCCTCGATGGCGAGCAGATGCACTCGCTCTTTGGCCTGCTCTACCAGCAAGTTATGAATGCATCTCTTAGGAAAAGCAACGTGCGGACTTATTCCAAAGTCCGGGCCTCTCACGTGCTCGCCTCGCCACTGCCCTTTGCGCTCTACAGTGATGCATATAACCACCGTGATTTCGTGCGAGGAATATTGACCTCCGGTTTCTCCGGGGTGTTATGGAGCCCTGAAGTCAGGGAGTCCGAATCAGTCGAAGAGCTTTACAGGCGTCTTCAGAGCAGTGTACTCTCTGCCCAGACCGTTATCAATGCGTGGTATCTGAAGAGCCCGCCGTGGCGTCAGATAGAGACAGAGAAAAACTGCAATGGGGAATACATGCCGGGCTGGGAGGAAGTGGAGCAGAGGTGCAGGCGGATACTGCAGCTCAGAATGCGTCTGATTCCGTATCTGTATTCCAGCTTTGCCGAGTATCGCTACAAAGGCATTCCACCATTCCGGGCGCTTGTGGTCGATTACCCTGATGACCCGCAGACTTACAATCTGGATAACGAGTACCTGATAGGAAATTCACTGCTCGCTGCTCCGGTCTTTGCCGGGGAAACTGCGCGCACCGTATATCTTCCCGCGTGTGGATGGTATGACTTCTGGACTCACTCGAAGTATGAGGGCGGAAGAGAGTATGAGATCAGCGTTGACCAGGAGCATGTGCCACTGTTCGTTAGAGCTGGGACCATTCTCCCTCTGGCTGAACCGCTGGAGTACGTCGGGCCGGACTCAGTATTCGACGTAGCCTGCCTTGTCTTTGGTATGTCTCCAAGCCCTACCACTCTGTATGATGATGATGGCGTCTCTCTGGACTACGAAAACGGGCTCCAGAATGCAATCACCCTGAGCTGGACACCCGAGTCAGGGGGTTCGATAGCAAGCCAAGGTGGATTTAGTGGCAAAAGCCGCTACCGAGTCGTGGACTGGAAGACTATAGGCTAGTGATAATCTACTAATCTCTGGGAGCATGGCTAACCGTGCTCCCAGTCAACCTCGATTGCTATTTGTAGCAGTCACGCGGTGTCATTGCTGCCGGCAAGGCCATGCTTGGCGGCGATCAGGGCAGCCTCCGTGCGGTCGTTGACCTGCAGCTTTGCCAGTATACTGCTCACATGGTTCTTCACCGTGCGCTCGCTAATAAACAGCCTTGCGCTGATCTCGCGGTTGCGACGACCTTGTCCGATCAATTCAAGCACTTCGATCTCCCTGCGGGTAAGCTCTTTGAAGAGTTCCCGATCGCTTTGGGCTTGCTTGGAGAGCCTGGAGAACTCCTCCAGCATGTGTGGGACGAGAGGGGGGTGTATGTACCCCTCACCTATATTAGCTGACCTGACTACCTCAAGAATTCGTTCGATATTGGCATCTTTCACAACATAGCTGATCGCCCCTGCTTTAATTGCCGCGAAGAGATTGTGCTCATCGGCCGATACAGTAAGCACCACCAGCGCCGTGTCCGGCAGTTGGTCCTTTATCTGCCGGGTTGCATCTATTCCGCCGAGCCTCGGCATTACAAGGTCCATTAAAACTACATCCGGTCGTAGTGCGATTGCTTCAGAGATCGCCTGATTGCCGTCCTGAGCCGAGCCAACAACTTCGATATCCGGTTCGGCGTTAATGAGGTGGACCAGTGAACTGCGCAGCAATGGTTCATCCTCAACGACTAATACCCTGATTGTCGACATTGAGCCTCCTCGGCAAGTGCGATTATGCAGGCATTGTACACCGACTGGCGGATAGCGTCAATCACGTGAATGTCTTGGGAAGGATTAGCCGACCGAGCGTATAATTCTATTTTGTATAATACATGAGCTTGCCCGCTGCACTGGAGATATGATATGAACTGGCCCGGTATTGGCCTACAAGCCCTGGCGACGATCCTGGCAGCGGCGCTGTGCAATTACGCTTGGCGGCATCGTGAGATGCCGGGGGCGCCGTCGTTTGTGCTGTTGATGGCAGTAGTCTCGTTTTGGACAGCAGCCGATATGCTCCAAGCCCTTTCGGGCAAGTATTCAACTGAATTAATCTGGCTGCAGATGGGCACTATTGGCCCCGCCAGTGTGCCACCTCTGTGGCTGAACTTTGCCCTCAGGTATACAGGGCTTTCCTCAAAGACTTCTCCCGTGACCACGATCTTGCTCGCTGTTATCCCGGTTATCAGCACAATCCTGGCCTTCTGCATTCCCACAAACCACCTGTTTTGGAGCAGGACGGAATGGTTTCAGACCGGACTGGGGCCGTCCAGATCAGATTATGGACCGTGGTTCTGGGTCCATGCGGCGTATTCGTATCTTGTCTGCCTGTTTGGGGTTGCACTATTTGTGGTCCTGTCGATGCGAAAGCCACGGCTCTACCGGCAACAGGCTATAGTTGCAATCATTGCCGCGGCAATGCCGCTGACTGCCAGTGCGATGCGCCTTTTTGAAGTGATCAAATTCGATGCCACGTCAATCTGCTTTGCGCTATCTGGAGCAGTGCTCGCGGTTGGGTTCCTGCGGCTTGGTGTTTTGGATGTGGTTCCGATAGCGCGTGATGCAGTGATCGAGAATCTGCAGGAAGGCGTAATAATGCTTGATGCAGCTCGGCGCATTGTGGATATCAACCCGGTGGCGGAACGAATCTTCGGATTGAGCGCGTCCGGGGCTATCGGTCAGCCATCTTCGAGAGCGTTTGCTCGGTGGCCTGAAATGGCAGGTTATTACAGCTCGATGGCAAAGGTCCTGACCGAGATATCTATCAAAAGCGAGAACCGTCAGCGATATTACAGCCTTGCAGCTATTCCTCAGACTAATCAGCACGGTCATCCCAGCGGTCTATTGGTGATCCTCCATGACATTACAGAGCTCAAGGAGAGCTACAAGAAGCTGCAAGAGCTGAGCAGGTTGAAAGACGACCTCACCCACCTGATTGTCCATGATCTCCGCACCCCCTTGGCGTCAATGACCACCGGTCTGGTTGCCATTGAAAGGATGGGTGGGCTTAGTGATTCTCAACAGGAAATGCTGGGGATAGGGATAAATCGCGGCCATGTATTGTTGGGGATGATCAATGACTTATTGGATATTAATAGGATGGAGCATGGCGCTCTTGAACTCAATCTGGTTGAGATAAACCCGGGCGAGATCATAAATCCTGTGGTCCAACAGATGTCCTCTCTTGCATCCGAGAAAAGACAGACCATAATGCATGTTATCGCCCCAGAAGTCAGCAGCATTGTGGCTGATGAAGACCTGCTTCGTCGAACAGTTGCGAACCTGCTGGGTAACGCCATCAGGTTTACCCCCGAATGTGGCATCATTAAGCTGGATGTTCAGCTCACTGGTGATGGGCGCTCGACTCTCTTCTCCGTGTCCGACACAGGTGAGGGAATACCCGAAGAGGCACTTGATCGTATATTCGAGAAGTTCGGCCAGGTGGAATCGCGGAAATCAGGACGGAAGATATCGACCGGCCTCGGGCTGACCCTGTGCAAGATGGTAGTGGAAGCGCACGGTGGGCGAATATGGGTTGATAGCGAGATCGACAAGGGCAGCACTTTCTCATTTACCCTGCCAGTTCGGCAATAAACAACAAAATAGGTCACAGAAAAATGGTCCCCTCTTAGTAAAACACAGTGACCTTCGTACGATGTCTCCGGCTGCTATCCCCAGCTATAATGATGTGTATTAAGCATTACCCAAGCGCACTAGTAGACTGACACTGGGGGTGATCGACGTGCATGACACGAATGACTGGCTTGACAAGCGTTCTCCAGACTTGGACAAAATTGGCTATCTGCTCCACGAGCTGGATAAGTGGGTTGGAGAAGGCGTTCTTACCAGAGACACCTATAATGATCTGAGCCGGCGCTATAAAGCCGAGCAAACGGAGATCCTGCGGCTGGGCCGCGTGAATAAACTCCTTGTCGAAGCCCGGTCCGCGCAAACACAACGTCGTTTTGCTGATGTTATCAACAAAGCGATGGAAGCAATTGAGCTTGATCAGGGTAACATAGAATGCACCTATCTCCTCGCCAGTGCCTATGAAAATTTAGGTCAGTATGCCCAAGCCCTTTCAGCTTATGAATCACTGGTCACACTCTGCCCTGGTGATGCTGCGTCCCAGAACAGTGTCGTTCGGATTCGCGAGATACTGGAGAAGCAGACTCTCGCTCAAGCGCGTGAAGAGGAGCGATTACGGCAGCAGCGTGAACAAGCCGAAAAGATGGAACGCCTCAGACAGCTCAAAGCACCTGAACTGGCAAGCCAGGCAAATGAAGCACTTGCACAAGGCAGATTTACGGATGCGCTCGATGCTGCTGTTGAATCTATCAAATATGATCCACAGAATACGGAAACATGGGCGTTGATAGCTCGGATCTACTCTGCACAGGAGATGTGGGTCCAAGCCGAAAAAGCATGGATTAAGGCCGTACACCGCAACCCCAATGCCGAATATCAGGACGAGTTGGCTAAAGCTACTGCGGCTCGGACCTACCAGGAACGCTCGATCTGGAGCAAGCTCTGGGAGAAGGGCTCGCAGGCCGTGGAAGCATTCATGGAAGAACGAAACGTCCAGTGGGTTCATCTGCTGGGCGCGGCTATCCTGCTGTCGGGCCTTATTGGTGTAAGCGCGTGGGTGGTCACTGTTCAAAAGCTCTGGGGAATTGTCGGCCGGGCTCTAGTCGCGGTCGTGCCGCTGCTTTTGACTGCAATGTTTTACTATGCCGGATGTAAGCTGAAGTCGGTGCTCAAAACAACAGCGACATCATTTCATATTATCGCCTCGGCTCTGCTGCCCATAGACCTTGTGATGATGAAGCACTTGTTCCCGAACACATTCATGTGGAATTGGGATCGTCACCTGTTTGCGGTGGGTCTTATCTCCACGCTGGTCTATGCCCTCATGCTTTTTGCTATACGAAGCAGAGTCCTAACGTCCCTTGCCGGTGCCGGGTTCCTGGCAACCAGTTTCTTCTTCATGCGCGGCTTCACCAGCCTTTCTCCCAGCAGCCAGGGTTTATGGTTCTCTATAGTTGGCTTTGGCTACATGCTTATGGCACGCTGGATTCGACGCAGAGGTTGGGAGCCGCTTGATACTCCTCTTAATGTCCTGGCTCACACGGCTATGGCAGTGGCACTGGGCAACTCGATGATCGGTGGCCCCTTGGCGCATGCGGGCGGGTTAGGAGGAGCATCCTGCACCATACTTGCAGTAAGTCTGGCTTATGTCCTCGCGGCGTATCTGCTGGACGAAGCTCGCTACCTGCCCATATTTGCAGTAGTCCTTTTCGGTTTCGTGGTGTTTGCGTTAAGATCACATGGAATGGGCATTGGTCGATGGTATTTATATGGATTCTCATTTGGTGTTGTGGGTAGTGCATTCCTGGCGATGGCACCCATCAGCCGCGCACAGGACAAAGACAGATTCGCTGCATGGTACCAGTGGTTTGGCCTTTCAGTCACAGCGATAGCAATAATTCCCGCACTGGTGCGAGGCCTAGTGCAGGCAGCTACACTACAAACGTTGCCATCTGGCCCGGAACTACTACCAAGCATTCTGACGTGCCTGATGATCAGTGTGTCATACGCCGCATGCAGCGTGTGGATGAAAAAGCCCCGGTTGATTTATGGCGCCGCAGTGGTTTTCATCTATTCCGCTGTGTTGACAATCAAACTGGCATCGCGGCCAACTTATGAATACACGGTCTGGATGATGCTGCTTGCCGCGATTATGGCAGTGTCAGGCTGGTACCTTACGAGGCGTTATAAAGAACACGGCAGTGCTGTCTTCAACACGGGTATAGGGCTCTCGGCACTTTCAGGAGCGATCTCTATAGGAATGTGGGCTTACCAAAGCATTTCATTCGAGCATATAAACCCCGGATACTGTGAAGCAGCCATACTGGTAATGTTCATATCCACCGCACTCTACGCATTCGCTGCACGCACTACACGCCGGGTGGCATACATTAGTGCCGCGATTGTGTCGGGTGTTCTGGGATGGGGAACTGCATTCTCGTGGTTGGATGATCGCATCCTTGTATCAGTGCTGGGAAGAGAGGTCAACTTCGGCCTCTACTACCTGCCGCTTGTTGTATCGCTTGTATGGATGAGGCGGGTGTTTCAAAGAAGAGGCAACGCTGAGTTCGCGGTTCCGTGTGATGTGTTCTCGTTCTTGTTGTCAATCGGTGTGTTGGCATTACAAACCCGCTACCTAGCAGAGCCCGGCGCGATGCGTCACAGCCTCTGGGTGACTCTAGCTCTCTACTCGGCTATATTTGCCTGGCAATCGTTGGATAGAAAACGCGAGAATTTGCTTGGCACGGGCCTGAGCAGCGCATCAGTCTATGCTTACCTGTCTATTGCAGCATTCTGCGGCGCGGCGTTCCATGTGCTGGATGGAGTAGGGCTATACCACAGAATCGGATTCGTTGTGATCAGTGTCCTGCTGCTAATTGCCGCCTGGGTGCTCTTCCGGAAGCGTGAGAAAATATTAGCTAAAGCTCCATTTATCGTGGGGCTGGCTATCCTTTCGATTGATATCCTGGTCTCGATATCCATGTGGCTTGATTCACCGAGCGCATCGGATAGGTTGGTCGCATTTATAGTCACAGCCACGGCAGCCGTTGCCTGTGCCACGACTTCCGCGGTCCTGCGTAATTGGCGATACCTGTGCCCTGCTATGCTGACCCTATCCATTGCCTATGGATTGGCTGGAGCACAATGGGTCATGCCTCAAATTCCTGCGATACATGTGAATTATGGTATCTGGTATTGGCCATTGGTTATGATGTTGGCTGTTTGCGGACACATTCTACACAAGAAACAGCAGTCGAGCTTCGCGTGGGTCCTGCATTCTACTGCCGCCGTGCTTGCCGTTATCTCGCTGTGCCTGCAGTCTAATTACTCAATTCTCTCCGCGTTCATCGCATTCTTTGCCTATGGATTGCTCCTCGCTTGGGTTTCAATGGCGGCAAGGACGTGGGCAGAGGAGAAGATAGCCAACACTCTCAGCCAGGGATCAGCCTATTTTATGGCAGCTTTACTCGGCATCGGTTGGCTGCTTCTGTTTGAGTGGATTGGTGACATCACATCCAACCATACTCTCTACAGGACAATCGCAGCTTTGACCGGAGTGGCCTGGTGCCTGATTTCGTTCAGAATATCCGTGTGGATGTCGAGCCGTGATTGGGAGTGGTGGGCACGTCCGCTGTTCTGGTCTGGAGTAGTTGCGGGAGTGGCGTGGACTGTGTGGCCGGTGGTTTGTGGCCAATCGGTTTTCCCGCTGTCACTGGCAACATGCACGCTGGCGGCTATCTTCTACACGTGGATTGCATCGAATCACGGAGACAAATCGTTTGCCTACGTGGGAATGGGCGTATTCGCTGCAGGATATATGCAGGTGTTCCTGGCGCAAGGCGGTTTATACGCCGCTCCTGCACAGCTCGCCTTGTTCTCGCTGGCCCCAATCGTGCTGGCTCTGTGCGTTGGGTATATGAGCGCACTGTTCCGGTCGCGCGAGCTTGCCTATGTGACAACAGTTGTGGCAGAAGGGTCCTGTTTCTTATTGTTAAGGGCAGGGGTAGAAGCCACCAAGGTACACGACCTGGGGTGGTATGGACTTGGAATAGTCGTGGTCGGGTTTACGGCGTTCTTGGTGTCCCGCATTTTAGCAAAAGGAGACTTGAAAGATCTCGCGATTGCGCCTGCGCATGGTAGTGACCTGGCTACGACCATTGCCGCCATAGTTGCTTGTGACGTTGCCGTTTCGACCAGTGCGCACAATAACTGGATTATCATCGCAACTTTGGCTATCTGTGCTGCAACTTATGCGTTATCAGCCTGCCTGCGTAAGCATCCTAAATTCCTATACGCCGCGTGTGTGGCTGTAATTATTGGGTGGGGGATGGCCATTGATCGCATGCCGACCGACTTCGCTCAGGACAACTATGTCTTGCTCTACTTGCCGTTGGTTGTGATTCTTGGGGCACTGGCGTACGGCATTCGCAGTAGAGATCGCATAGGATTATCAAAGCCACTTTGGCGGTCCGCAATGACGCTTTCTGTCGGTTGTTTCCTCTTGCAGCTTGCTTTTAACATTATGTCCCCGCATGAACTTCGAGGAGTCGCGACATTTATGATTTTTTCGGCTCTGTATGCTACTGCCTCTTACATTGATCGAAAGATCAATGCTCGTGCGGAGATGCTGACATATTTCTCTTGCGCATCATTCGTAATAGGCATGAATATTCTCCCACTCCCACCTTACATGTTGGCACATGTAGATCCTGTGATTGCGTTAGCACACTCCGTGCTCGGCGCACTGTGGGTGGGGGCAACGGTTTATTTGCAGTCCCGCTCCCGGACGACCTGGACACGTCCTCTACTTATCTCGGCTGGTGTTGTAGAGGCAATTGCTGTCATGATCGCAATTAGTGCTCCATTGCGCAACATAGGATGTGCAGTTGCCACTATTGTTATCGCCGCCTCAGTATTTACATGGATAGCAAATAGGACTGGAAAGCGTGCTCTGATATACGTGGCGGGATGTACTGCGCTGGTAGGCTTGGATCTCATAGATACCGCTCCGGGCAAATGGGCCGCTCTTCTGTCGGTGCTGATACCCGCTATTGGTGCGGGATTACTGGCTCAGGCTACTCGTGCCAAGGAGTATGCGCTCTGGTTCCCGATATTGCTGTGGACTGGATTCATCGCATATATAGTGCATTCTCCGTCCCCGTTGTCCCCGACCCCGGCGTTCTGCGTGGCCTTCATAATAATTATGGGGATCAGCGCTGTGCTCTTCCATCGGTTGGCGAAAATACATGATCTGCCTGCATTTGAAACGCTCGGAGCACTAGCGGGGTTGGTCGCGTACTGGTGCGTCCCTGCACTTATGCATAGAGTCATATCTATTGACCCAGTGGAACACATTGCAATAACGCTCCTGCCTTATGCCATGTTTCTGGCATGGCTCACCTGGCGTCTGAGATCATCTGATGAAAAGCCTTTATACAGGTCGTATGGTGCGGTTGCTCTGGCGTTGTCTATCGTAGGGGCTGCGGCTGGGGTGGCGTCTGGCGAGAGCTTAATGACACGAACGGTGACTCTAGCCCTGTACACATTAGCATACCTTGTGACCACGGCAAAGTTTGGCTCAACAAGCCTTGTGTATATAACAAACGCGAGTGCGCTTGTTACATGGTTTATGCTCTATCTTGCTTTGGAACTACCGTCCATCCCCGATGGATTACCATGTCTTGGTGCATGGTTTGGGCTATTTGGAGTTATCCAAGTTACCTTGGGTGCCGCATTCAACAGGGTTAAGAAGTGTTCTCAAACGGCAGATATACAATGCACCATTGGCGCAACGCTCTGCTCAGTGTCGGCCCTTGCGGCGCTGTTTGGCACTTTGTCTACACGAATGTTTGGGGAATGGACTATTGCGGTGCTGTTGATAAGCACAGTCGCAAACAGCACAGTTGCAATGGTTCGCCGCCAGCTTAGTCTCCTGCACGTTGGGTTTGCCGGAGTGCTGATCAGCCTGTATTTGATATTCTATGATAAGCTGGACTTGAGAGTGCTGGATATCTACGCTCTCCCGATCGGTATCTATCTTCTCGCGCTGCCGGCGATAAGCCGTTATGTCGGTCGACAAGTCCGCCCGGGGCCGTATTACAGCACAGGACTTGCCATTATGCTCGGGTCGGGCCTGGTCACTCTGGCGCAGACGGGATGGTCGAGTTGGAACAGCTATGTGCTGTTAGGAGAGAGTGTGATCGCGTTCCTCTACGGTGTGTCCAGGCACGTGAAGGTCTTTCTTTTCTTTGGAACCGGATTCAGCGCGGTATGGGCGGCGGCTTTGATACGTGACTCCGTGGTCAGGCAGATGCATGGCAGCACCCTGGTTGCAGGAATACTAGGCATCATCATTGGGACCGCTTTGATAGTGTTTGCTTCCCGTTCTGAACAAAAGAGAGCTGAGATACTGGAATCCATACGGCAAGCCGCTCGTTCATTCAAAGAATGGGACTAACACCTGCAGCAAAGCCGCAATGCTGCAGCACAAGGTGTTCTTGAATCAGATGAGGGCTGAGGAGGGTAAACATCTGTGGTCGCTGTCGTTCATTATTAAGGTCGCAATCATGGCAGAGTCAATCGACTTTTCCCTTGCAGGGGGCGGGCTGTTATCCGAGCTCATGCAGCGCTTGAGGCTCGAAGACCGCACTTTTGTGCGTGCGCTCATATTCTTGATCATTGCCTGGCTTCCTCTACTTATCTTCTCACTTGTAGAGGGATTGGCTATAGGTAAAACCGTACGAATCCCATTTCTGGAAGATGCCGGTGTTTATGGTCGCATTCTTATAGCCATTCCGGTTTTCATAGCTGCGGAAATCCCAATAGGCAGAAGGACTCGTGAGGTATTGCGCGGGTTTATCACATCGCAACTGGTGTGCGAGCAAGACATCCACATTTTTAATGATGCCGTCGGGCAAGCCATGAGACAGAAAGAATTAGTTATCCCTGAGATCATTATCCTGTGCGGCATCTATGCCGTTGCATCATTCAGTGAACCTGTTGCGCTAACCGAGCCAGTGACTACCTGGTACCGCGTAAGCGGCAACATTACCCCAACCGGCCATTACTACGCCTTTGTAAGCCTCCCGATATTCCAGTTTTTGTTAATAAGATGGATTTGGAAACTGATTATATGGACGGGTTTGTTATGGCGGATATCCAGAATGAATCTGCAGCTTCTGCCAATTCATCCAGATAAAATGGGAGGGCTAGGTTTCCTTGGGCTTGCTCAGATTCCATTCGGCTTAATTGGTTTCGCGGGAGGCGCGGTAATATCCTCGCATTTGGCAAATGGCATGATGTATCGAGGGGCATCCTTTATAGCGTCCAGCGGTCCTATAGTGGCATATGTAATTCTGGTAGTCTTGATAATTCTTGCTCCGATCCTGGTGTTCACTGATAGACTGATACAATTGAGGGCTAAAGGCATACTGACTTATGGGGGTGTCGGAGAAGAGTATGCGAGGTTGTTTGACCAGAAATGGGTCAAGGGGGTGAATCCTGAAGACGAAATAATACTGGGCAGCTCAGACATTCAATCTCTGGCTGACCTCAGAAATAGTTATGATATTGTGCAAAACATGAGTATTATCGCTGCTGATCGCAAGACAATTACTGTGATTGTAGCTACTACTATTATTCCGATGATCCCATTATTCTTTGTGGCTTTCCCATTCGACGAGATCATAGTCAAAGTACTCGGAATACTCCGCTAAGTAGTTATCAAGGCAAGCTCTGCATACGAAGATCCCCAGGTTTCTCAATGTAGTTCTTTGACCTCTCCAGTTTCCATATATGCGATTCGCTCACCCACGTTCGTGATGTGATCAGCGATCCGCTCCAGATATCGAGCAACCAAAATCAATTCCACTGCAGGCTGTGTTATCGCGGGTTTTTCCTGTATCAAACTGATCAGCTCATCTCTTACCTGCCTGTATAGCGCGTCTACCTCATCATCCTTGCGAGCTACCTCGGATATTACTTCTACGTTATGGTCTACAAATGCGTATAAAGAGTCGTGGAGCATCCCCTGTACAATCTGAGCCATCTTTGGTATTTTCACAAGATCTTTGATAGGGTCGATGCCGACAAGTTTCCGGGCGGCTTTGGCGATATCCAGAGCATAGTCTCCCATTCTCTCGACGTCTTTTATTATGTAGAGCCCTGCAGCTATAGTACGCAAGTCGCGGGCCATGGGTTGTTGAAGCGCCAGGAGGCGCAGGCATCGCTGTTCTATAACCAGGTTATAACCATCCACAAGGTCATCTTTGGCGATGATCTCATCTGCCAGCATCTCATCACGCAGTTGTAGCGCGCGCACTGACCCAACAAGCATCTCCTCAACAACGCTGCCCATCTTGAGTATATCCTGCTTCATTTCCTGAAGCTCGTCTGCAAAACTTTTTCTTATGGTGTCCATATTATTTCCTCCTCGCCTGCATTATTCACCTTAATCGAATACCGCAGGTCTTACCAACAGCAGTTTCGCAGAAACTGCGAGAGGCATTAGTGCGATATTCAGTTTGATTACGAATAATGCAGGCTAGCCGAACCGTCCGGTCACATAGTCTTCGGTGCGTTTGTCCCTGGGGCGAGTGAAGATCACATCTGATTCCGCAAACTCGATCAATTCTCCCATCAGGAAGAACCCCGTAAAGCTGGAAACCCTCGCCGCCTGCTGCATGTTGTGAGTGACGATTACTATAGTGATGTCTTTCCTAAGTTCGTGCATTAGCTCTTCGATTTTAAGGGTGGATATGGGGTCGAGCGCCGAGGCTGGCTCGTCCATCAGTATAATCTCAGGCTCCACCGCCAGCGCCCTGGCTATACACAACCGCTGCTGCTGCCCACCGGAGAGGTCAAACGCCGATTTATGAAGCATGTCCTTGACCTCATCCCAGATCGCAGCGCGAATGAGGCTCTTTTCTACAATCTCAGCAAGTCTCGAACGATCGGTTATGCCGTGAACCCTGGGGCCATAGGCGACATTATCAAAGATGGATTTAGGGAACGGATTAGGCCTTTGGAAAACCATCCCGGTGTTCTTGCGAAGCTCCACTACATCGGTGCCGGAATCTGTAACATTCTGGCCGTCAATCCAAATCTCCCCGATAGTCTTTACGGACGGTATCAAGTCGTTCATACGGTTGATACTGCGCAGGAATGTAGACTTGCCGCAGCCGGATGGGCCGATCAGCGCCGTGATACCTCGTATCGGAATCTCCATATTGATATTTTTGAGAGCGTGGAAGCTGCCATACCATACATTAAAGTTACGCACCGATATTGTCTCTGGCGGTGTTTTACTTGCTTCCAAACCTCTGAGCTGCGACACGTTCATGTTCATCTCCATCTCGCTCACTACCATTTCCTTGCCCTCCTGAATCGTGTTCTGATGATTGCCGCGACCAGGTTCATGCCGAGCACCAGCACAAGCAGGACCAGCGCCGTGCCCCACTGAACCTTCGGGGGTGCGTTTGGGACCTGGGTTGAGAGCACATACAAGTGATAGGGCAACGCCATCGCCTGGTCGTATACTGATCGCGGCAGGTCGCGCAGGTAAAATGCTGCGACCGTAAATAATATGGGTGCTGTCTCACCCGCCGCGCGGCCAATCCCCAGGATCAAGCCGGTGATGATTCCAGATATGGCGTTTGGGAGAACCACCCGCACCGTTGTCTGCCACTTCGTCGCCCCCAGAGCAAGGCTCGCGTCCCTGAACGATTGTGGAACAGATGACAGAGCTTCCTCAGACGCTGTGATCACTACGGGCAGCGTGAGAATAGCAAGAGTCAGCGATCCTGATAAAAGCGATGCTCCCAAACGCAGCAGCATTACAAACAGCCCGAGCCCAAAAAGGCCATAGACAACCGACGGCACTCCGGCGAGGTTCACTATCGAAAGCCGGATCAGCCGGGTGAACGGTCCGGGCTTGGCATATTCTGACAGATAGATTGCAGCAAGCACTCCCAGCGGTAGGGCAAACAGCGTGGTGCCGAATATCAGATAAACGGTTCCCACGATAGCGGGCAGTATGCCGCCGTCTTTCATCATGTTGGACGGTGGCTGCGTGAGGAATGTCCAATTGATTCCCGGCAGCCCGCGTGCCAGCAGCAGGTATACAACCGCCAGCACCGGGAGCACCACAAAGATAGCGGATAGGCTCAAAAGTGCAAACGCAAGGCGCTGTTTTGCCAGCGGGTGGAGTCTTGTTTTCTTCATCGACTACCTCCTCACCCTGGTACCTTGAAGGGCCAGATCAGCGATGAGGTTGATGAGAAATGTCATGGCGAAAAGAACCAGCCCTATAGCAAATAGTGAGTAGTAATGTGGCGTTCCCTGTGCAACTTCACCCATCTCCGCCGCAATAGTAGCGGTCATTGTTCTTACGGGCTGTATGAATGAGTGCGGGATCACCGCTGCATTGCCTGTCACCATCAGCACTGTCATAGTCTCGCCTATTGCCCTGCCTATTCCAAGCATAACAGCGGCGATGATGCCGCTCTTGGCGGCGGGGACTGTCACGCCGATTATCGACTGCCAGGAAGTCGCACCTAGCGCCAGCGACCCTGCGTTGTAATCTCTAGGAACGGCTATTATGGCATCTTCAGAGATGGATATAATGGTCGGCATAGCCATGAACGCCAACATTACAGAGCCTGTAAGTGCCGTCATTCCGGTCGGCAGATCGAACACGTTTTTTATCCAGGGTGAAAGAACGATCATGCCGATGAAGCCGATCACAACAGACGGTATCCCCGCGAGCACCTCGACCATTGGCTTGAGGATTTCCCGAACTCGCAGTGGCGCGATCTCAGCCAGGTAGATAGCTGCCGCGATTCCGATTGGAACCGCAATCACTACAGCGCCAAGCGTTACCACAACTGAGCCGAGTATCAAAGACAGGGTCTGGAACTGCTCCGAGAGCGGGTACCAGTCGCGTCCGAACAGGAACTTCCATGCCGAAACACTGCGGAAAGTTGGAAGCCCGTCCATGAGCAGAAATGCCATAATCAGGACCACAAAGATGATGGCAATGGCGCCGTTCAGGGTTACAAACTTTTCGATCAGCGGTTCAGTTAGTCGCCGCATTTTCTTTGCCGGATTGGCTTTCCCTTTGTGTATCATCTTCTATGACTTCTTAATCGGAGCAAAGCCGAGTTTATCAACGATGTTCTGACCTTCAGTGCTCATAACGAACTCCAGCAGGCTCTTGATTTCACCTTTGGGCTGTCCGTTGGTATACCAATAGAGCGGCCGCGATATGGGATAGGTGTGATCGATTGCCGTATCTATGCTGGGTTTGATAAAAGGCCCTGCCGCAGTCTTGGCGATTGTCAGCGCCTTGTGCTTTTTAGGATCGACATAGCCAAGCCCAACGTAGCCGATTGTGCCTTTATCGGTTGCTACCTGGCTGGCAATGGCTTCGGAAGAGGGCATCATCAGGGTGCTCTGCGCATACTCCTCAGGCCCTTTTTCGTTGCCTCTTCTGACAACGTGCTCCAGGAAGAAAACGTGGCTGCCACTGTTT
The DNA here is from genome assembly GCA_021373255.1 of bacterium. GTDB lineage: Bacteria > Armatimonadota > UBA5829 > UBA5829 > UBA5829 > UBA5829. Next base: position 28,143 of record JAJFTD010000186.1, read on the forward strand.
TTATCACGAGAGAGCAGCACTATTTTTTCGTCCAGGCCGCCGACCTGTTTCCAGTTGGTAATCTTGCCGGTAAAAATATTCGATAATTGATCTATGGTCAGCTTGCTGATGGGGTTAGAATGATTGACAATGACACTCAGCGCATCCAGCGCAACTTCATGCTCGACCGGGTTTGTCCCGCGCTTCTCAGCCAGTGCCTTCTCTTCTTCTTTCATCGGCCTGGAAGACTCCGCGATGTCGGTCGTTCCTTGTATCATGGCGGCTATCCCTGTGCCCGAACCGCCGCCGGTCACCGCTACATTCGCTCCTGAGTGGGTTTTCATGTAAACCTCAGCCCACGCCTGGCCAAGGTTTACCATCGTATCAGACCCTTTGATCTGAACTACTCCTGACTTGGCGCTATTACTGTTGCGCGATGGCTTTCCACAGCCGACAACAGCAACAAGTAAAGCAAGCAGCAATATGATGGTTGTAAGGTTTGTCTTTCGCATATTCCTCTCCTCATTCTCAAGTTCACTTACGAGTTTACCTGAGTCAGATTACAAGAACCTTACATGCCAATTGCTGCTTGCTTAATGTTTTTACCGTATGGAAAGAGCCTGATTAGAAGACAGTTATCATCTCAACACGCAAACCGTTGTTGGATACAGAATTTTTCTCTTCATTGTTGATCTCATAGAAGAGTTTGAGCCTGGTGGCATCGTCAAGAAATCGAATAAATCCCAGGTTCCATGTGGTGAGCTTGCCGAATGTAGTTGCCATCGCCTTGTCGTCCAGCACGTCATACTGGGCTACGGCTTGGTGTTTTGGGCCGATGTTTTTGACTCCTGTAAGATACCAGCCGCTGACGGTGCGGTTGGTTCCGGATGTGCCATTTGGAGTGATGGTCGTGTTAGAATAATACGGTTCTTTCCCAGTGACATATTCACCTTTGATGGATGCGTCATGCAGGTAGTATTGGAAATCGGTCCCCCAACGGGTCTGCTCCACCATCACAGCTGCTGGCGCATTGGAAACGGTTCGTACTGCCTGGGTACCGCTGTAGAGGGATGTGCCCCAATGGAAGTTATCAGTGAAGGGATATCGTATTCGCCCAACCAGGACTTTACCGGTATTGTTGTCCTCGAACCTGCCGCCATTTTCAAGGAATGAAGCGCCCGGGTCACCAGCCTTTGTGCCGGTGCCGTTGAAAAGCCCCATGGCCCACTCGGCTTTGCTCCCCTCGGTATTGAACATGCAAATGCCCTTGTCACGTTCTCCCGGAAAAAGACCATTGAAAAACGGTGTTGTCGGCAGATTTACCGTTGTGCCCGCAAAGACTTTTGGACGCTCCGGTACCTCACGAGCGGTTGATGATCTCTCGATCACGTAGCCAAACGGCCAGTTCATCTGGCCCATCCTCAAAAAGAATGGCGCCCGGGCACCGACTCCCCAAGGGTGATATTCAAGGTAAAGGTCCTTACTCTCAACCCTGGTTCTGTCGTAACCGCTAATATCTAACTGCACCACACCAATGGAGTTGTTTGTCGGTTGCCCGGTAATCTTAAATCGACCACGACGCACATAGAACCTGTTATCAGGGGCTCTATTGTCTCCCGTATCGGCAACTCCTCCCGGAGTGTTGTAAGATTCATACCTGGCTTGCACATAGCCGGACACTTTTATCTTCTTCAGCTTAGCGACATTTGAGATGGTAGCCTGCACGGCTGGTGAAGTCTCCTTCTGCGATTGTGCTTTCTGCAAATCGTCAATCTGCTTCTGTAGGTTATCTAGCTGCTGTTTGAGTTGCATGATTTGTGCATCCACATCGTTCTGCGCCCACGCGATGTTTGCTCCCAGGCATAATATCGCCACCAGGCACAGGGCTATTGCTGCCTTTTTCATTTTCTTTCTCCTTTATGCTTGCTCGCACTATTCTTGATTATAGCGTAGTTGGGTTAGTTTACAGCAACCTTTCACGATGATTATGTTGTGCTTATAAACAAAAAAGCGGGTCTTGAGAGCGTTGCGGAACGGAGGTAGCGTGTGTATAATCGGTTTGTGAGGGATTATGGCAAAGATATTGATAATTGAGGATGAAGCGAAGCTGGCAGATACTCTTGCTTATAACATTCGCGAAGAGGGGCATGAGGCACTGGTCGTGTTGGACGGGCTGGCTGGGTTGGAAAAGGCGCGAAGCGAGTCCCCGAACCTGATAATATTAGACCTGATGCTTCCGAAAATGGACGGTTTGGAGGTCTGTCGTCTGGTCAGGCGCGACTCCGATGTGCCGATCATTATGCTTACGGCCAAGTCGCGGGAGTTAGACAAAGTAGTAGGCTTGGAGATCGGCGCGGATGATTATGTCACTAAACCGTTCAGCATGGTTGAGATGCTGGCTCGGATCAAAGCTACGTTGCGTAGGTCGCGCACGCAGGTTCGTCAAACTGAAGTGATCCGCGCGGGCGATCTTGAAATGGATGTCGCGCGGCATCTTGTCAGTATCAATGGCAGCATCGTGGACCTTCGTCCGAAGGAGTTCGAGCTACTTAGGGTGCTTCTGGTAAACAAAGCCCGCGTACTCAACAGGACAACTCTTCTTCAGCTTGTTTGGGGTGAAGATGAATACATCGACGCAGGTACTGTTGATGTGCATATCAGGAGGCTCAGAGAGAAAATTGAGGCCGATCCTGGTAATCCATCAAGAGTGCTTACAGTTCGCGGCCTGGGCTATAAGTATGCGGAGTAGGGCATGAACCGGTTCTTGACTGTGCGCTGGCGTCTTGCGGCTGCTTTCTTTCTCGTGATACTGGTCCTGCTGTCGTTGACCGGGCTGTATTTGCTCGACTGGACTGAGGGTTATTATGTCAGGTTAATATCCAACGACCTCCGGCGAGAGAGTCAGGCTATGGCTGGGCTCGTGCAAGCCGCCCCGCAGGATATGTCGGATGTCGTTACCAATATGGGACATGATCTGGGGCATCGCATTACCATAATACGTTCAAACGGCCGGGTGCTTGCCGACAGTGAATCGAACTTCCGGCGGATGCCCAACCACTCCAACCGGCCAGAGTTCAGGCAGGCGCTGGCCATCGGCTACGGCACTTCCACTCGCTATAGCGCAACCCTCAAGACTAAAATGCTTTATGTAGCCACATCATACGGGCCAAGGCGTGATCCCTCAGGTGTGGTGCGGATCGCGGAGCCTCTGTCCGGTCTTGACGAACTCATGACCGCAATACAGAGAACCTTTATCCTTGCAGGCTTGGCAGCAATACTCGCCGCCGCTGCCTTGAGCTTGAAGCTCGCCTCGGGCATCACAGACCCAATCGAAAGCATTGCATCTACAGCCCGGAAACTCGCGCAGGGCGACCTAAACGCGCGTGTCTCCGCACAGCCGAAAACATCAGGTGAGCTGGGTGAGTTGGCATCCACATTCAATGTAATGGCCGAACAGTTGCAGAGTAATGTTGATGAGATGAACCGGCAGAGTGCCAGAATGCAGGCCGTATTTGACCACACCGACAATGGCCTCATACTTGTGGACCCGGAAGACAGGATCAGAATGATAAACCCTGCGGCGTGCCGGATTCTTGGCATCGGCTGCCCGGAGACCATACAAAAGACACTCATCGAAGGCACACTGAGCCACGACCTTGCAGGCTTGGTGGAAAGGGTGCGCCGGACACACGAGCCCGCAGCCCTGGATGTCGATTTACTCACAACGAATGAGAGAGCCGTTCATGCCTACGTGGCTCCAGTTCCTCGGCCCGATAGTGTAATAGATGTGCTCGTAGTGCTGCACGATGTCACCTCCATGCGAAAACTCGATACCATTCGGCGTGACTTTGTAGCCAACGTAAGCCACGAACTGCGTACCCCTTTGGCATCGATCAAGGCGATGGCGGAAACTATTATGCTAAGGCACGCCACCAACCCGGACGCAGTGCCTGGTTTCGCCGAGAGCATAGTTCAGGAAGCTGACAGAATGACACTGCTCGCCGAAGACCTGCTTGATCTAGCAAGAATAGAATCGCAGCGAAGAGATGCAGTCGTCGAGTCTCTGCGACTGCGAGGTGTGGTGGATGGAGTTTTTGACCGGCTGACCCGTGCGGCTGAGAAGAAATCCATAAGTCTTGAGAATGAAGTAAAGGCGGAAGAAGTCATCGATGTTGAAAGCGATCCACTTGTCCAAATCCTGATGAACCTGGTAGACAATGCAATTAAGTATACGCCCGAGGCTGGAACCGTCAAAATCTGGGCTGACCATACGCCGGAACACATAGCAATACGGGTAAGCGACAGTGGCATCGGGATTCCGACTGAAGATTTATCGCGTATCTTCGAGCGGTTCTATAGGGTGGACAAAGCCCGGTCCAGGGAGTCGGGTGGAACCGGGCTTGGCCTGGCAATAGTGAAGCATATCTGTGAGCAAATGGGCGGGAGCATTTCCGTCAAGAGCGAGATAGGCACAGGAAGCACATTCTCCATACTACTTCCCGCTGGACAGATTACAGATGATGCGGAGAGTTTCTAACTCCTAGCCCAACCTATGCTCCGCCGCAAGCCATTCATCAGCGTCCGGCAGGTCCATGTGCTTTAATATCGACGGAATAATCATTGCGTTGACATCATAGTTTTCATAATTGCGCGACTGTACCATCTCGGCGAAGCTGTCTTGCCCGTCAACGACACGCAAATTCTTCATACGCTCATCCAGCAGCGCTGCAAGCCGCATATATGTGCCATAACGGCCGTGGGCATAACAGCAGATGTCACTTGCATCCAACCCGGGGTAAGCCTCTATCAAATCCAGGGCGCGCACGACGTCATACACTCGCATTGCTGCCAGGCTATCGTCAAGCCACATAAGATCGTGTGAGAACTTACAAAAAACACCCTTGGGCTCGTATTTTGGCTCGGAATTGAGTTTATTCGGCTCCAGCGATCCTATACCCGACATATCCAGGATAAGAACTGCACGCCCTGATGCGCACGTCTCCCTAATCCACTTCATGTGCGGGCGTATGCAGTTTGTTCCGCCATCCCAAACAGCCAGAGTCACGGGCAAGTCCTGACCGGCGAAGTGGAAGTCTCGCAGCAGGATTCCGTAGTTTACTATGTCCTCTTGAGACCACCAAGAGCACTCCTGCGTGACGAGTTCGGCAGTATGGGCGTCGTTATAGAATTTTGGATTAAGGTCGCATAGCTTTCTGTGTAAAAACACGCGCTCTCGCAGCCATTCCAGCACATTTTTCTTCCGTTCATCTGCAGGCACAAGGGCAAGCTCGTTTTGCATGTTGGACAGCCTGTCCTGATTCTCTTCGTATACAGCACGAGCATTATCAAAATCGCCCCTGATCTGGCCCGACTTAGTGCACCAGAGCTGCGAGGGCGGCAGTGGCTCTATATCATCGTCCAATGGAGTGATTTCTCGCCCGAGCAAGTGCTTTGAAAAGAACTCCGCTGCAGCTTTAGCCATAGGTCGGCTGTATTGATGGGTGCAATCATCCTCAAATATTTCCAAATGGTCAGGGTAACCGAGCATTTCCCAGAAACGCCGGCACCTGGCTACAGTACGGCGTGTTCCCTCGATAGGGAAAAAGTCCTGCGTTGCTGCAAGTATCTTTACAGGACGGGGAGCCATCATTAACAAGGTGTCCTCGTGATCAAAACCCAACGCCGTCATTCCCGGCCAGATTTGCTCCGCATCCTGCGCTTCCCCGGTGTACATATAGCTCTGCCGGTTCGTGACAAAAGCTGCTGGAGCTGCGGCGGCAATGCGAGGATCGCATATCATCATGAGGCATGTTTGAGTGCCTCCACCCGAGCAGCCGGTAACCCCGATCTTATTCGGATCAACCTCCGGCCGCGTCAGGAGATAATCTACGCCTCGCATTGCATCATGGACGAAATATCGGGCGATGCCATCTCCCAGCAGCCAGCATTGATTCCCCGTGTGTTCGTGCTCGCGAGTTCCCCAATGCACTGTTACATCGCCAATCGCTTTCTCAAAATAACTAAGACGCTCGCCCTGTCCGACGGGGTCTTGTGTGAGCACGACCAAGCCGGATTTGACCAGATACCGGCATACAGTCTGATATTCGCCATAATGCTTCGCCTGATCACTGTGACCACAGAGAAACAATACGGCGCCTTGGGGTGAGTTGACATGGTTTGGAACATAGAGGTTTGCAGTAATAAACGTTTGAGGCCGGGACTCGAATATGATCTTCTCGATCCTGAAACCGTTGCACTCGATAGTGCCAACGACCCTTGCGTTAAGGGGCCAATCGCTGGGTGGGAGACCGCCGAAACTATCGATGAAGCTGGCGCGCATAAGCCGTTGGCGAGTTTCAAGCTGTTCTGCACTTGTTACGGCATCTCGAGCTGAATCTCCCAGTGCAAATGCCACTTCGGATCGCTTGTATATGTGTGACTTCAACTGGTCACCAATATCATGCATATATACGCTTGGACCCGCGTTTTCCAGATCATTAATGCTGATATTCACAACAATCTCCTATAGACTTATTGAGTTGATTGGAATGATTAACTCATGCTTAAGTAGGTTCTACTCAATAAGTAACTTCAATAGGCTGGAAAATATTCCTTCGGCTTGGCTACTGTTTTTGAAAACGTTTACATAATAGCGTTATGTGATTTCTGACTTTTGAGGTGTCCTGCCATTGGTACCGGGCAGCTTTTTAAATATCTCGATACCAAAGCCAATCAGGGCTTCAGTGCCTAGATTTGCCCACTGTGTACCCGGCCTGATGCCGTCACCTGACTGAGCGACATCAATCCCATAAGTCTTGAGGTAATCAGTCACGCTCTCATATTCGTCCACGTTGAAGCGTATGTGATGTATGCCGGGGCCATGTTCTTTGAGATAATCGCCCCACACACTCGGGCCACCCATTGGCTGAATCAACTCTAATTCGATGGGTCCGATCTCAGCGAATGCCATTCGCGCGGTGAAATCAGCTGGCTCGCCATGATAAAATCTGCGCAGATCGGGTCTGTCCTCAGATGGCCAGTCGAATACTCGAAATGGGCCCAAGCCGAAGACTTCAGAAAGAACTTTGATCGTCGCATCAACATCGCTTACCACGACACCGACTTGAACAAGGTCATTAAAAGTTTCATGTGGTTCAATCATGCTAGACTCCTTAGTGGCTATGCGGCAACGGCGCATAAGGCTACCGGTCGCCATTGAT
>JAJFTD010000002.1 GCA_021373255.1 bacterium
GCCTAGCTGTTGATTCTTCTCTGATTGAGATAAAGAGCAAGAACATAGTCCTAAGCGCACTCAAGAAGCAGGAAGATGGGAACGGGGTCATGCTTCGGCTTTCTGAGGTATCCGGTAAGGATACGGATGCTGAGATTGTCATATCACCACAGCTTTTCGGCGGTGAGGTGAAGGTTTTCGAGGCTGATTCGTTGGAAAGGCCGGTTGGGGATGTGAAGAAAGTTAGCGGTGGGATCATGAGAATGAAAATCTCGGCTAATGGTATAATGACCTTGCTTCTATCGAAGTAGAAGCAAATATTTATTACTGGCAAAAATTATTATAAGGAGGCATTGTTTTATGGTCGCTGTGATTGCATCTCAGGATAGTGCGGATCAAGGTTGCACCTCGGAGGAGCCAGGCGAGTAATAAAGCTGTAATTCCAGCCCAGAGTTGAGGCGACGAAGCAAGCAGATTGCTTGCTCGGTTCCTTCGGTGCGTGTGTACATTTGATTAGCGCATATTTCAACCATTTCGTATTTATGGTAACGGAGGAACCTGAATTGAGGCTCGAAGACCTGGGATTTGATTCCACATTCGCACATAACTTTGAAGAACTAACCCCTGAAGGGTGCTCACCAGCGCGCATAAGCCTGGAGCACAAGGGGAGTTATATTATCTATACACAGTTCGGCGAGATGCCTGCCGTGCCCACGGGCCGGATGTATTACGAAAGTGAAGTACAAGGCCTGCCGGTGGTGGGTGATTGGGTTGTAGCTACGGTATTGGATGAAAATCCACCCAGGGCTATAATCCATACAATACTTCCGCGCAGGACCAAGTTCTCGCGTAGGCAGCCGGGCAGGAAAACGCAAGAACAAGTCCTTGCGTCTAATATAGATACTGTGTTTATTGTCGTAGGGCTAGACCATAACTTCAGCGTGAGGCGGGTTGAACGTTACCTGACGCTTGCGTGGGAGAGCGGCGGCAGCCCGGTTGTACTACTAACTAAATCCGACCTCTGCGAAGATGTTGAGGCGAAAGTTGAGGCTGTTAAAGCGTCAGCTCCGGGAATACCGGTGCACGCATTGAGTGTAATTGATGACAGAGGCACTGAGATGCTTCGCGATTATATTCTAAAAGGTCGCACTGCCGCTCTTCTCGGGTCATCAGGGGTGGGGAAGTCCACCATCATAAACTACCTGCTAGGCAAAGAAGTTCAGCGGGTGCAGGTAGTGAGAGACGACGACAGCAAGGGGCGGCACACGACTACCCACCGGCAGTTGTTCGTGCTCCCATCCGGCGGGCTGATAATCGACACACCAGGCATGCGTGAACTGCAGCTCTGGAATGCCGACGATGGTCTGGGTGACGCATTCACAGACATAGAGCGGCTGGCTGCGGAGTGCCGGTTTAATGACTGTTCTCACGAAGACGAGCCAGGATGTCGTGTGCAGCAAGCACTTGCTGATGGCATACTAAATCCTGCACGTTTCGCGAATTACCGAAAGATGGCGGACGAGTTGCGCTACCTTGAAAGAAAGCAAGACTCCGGCGCAGCGCGGACTGAAAGAGAAAAGTGGAAAGCTATCCACAAACAGGCCCGCGAGATCAAGAAGAAGTAACTATACTTAGCTTAATATGGTGAGGCCAGAAACCACTCTGGTCTCACTTTTTTATTACCACATCCACATCACACCTCGGCTGTTTTTAATTTGCCTTGCAAGGGTATTATTCTTACGAAAGCATTACTACTATGGAGACCTTAATAATGGCAGATATCAGCACGATATATATGGGAATCCGGCTTACCAGTCCGATAATAGTTGGCGCATCTACATTTTCTAGAAAGATAGATAATATCAAACGAGCTGAAGACTCCGGCGCGGGGGCGCTGGTGATCTACTCTCTATTTCAAGAGCAGATTGAGATCGAGAGGAATGAGCTTGAGGACGAGTTAAGAGCGAATGAAGAGGCTTTCCCCGAGGCGCTTACATACTTCCCTCAAATGGAGCATGCTGGGCCTCGAGAGCATATTATGTGGGTGGAAAAGACCCGCAAAGAAGTGAAGTTCCCCCTCATAGCCAGTCTCAATGCGATTTCGCTGGGAGATTGGATCGAGTATGCGAAACAGTTGGAAAACGCGGGCTGTGATGCACTTGAACTCAATCTCTACGCTGTTGAAACAGATCCCACCGTGTCTTCAGAGGATATAGAAGAGCGGCAGCTAGATGTAGTAGAGGCTATTGTCGCAACGGCTGCGATCCCTGTTGCGGTGAAGCTCAGTCCATTTTATACATCACTGCCGAACTTTGTTGATAGCGTGATTGCAGCCGGAGCGGCGGGGGTTGTGCTATTCAACAGATTTTACCAGCCATTTATAGATCCCTTGAAAGAGGAACTCGACATCAGACTAGACCTCAGCCGGTCAGAAGACACTCGCCTGCCGCTGCGATGGATTGCCATACTCTCTGAATGGGCAACCGCTGACTTCGCAGCCAGCACAGGAGTCCACACAGCATTTGACGTAGCTCGCCACCTACTTGCAGGGGCAAAGGCGGTACAGTGTGTATCTACTTTATATAACCACGGGTTGGATTATATAGGGGAGATGAATTTAGAATTATCCCGGTGGATGGATGGCAAGGGTTATAAGAACACTGAGAATTTCAGAGGCAAGATGAGTCAGAAGAATCTTCGCGATCCATACGCTTTTGAGCGCGCGCAGTACGTGAAGGCGCTGCTGGAATATAAGCAGGGATAAATAGTTTATCGGGTGTTTTGAGAGTGGATCAGAGCAAGCAAGGGATCAGAGCGGCATCCCAATCTCAAAACACCCGAATGTTTTATCAACGGCGTCTCCAAGCTCCTGCAAGACCGATGATGCCTGTGGCTATTGCCATTATACCTGCCGGTTCCGGTGTCTGGTTGGGCACATAACCCACATGATCTCCAGATTTTGCACTGAAATCCCCGGTGATAAGGTCGTTACCACAATCAGGACGCCAGGAAGCAGTAAAATTGTAGTTGTCCGGGCTCAATCCTAGTGCAGCCCACGGCAGGGTCACTTCATATGCATAGACATGAGCGCCATTATATGCGATGCCCGTGTCGATAAATGATACATTAGCGCTGCCGACTGTGGTTCCGCTCCCACTCAAAAAGAACGCGGACGCAAGATCACTTCCCGCAGGCAAGCTCTGATTACCAGCACGGCCCCACAGTGGATTCATCTCGACAACTCCAAGAGTGCCATTGTCGCGAGCATGCATATCAAGAATCTGGTTGTCTACGCCATAGAGTTGATATTGCGCGCCAGTGGCTGTGGTGTCCTGCGCCCAGAGCAGATTGTCGATTCTCATACCTACACCGAATGTGGTTCCGCCGACGTCGATGCGCAGGTCACCGGGGCCGAAGAGTCGTTGATCAAAACCGACCTCGGGGGCGCCTTGACCATTCTGGGAGGCAGTGGTGATTATGACAAAGTTGGCGCCGTTGCTGTCTGCGCGGAAGAACAGGCCCTGCGCATCGGATCTGCGACTGGCAAGGTAGCCCTCGCCGGGGGTAGGGGCGGTGTAGGGACCATACCATGTGCCGTCTACGCGGGTATATTTCCATCCGCCGACGGTATACTGGATGTCTGATCCATTGAGGCCATCAAATGTAACCTGGGTCGCGCTGTCGCGAGTTGCTGTGCTGATGTTCACTCCCCAAAAACTGTATGCAAACGCGCTGGTAGTGGCAAGCGTAAGAGCTGCCAGTGCTGCGATTGTAAGTCCTCTCTTAATCATGCTCCCTGTTTCTCCCTTCGATGCGTTGGATGTGCTCCCACAAGGTAAGCTGCAACAAGCGTACCGCTGGGGCTGACACATTTACCTGCATGAAGTAGAAACAGGCATAATCACCAGTAGACGGGATTACTGGGTTTGGAGGTGTTGTTGGTATAGGACGACTAAAGTTTAGCTCTAGTCGTCCTCAATGAATACTCTGCGGCGGACTTCATCAATAGTTGTAAGACCCGCGATTATCTTCTCTACTGCATGATCTCTCATGCTCTTCATTCCTGCCGCGACGGCCACATCCCTTACCTGGTCTGCTGTGGGGTTATGGATCGTCAATCGGCGCATGTCTTCTGTCACCGGCATCATCTCAAACACCGCTAGCCTGCCGGTGTAGCCGCGCATGTTGCAGCGCTGACAGCCCACGGGTCTGAAGAACTCTACTTGCCCCTCCATATCCTGCATACCAAGGCTGGCGAGTTCGTCAAGCGTCGGCACATAAGGGGTCTTGCAACTCGGGCAGAGCATTCTTACAAGCCTCTGCGCAAGCACACCAATGACGGACGACCCAATCAGGAATGGTTCTACGCCCATGTCAACAAGCCTGGTAATTGCACCTGGGGCGGTGTTACAGTGAAGCGTCGAGAAAACCAGGTGCCCTGTCATAGCCGCCTGGAATGCTATCTCGGCAGTCTCCGCATCTCGGATCTCACCGACGAGGATCACATCAGGGTCCTGCCTAAGAATGGCCCTGAGCTGAGCAGCGAATGTAAGACCCGCTCTAACATTTACGGCGGATTGATTTACGCCTTCAAGCTCATACTCAATGGGGTCCTCGCAGGTCATAATATTCGTTTCTTCTGATTTGATGTGAGTGAGTGCAGCGTAGAGTGTGGTGGTTTTTCCACTACCTGTCGGGCCCGTCACAAGTATGATCCCATGTGGCTTGCGTATTAGACTTTCAAATGTAGCCAGGTCGCTCTGGTTGAATCCGAGCCTCTCAACCGAGAACTGCTGCACCGACTTGTCTAATATTCTCAATACTACTCGCTCGCCGTATTGTATCGGTAGTGACGAGATACGCAGGTCTACGCTCTTACCATGAATCTTTAGGGCTATACGTCCGTCCTGTGGTTTACGCTTTTCAGCAATGTCCATTTCAGCCATAATTTTGATTCTGCTGATTATAGCTGGTTGGAGTTGCTTAGGCAGATTACGCACGTGCTGGAGCGCGCCATCTATACGATAGCGTATCTCAAGGTGTCCAGCCCTGGGCTCAAAATGTATATCACTTGCATGCTGCTTGACAGCTTCCTGGAGCACCAGGTTCACGGTTTTAACAACAGGTGCCTGACCACTCTGGCGGCGTTCCTCTGCGATATCATGGGTGATGTCTGTGCGGTTCTCAACCTCAACGTCACCCACTGCTGCCTCAATCGATGCAGTAATATCAGCGCCGCTGGCACCACCATATGACTGGTCTAGCGCAGCCATGACCCTGGCTTCGGCAGCTAATAAAGGGATCACACGCTTACGGCATCCGCGTTGAACGGCATCAATGGCTTCAACGTCCATTGGGTTGGACATAGCCACAGCTAATTTCTCATTTGATGCACTTATAGGTATCAGGCTATATGTGCGTGCCACTGATTCAGGAACAAGGCGAACCACATCCATTGGGATAGAAAATTCCCCGAGCTGAACATGCGGCATCTCAAGCTGAAGCGCCCGAGCCTCGGCGATGTCGTCCTCAGTGGCGAGTTCGGCATCTATGAGTATCTGCCCCAATCGCTGATAGCTTTGTCTCTGGCGTTCGAGGGCCCATTCCAACTGGTCGGCAGTCAGAACACCTGCAGCCACCAGCATGTCTCCAAGTCTGGGTTTAGGCAGCGACTTCACGTGCACCTCCAGCGACTACGTCGATTATTTTGTCCGCAATGCTCCAGAGAGGCAGCACTTCGTGTACGACTCCAGCTTGAATAGCAGTGGCAGGAAGATCGTGAACCACACATGATGGCTCGTCCTGAGCGATAGTAAGACCACCTACTCCTGCAATGGCACGTAGTCCCTCGCATCCATCACTGCCTACTCCTGTTAAGAGCACGCCAATGGTATTCTTACCAAACCCCTGTGCTATTGAAGACATTGTAGAGTCAGTCCTGCTGTGTCTAAGATCAGGTGAGTCTTCGACATCCTCTACTATCACACTAGTATTCCCACCTGGTTCACATAAGATAAGCCTGGTGCCGCTGGGGGTCATAAGAATCTTGCCAGGCAGAAGCGCCTGTCCGTCAATGGGTTCGTGTATTGGGATGCTGCAGGTCTGATTCAACATATCTGCAAGGACGCGTGTAAAACCTTGTCTCATTTGCTGGATTACAATTATAGTGCCGGGAAATGAGGATGGAATACGCGGCAATAATTCCGCAAGCGCCTGTGGCCCCCCGGTGCCGGCGGCAATAACTACAGCCCACGTCGGTGATATTGAATCAGAAGTATTTTGTATTATCATATCGCCCCGTACCGCATACGCAGGGCGATGTGGACCGCTCGGGAATCAGGCGGGCCAGCCCATGCTGATCTGCGGGAGTTGATTGTATGTCTGACTAGTCACGGCCATCCCTTTCTGTGATCACTGCTATTGTACGGCCGTCACTTACAATACTTATTGTGCCATTTTTATCCGTGCGGAAGAGTCTGGCGCCCGTATTTTTTTCATTCAATCGTTCCAATAGAGACCTGTTGGGGGTGTTGCTTGAGGTTATAACACAATAATCGGGACGAACCTTGGAGAGTAATTCAAGTGAAGCCGCCGTGCTGTGCCCACTGCGTGGGACAATAAGTACATCACTCTCAACATCGCTGCCTGATTTTACCAGCCAGGCTTCTCCACGCTCAGTAATCTCTGAAGTGAAAAGAAAACGCTTTCTGCCAAAAGTGATTTTGAATACCAGCGAGTTATCATCGCTTTCCGAGGATACAGACTGCAGGAGCCCTTGTGGCGGCGCAAGAACATGCAATTCAGTGGTGTTTGACAAATTGATTGTCCGCTCTGCGACAATCTGGCTCATGGAGATGCCTTTTCTCTCTGCATTAGCAATAACCCGCCGCCAAGTCCTCGATCTCCCTTGCTTTTCACCACTCATAATTCTTCGCACTCTAAAAGAACGCATAAGAGCATTACATGCGGCTGAGTTGGTGCTTGTAGGGTTGGTAATCAAAATGTCTAGAGTTTTGACTTTCTCTGAGTTCAAGTATTTTACTAACGCATCACTTGTGCGTGCAGCCCCAGGATCGATTACAGTAAATCTATTCTCAGGGGTTTTGACTATAACTCCACCGCCAAGGCTGGCGCGGAGGAAAGTGATCTTCAGTATTGGCCCTTTGGGCACGGGTCCATGTTGACCGCTAATAAATCCGACATACCCGCCAATTAAAAGTGCGGCAATAATCAGTAGTATTGTAAGGGCTTTACGCATTGTGCTCCAGAGTTGACCCGTGTGCTGTTATCATGTTAGTGTTGAAATGATCAGCAGTCAATGGCAATGATATAGTATAACGAGGAGACTCAAATGAAAGCGGACAAAATTCTCATCCTTGGCAACAGCATCACAAAGCATCCGGGGCTGGAGAACAGCGGCTGGCCGGGAAAAGACTGGGGCATGGCTGCAAGCACCCCGGATAAAGACTACGTGCATCTACTGATAAAACGATTTACAGAGGCGGCTGGCGGCAAAGCGCCAGAGATGATGGTCAGAAACATCGCCGACTTCGAGCGAGAATACGATACATATAATATTTCGGAAGCACTTAAGGCGTGCGCCGAATTCAAGGCCGACATCATTATCCTGGCAATAAATGAAAATGTGCCTGACCTAACTTCAGATGAGTCCCAAAGGCTGTATCATGATGCTTTGACACGTTTATTGGCTCTGCTCCAGAGTGATAATTCTCCCTCCTTATTCGTGCGAAGCTCATTCTGGCCAAATGAAGCAAAGGATGCTATTCTCAGGCAGGTGTGTGCTGAGGTAGGTGGTAAGTATATAGACATCAGCAACTTGAGTAAAGATGAGTCGAATTATGCACGTTCGGAACGCTCATTCGAACACTCTGGTGTTGCAGACCATCCGGGCGACAAGGGCATGGCGTCTATCGCAGATGCTATATGGAATGCTATTGAATGTAGACCTATGTAAGCCCTGTTCTACGCCTAAGCTGTCCGCACGCCGCCGACACGCTGTGGCCGCGTTCCATACGCTGTGTCACTTCGATTCCGGCTTCTTCAAGCACGGATCTAAACGCTGCGATTGCCTCTCGCGCAGGGCGCTTGTAGGGTTTTCCGGGGACTTCGTTGTAAGGGATAAGGTTGACGTGGCTCATCACGCCCCTCAGCAGACCAGCCAACTGTGCCGCCTGCTCGGGAGCATCATTCACACCAGCGATGAGCAAATATTCTAGCGTGATCCTCCGCTTGGTTCTGTCAGCATAATCCTTGCATGCCGACATCAATTCAGGCAGTGGAAACTTTTCTGATATAGGGATCAACTGTCGTCGGAGGTCGTCGTTAGGAGCGTGGAGTGATAACGCCAGAGTGATCTGCAAGTCAAGCTCAGCCAGCTTGCGGATCGCTGGCGTGATCCCGACGGTGGATATAGTAATCCGGCGCATCGAGATACCGACTTCGTCATTAAGAAGATGTATCGCCTTGAGCACATTGGGCATGTTCATTAGCGGCTCACCCATGCCCATAAAAACGACATGCGTGACCCTCCGTCCGCCTTGTTCCTGGAGTGTGAGAACCTGATCTACTATCTCTCCAGCGGTAAGGTTGCGTACCAACCCACATTCAGCAGTCGCGCAGAACAGACATCCGGCTCTGCAGCCTACCTGTGTGGACACACACACGCTGGTTCGGTCGGAATATGGGAGGAGCACACTCTCGATTGTTTCGCCATCGGAGAGTTGGAGGAGGTATTTCGTGGTGCCGTCAGGGGCGGCTGACTCCTTTATTACACGTGACCGGGTGATTGCGGCATCGGAAGCGATCTGCTCACGTAGCACCTCCGGCAGGTTGGTCATCTCAGACACTTCTCGCGCGCCCTTGACATACAACCAGTCCGCAATCTGTTTCCCTCTATAGGTGGGTTGGCCTAGTGACTTCACATACGAGGCCAACTCGTCCCTGCTTGACCCGAATAATTCCATTAGCCGCTATCTATCCACCGAGCAGCTTCTCGGCTTTCTGAAGATCCTCTACGGTTCCCACATCCTGCCACGGGCCTTTCATGAAGTAAGGTCGAACAGTAAGGCCATCATTGATCATAGCATTGATAGCATCAGGAAACTCATACTCGCCCCGAACGGATGGTTTAAGCTTTTCGAGGTAATCGAAGACCACGGGTTTGAATGCGAAAATGCCTGCGTTCATCCAATGCGAGACCACTTCTCCCTGCTTGGGTTTCTCACGAATCTGCTGGACAACAGTGCCCTCGGGATCGGTCATTACCGCTGCGCCTTTCCAAGGGTCTTCTACCCAATTCAGCGCAATCGCGCCGTCGCATTGAGTGTTGTTGAAGATGTCCAGCACGCCTGCATAAGCATCTGGGCTCGTGACTACATCACCAAACGTCATCATCACGCTATCGTCATTCACAAATGACCTCGCCGCCAGAAGCGCCGCGCCGGTGCCATAGGCTTCAGGCTGGGGAATATAGGATACTTTGATGTCCAGCGGAGAGCCATCTTTGAAATGCTCTTCGATCTTCTCGCTTAGGTAGCGTGTTACCAGTGCAAAATCGGTTATTCCGCACTGCCTTATGTGCAATATAATATGCTCCAATACCGGTCTTCCAGCTACGACCAGCATTGGCTTAGGCGTATGTTTCGTAAGATCGCCAAGGCGTGTTCCCTTGCCTGCCGCGAGTATAACTGTCTTCATGTGTAATGGTTTCCTTCCTAACCGCCGAAATAAGCGACTACATCGCTCAGACCCTGCTCCAGGGTCACCTTCGGACTGAACCCAAGGACTTCGCGTGCCTTAGTAATGTCACTTGCGGAGTATTTTATCTCCCCAACCACGGGGGCGTCGTGAATGATTTCAACTTGCTTTCCTGTAACAGACATCAAAAGCTCAGCAAGCTCATTCACGTTGATGCACCTGCCACCTGCGATATTGAACACTTCTCCAGGGGCCTTATCAGATAAGCAGGCCATATAATTAGCTCGTGCTATATCCTTTACATATACAAAATCGCGTGTCTGCTCGCCGTCTCCATAAATGTGCAGCGCCTGGCCCGCAAGAATCTTATCGATAAATTTTGGTATCACAGCCGCGTATTGTGATTTCGGGTTCTGCCTGGGACCATACACGTTGAAATATCGAAGGCGCACGGTCTCAAGGCCGTATATCTCATTAAACACAGTGCAATAATGCTCCCCGCAGATTTTAGTAGCTCCGTAAGGTGACAGAGGGTGGGGCAGGTTCATTTCGCTCTGAGGCGCTTTGCCTGTATCGCCATAAATCGCACTGGAAGAAGCAAGCACCATTCTCTTTGCACCATTCTTGCGCGCGGCAGATAATAAGTTAAGAGTGCCGGTGACATTCACCTCGTTTGCGAACAGCGGATCTTCCACCGACTTTATCGCTGAAATCTCAGCCGCGTGATGGATAACGTAGTTCACACCTGCCATAGCAGTATCCAGAGCAGCCGCGTCACGAATATCAGCTCTTACAATGTTGATACAATCAGCGAAAGGCTCAAGATTGCACTCGCGGCCTGTGGAGAAATTGTCATATACTACCACTTCATGTTGCTCAGCGAGCAGCAGTTCTACTATATGGCTGCCGATAAATCCAGCGCCACCTGTAACCATAAACTTGGACATAAGTGCTCCTTGAGAAAAGGGTCATTATTTGCAGACCGCAAATTGCTGAGAATCCGATCGAACCTCCCAAATGATCGCATGTCGTAAACTCATAGGTTGGTTCTCCCAGAAAGTTGTATCACAACACAGCAGGATTGTCAATAGCTAGTTGCAGTCTGCAACTATATCCAAATCCAAGCCTATCCAGCCGCCAGTGATAAACTCGCGTAATCTCCGATTGCCTCACCCAATGCAGCCGGAAGCACTTTGCACACTGCTACAGCACCCGGCAGAGCTTCAGCGTTAATCACCTTTTCAGCCACCGGCCAGAGCAGGTCTCGCTGCCGGGCAAAAACGCTGCCGATTACAATAACTTCAGGATTTAGAATATCTATGAGCATAGCCAAGCCCTTACCAAGTTGCGTACCGACGATGCGATATACTTCTTTAGCAACTGGATCACCCTGGTTAGCAGCTTCAGCCACTGTTCGAGCCGATATGCTATCGAGTTTATTAACTGTTGGGCAATACAAAGCCGGTTTACCATCGGAGATAGCACTCAACGCCATTTCACGAGCAAGGCGCGCTATGCCACCCCCACTGCAAAATCCCTCAAATGATCCTCGCTTTCCATATCCCTCAGGACCATCATCAGCCAGCCTTACATGCCCAACCTCACCTGCGAGGTCGTTGGTGCCGGAGTATAACTTGCCATCCAAAACCAGCCCCGCACCTAAACCGGTGCCAAACGTCATAAAGATCAGATTCCTGCAGCCCTTTCCCGCTCCCCAACGCCATTCCGCCAGTGCACATGCATTAGCATCATTCTCAAGCCGCACAGGCAAGCCAAAGCTCTTTTCAAATCTCTCCACTATGTGAATCTCGTCCCAGCCAGGCAGGTTGGGTGGGGAGAGCACTGTTCCATTCGCACTGCTTATAGGCCCGCCGCAGCTTATACCTATAGCACGAGCCTGCGAAACATCAAGGTCATTGCGGGTCATGATCTCTTTGGTATACCGCTCGAAGTTAACTAATGTCTGCTCAGGTCCAAGATCTGAGTGAGTTGGAAACTGAATTCGATCTATTATCTCTATCTCGCCACCATCGGCTTTGCCCAATATTACCGCACATTTGGTCCCGCCAACGTCATGGCCGATTAGATAACTGCTCATTGGATACCGCTCCTACTTCTTCCCTTTTATAACGTATTCAAACACGTCGCCACCCGACAGTGTTATGGCATGATCTTCAGAAATGGTTCCAACCCCAGTTATTGTCAGCGATTTCAACACCAGAGCGCCGTGAGTTACACGCAAAATAACTTTCACGCCATTATCAATACGAGATTGCTCGCACGTCCCCCAAGCAAAGCCCGTGGACCAGAAGTTAACGCCATCTCTCTCAGCAAACTCAATGCTTTTATCAACGCCTGAATAGTGGAAACCTGTCAAAGCGAGCACAGCAGCCCAACTCGCCATAGCACGCGCATAGTGATGACCACACTCAGCCTCATCAAACGGGCTGCGGCGCTGGCCATCGTAACGCTCTCTGATCGCCTCGATAATCCTGAGCCCATCGGCAACCTGTCCCTCATAGAGCATATGCGCGGCTGCTGTGTACTCAAAGCCGGTCATAACTTCATTTGCATAAGGGAACGGCAATCGCGGTCTTCGTCCGCGAGGATACGTGCTCATCAAAACAGCAGATTCATCACTCATTACAAAAGAGCGCGGGTGATTGAAATGGCCTTCGAGCTTGCGGAAGTTGTATTTAAGTATGCTCTGCAGAGTAGTTTTGACTTTATCCGCGTCCAAAAGATAACCCAGACCGCATATATGCGACATATACTGGCCGACCAACTGATCTACAAGGCAACCTGCGCCAAGCTGAAGATCCGGCTCCTCGAAGTTAGAGGTCCCCATCCCAACAAGCAGATGCTCTGCGATGTTGTCTTTACTCATCGGCGGCCGGACTTGATGTTCATAATACTCACCATTAAATAGATTTGCATCCAGCCACTTACTCCCTTTCTCAAATAACTCCCTGCACTCAGCCGCGAAATCATGCTCTCCAAGGTAGTTTGCCATCTCTTCGCACGCACGAAGAGCGCCGAGATACCACCCACCCATTTGAGGATTGGGGCCGAAGTATTCAACATCCATAGTGTTATGCTGGCAGCCTTCCATAACGCCATCTTTATCACTATCCCAGCCCTTTGGAATCCAGCAAAACTCCATTGATCTCCGTGCCTTTGGCCATAGTGTGCGCAGCATATTATCGTCACCAGACAACTGCCAGTCCCGATACAACTTCATAAGGCAGCCCATCTGTCCGTCGGCCGCCGCTCCAGCGAACTCCGCAGCACGGTCGAGGGGTTGGTTTACTCTAAACGGCATGAATCCGTCACTATGAGTAGCAAGCAGGAACTCAGTCTCACGCATCGAGCGATTGAGATCGCCGAACAGAAACGCCGTAGCTTGCTCATAATTCCATACATGCGTGCATGTGCCATGACAGCAACCTGCGGTATCCTGGCATCCTTCCCATCCGTAAAAACGGCCGTCCTCAGTTCGGAAACATGTCTCGCTGCGAAGCGTGCTGAGATTAAACAACGCGGCTTCCTTCACTACATCCGGCAGATTACTATTACAGAAACTGCTCACAAACTCGATAGTACGAGCTTCCAGGGAATCCAACTGTGGCGCAAACTTCTCTGCTACATCCCATGCGTCGGCAAAAATTGTGGTGTAATAGTTGCCAACGCGGTCTGAATTGGATGAGCAACACCCGCCGGAGCAGCCGCAGTCCTCTTTAGGAGCCGGAGTCCATGTCATCCTATTCGGGAAGTGCCAAGTAATCAAAAAAGTAATATTCCTGGATTCTCCCGCCGGGACTTCCACCGATGCGCATACCGATGCTCGCGGTCTATCTCGCTTTTCGGGTGGCAGCTCACTGATACGGCCATCCGTGCTGAAATCATCCCAAAAATCGAGCAGATCACCAGCCCAGAATGTAGGCAGCCAGGCAGTTCTGAATGTGACATCAGGTTCTGTGCAGGCCAGGGCAAGTGTCCCCCACTTCTCGGCGCCTGCATCCCCACCGTCACACGCCAAAAACACACCCTTAAGCTCCCCGGATTCACGAATCACGGCTGTGTTAGTCCCACCCGCGTCTACGAAGTTGGGTATATCTCCACATATGCTGGCTTGCACTGTTTGATTCGTCTTGTTAGTTAGCGAATAACGCAAAACAGCCACGGGCCAACCACTGGCTTGTGAGTCGCAGGCGACCAACGGATTAAATGCCTCCAGACGGACGTCAAGCGGCACATTATCGTCCGAGAGGGTGACTTGCGCAAGAGGATAAGCCGCATGGAAACGGGCTTCTTTAAATTTGGGCAGACCATGGTAAGGTATGCTGCATCCATTCGGCCCCTCATAATCCGCATGGTCGATCAGACCTTCCAGCATGCGCGATACAGGGGCATTGTCTCCTTGCTTGGCATAAAGTACAAACAATGAAGGAGGCAGGAATCCTTTTGCGGGTTTGTTGAGAATTTCCCAATCACGCAGGTCACCTCTACCGCCGATAGAGATTGTTCCTGTGCCGATGCCTCCAAGAGGCATAGCGATACGGCGTAGATGATTGCTGTCATAATTCTTTAATACTGGCCAGTTCTCATTCAGCTTGATCGAAGACATAGCTTCCTCCATTAAAACTACAAAATGGATGATCTCTGCTCTTAGTTCACCTGCTGCTCCGGGATATCCTCCTGCTTGTCAGAATTAATAGTTTTCCCAAGCACTTCCAGAAAAATCGCTCCATATTTAGCTAATTTGTGCTCACCAACTCCCGATATTTTGCTCATCTCTTCTATAGTCGATGGCATATGTTCTGCCATTGCAATGAGAGTCGTATCGTGGAATATGACATAAGGCGGCACGCCAGCCTCTTTCGCTAATTCCGCACGGCGGGCCCGAAGAGACTCGAAGACATTCTCAGTGCGCTGATCGGTAGGTTTGCCGGATTTTTTACGCTTGCTTGCTGCTTTCTTTCCAGATCCTAGATGGTCCTTTCTGAGGCTGATATTAACGCCACCTTGCATCACGCTCATGCTTTCGGGAGTCAACTTTATACTACCGTAGCGCTCCATATCAACTGACAGATAGCCCATCGCCACAAGCTGCCTGAAAACAGAAGACCACTCTCGCTCCGAGAGTTCCTTTCCTCTTCCAAATGCAGAAAGTTTATCGTGACCGAACTTTGTCACCCTCTCAGTCATCTTCCCAAGCATTATATCGACCAGGTGAACCGCTCCGAAGCGTTGGCCTGTTTGGTTTGCTATGTATATGGCTTTCTTTGCCGCAAGTGTACCGTCCCAGGTTTCGGCAGGGTTGAGGCAGGTGTCGCAGTTACCACAGGGTGAGAGAATTTCATCACCAAAGTATGACAGCAATACTTGTCGTCGGCAGGATGTAGTCTCGCACAATCCGAGAAGAGCATTAAGTTTACGATGTTCGAGGCGTTTGTGCAGGTCATCGGCGTAGGATGAATCTATAAGACTTCTCTGTAGCACCACATCTGCCATTCCATATGTCATCCACGCATCAGCAGGAAGACCGTCGCGCCCTGCACGCCCTGTCTCCTGATAATACGCCTCGATACTCTTCGGTAAGTCGAGGTGTGCAACGAACCGCACATCTGGTTTATCAATACCCATTCCAAAAGCAATGGTCGCTACAATTATCACGCCATCTTCTCGCAGGAAGCGCGACTGATTCTTTTGTCGAACCCCTGCGCTTAGCCCTGCGTGGTAGGGTAGGGCATCCCGGCCAGCCTCTTTGAGCCAGCGGGCTACTTCTTCTGTTTTCTTTCGGGACAAGCAGTAAACAATCCCCGAGTCGCCTTGATGCTCATCGTTAAGGAATGTGAGTAATTGCTTTTTTGGGTTCTCTTTTATGATGATCCGATAACGGATATTCGGGCGATCGAAACCAGCAGAAAAGAGCCGAGCATCTTTTAGCTGCAGCCGTTCGATGATTTCCTTGCGCGTAGGCTCATCAGCCGTGGCTGTGAGTGCAATTCTGGGAATATCCGGGAAACGTTGGTGTAATATAGAGAGGGAGAGATATTCTTGACGGAAGTCATGGCCCCATTGGGAAACACAGTGGGCTTCATCGATTGCGAACAGAGCTATTGTAATCTGAGAGAACAGCTCAAGGGTAGGTTCCAATACCAGTCTTTCGGGAGCGACATAGAGAATATCGACATCCCCCCTGTGCAATCTACTAATTATATCCCGCTGCTCGGTTGCCGAGATAGCGGAGTTCAGCATCTCAGCCTTTAGCCCAAGTTCAGTTAATGCCGCCACTTGGTCCTGCATCAGAGCGATAAGCGGAGAAATAACCACTCCAATGCCGTTTCTCATCAGTGTTGGAATCTGATAACACAGTGATTTGCCGCCACCCGTGGGCATCAATACAAACGCGTCGCCACCTTGTGCGACATGCGTGATTACTTCTTCCTGCTCACCTCTGAACTCACCGTATCCAAAGACTTTACTCAGTATACCGCGAGCGGTTTCCCGCAGGGTGTTTACAGCAGGATCGTCTTTCGTAACGAGTATTGAGCTATCGCCTTGGGTAGTCATCTTTAGCTTGCCAAAATCTCATACAGTAGAAAAACGACAAAAGCCTCGCCGGAAAATCGACGAGGCTCTACGACTTACGCCGTATATAAGGATGGTGGAGCTGGCGAGATTCGAACTCGCGGCCTCTTCCGTGCGAGGGAAGCGCTCTCCCAACTGAGCCACAGCCCCTTACTGACGCTAAATTATAGCATGCACCTTAATTGCAGTCAATATTGCATCAGGCGCATCTTTGAGGTATAGTTGACCGTGGTTGTAGGGCGAGTGTGATGCAAAAGTGTTCTGAAGTAGTATTAAATGGGCTGGATGTGTTACTGAATGAGTTGATCCCTGAGCTAGCGCACGCACGCGTAGGGATACTTGCCAATCACGCCTCAGTGAACCATGACCTCATCCACATTGCAGATGCGGTTGTGGCAAGTGGTGTGCGTGTTGAAGCTGTATTTGCTCCTGAGCACGGTGCCCGTGGTGATTCTCCAGCGGGCGCGCATGTGGATGATTACATCGACCAGCGCCTGGGAGTGCCGGTTCACAGCTTATATGGGCCAAGGCGAACTCCAGACGCCTCAAGCCTGGGCGACATCGATTTGATGTTAATAGATGTTCAAGATGTCGGCTCAAGGTTTTACACATTCACGTCCACAATGGCAAATATGATGATAGCCTGCGGTAAGCTGGGGATACCTGTTTGGGTTCTTGACAGACCTAACCCAATCTCAGGTCTCAATCCTGAAGGCCCGATACTTGACCCCGCATATTCCTCGTTTGTTGGTTTGTATCCAATCCCTATCAGGCACGCGCTGACGATTGGTGAACTGGCGCTGCTTTTTGTAAAGCAGTTTGGTGTTGAGTGCGATTTACGCGTGGTTCGAATGCGGGGATGGCAGCGTAGTATGCATTGGGATGATACCGGTATCGCATGGCTGCGTCCTTCTCCGAATATGGTTTACTCGACTACCGCGCTGGTTTACCCCGGAACATGCCTTTTTGAAGGAACCAACGTTTCTGAGGGCCGCGGCACATCTCATCCGTTCGAGATAATCGGCGCTCCATGGTTGGATTCACGCACCATTTGTGAATTGCTCAAGAGTTACCAGCTTCCAGGAGTTGAGTTTCAAGAAGAGATATTCACACCTGATCAGTCTAAGTATAAAAGCATATCTTGCACAGGGTTATACTTATCTATTAGCGATCGAAATAGTTTTAGGCCTGTGCTAACCGGAGTTGCTATACTCTGCGCCATAATGCAAGCTTATTCAGATCGCCTTGCGTTTATTGATCCTGGTGAGGATGGTCGAATGTTTTTCGACTTGCTGGCGGGCAATTCTGAGTTAAGAAAAGGGATTGGAGCAGGACATTCGCCCTCGGATATAGCAGCATCATGGACTAATAGGGTTGCAAGGTTTAATCGCGATTGCGAAAATCTGCTGCTATATTGCTAACTTTCTAACTCATCTGGAACTTGCAGGCATGTGATAACGTATATCTTATGGTTGAACTAGGCCATGTTCGAGTTTATTGACACGGCAAAGCTCATCAATTATACTGAGCACGGGCAACTAGGGATACCAAATTGGATATTGGGGGTAAGAGCGTGGCAGAAGCCATAATGGTCCAGGGACTTAAGAAAGTCTATAAAGGCGCCCTGGGAGACAGCGTAGCTGCTGTAGACGATCTGAACTTTCAGGTCGATCAAGGGCAAATATTCGGTTTCATCGGTCCCAATGGCGCTGGGAAGACTACTACCATAAAGATGCTGCTCGGTCTGCTATTTCCGAGTTCTGGCAAGGCTATGGTGTTAGGTAAGCCGGCTGGTGATATTGAGGCTAAGAAGCGAATCAGTTACCTTCCGGAGAGTCCTTATTTTTATGAGCACATGACCGGTGTAGAAGTGCTCGATTTCTATTGTAAACTTTTCCGCATGGATGGTGCAACTCGAAAGCGCAGGATTGCGGAACTCCTTGAACAAGTTGGTCTTACACAAGATGGCAAGCGATCGCTTCGCCAGTATTCAAAGGGTATGCTTCAGAGGATAGGAGTTGCGCAAGCATTGATCAATGATCCTGACCTCCTCTTCCTCGATGAGCCCACATCCGGCCTCGACCCAATCGCGCATAAAGACATTCAAGACCTTATATTCTCTCTTAAGCAGCGTGGGAAGAGCGTGTTCGTGAGTTCGCATCAACTTTCAGATATCGAGTCTGTGTGCGACCGTGTCGCCATTATCAATCGTGGCAAACTGGTCAAAATCGGCAGTATGGAAGAGTTGCTGCATATCGGACGGACTGTTATCACCGTTACTAAAGCAAAAGAGAATCTCTCTAGCGAAGTAAAACCGCTGGCTGAGCGAGTGTCGGTAGACGGCGAGTTCATGCGCATTTATGTAGACAACGAGGAGAATGTGCATAACGTCCTGGATACTGTGCGCGGTAAGTGCAACCTGGTTTCAGTCGTTCCGCAAAGGCAGACGTTGGAAGACCTCTTTGTCGAGATTGTAAGGGAGGCACGCAAGTGATCATCTGGTCTATTGCAAAGACTACGTTCGGCGACGCCATGAGGAAGA
>JAJFTD010000004.1 GCA_021373255.1 bacterium
GCGTGGGATGAGGCAGTCAACATAAGGCTTCATAGTCATCAGTTCCCTCGCTGCCGCGCGATCAGTGGTTTCGATGATCTGCACTGCACCCGCAGGGACTCCGGCGGCTGTAATGGCCTTGTCGATCAGCCCGGCAATAGCGAGGTTGGAATGAATGGCCTCAGAACCACCACGCAAAACCACCGCATTACCCGACTTCAGGCACAGGGCGGCGGCGTCGGCGGTGACATTCGGCCTGGACTCATATATGATGCCGATAACCCCTATCGGAACCCGCACTTTGCGCACTTCCATGCCGTTGGGCCGGACGTAGCCCTCGAGAGTCTCACCAATCGGGTCTCTCAGAGCAGCGATCTGGCGCACGCCATCAGCCATCTGCGCGACTTTCTTATCCGTAAGCTCCAGACGCTTGAGCATTGGGCCGCTGATACCGGCTGCAGAGGCGGCTTCTAGGTCGATCCTATTGGCTGCGAATATGGCGTCTTTATTGGCCTCAAACGCGTCAGCCATCGCATAAAGGGCTTTATCTTTAATTGCAGTGCCAAGAGTAGCCAACTTTGCGGCGGCTTCTTTGGCTTTTCTGCATTTTAGTTCAACTTCACTCATTATCAGACTCCCAACACCATGTTGTCCCGGTGGATTACTTCATCAAAATCCTTGTGCCCTAGAATTCTTTCTATTTCGCTGCTGCGCTTCCCTCTAATAAGTGCCAGTTCGGTAGACGAATAATTAGTAAGCCCCCTTGCAATCTGCATCGACTGCTCATCGACAACCGCAACAAGGTCACCCACATCAAATTCGCCATCACAACTGATCACTCCGGCGGAGAGAAGGCTCTTGCCGCGCTCCGCGAGCATCTTCCGTGCGCCTTCATTGATGATCACGCTGCCCCTGATGCGGCTTCCAAATGCAATCCAGCGTTTGCGATGGTTAAGCTCGACCGGTTTGCAGAGAAACACAGTCCCCACCCGCTTCCCGGCGACCGCATCCAAAAGCACATTTGGAAGAGATGCATTTGCAATAATCATGCGCACCCCGGAGCTGGTGGCGATCTTTGCGGCTTCAATTTTGGTCCGCATACCGCCGCTGCCGCACAAGCCGTGTGTGCCACCGGCAAGCTGCTCTATCTCCGGCGTGATCTTTTCTACTTCTTCGATCAGTTTGCAGTCCGCATCTGATCTGGGGTCACCATCGAACAGACCGTCTACATCAGAAAGGTTCAAGAGCAGGTCTGCGTCCACACTGGCGGCTACCAGCGCGGAGAGAGTGTCGTTCTCACCGAATTTGATCTCCTCGGTGGCAACGGTATCGTTCTCGTTCACAATCGGCAGGCATCCGAACTTGAGCAGAGTCCGCAGGGTGTTACCCGCATTGAGATAACGGGTGCGATGGTTGAAGTCATCACGGGTGAGCAAGACCTGAGCGGGAATCACGCCGAACTCTGAGAGCAGGTCCGTATATGACTGCATCAGCACACTCTGGCCAATAGCGGCTGTCGCCTGCTGGCCCGGGATGCTCTTCGGGCGCTCGCTCATACCCAGGCGCTCCATACCGGCCCTGATAGCGCCGGAACTAACCAATACTACTTCTTTACCTCGCCGCTTGATCTCGGCGATCTGACGTGCCATTGCGGCCATTTTAGCCAGATCGAGCGAACCACCATTACTGACAAGGCTGCTAGTGCCAACCTTGACTACAATGCGCTTAAGCGGCCTATTCGTATGCTTCATCGTGGAACTCAAGCTCCAAATCCCTGATTCTCACGGTATCACCGTGTTTTGCACCTAACTCACGCAGGCGGCTGATAACTCCCATCTTGTCGAGCTGTTTATGCATCCTGCGGAGCGCGTATTCATTGCTGATATCAGTGCGCCGCACCAGCATTTCGACTGACCGGCCCTCAATCACAAACTCACCTTCACCAACTTTTCTGACATCCCACTGCTCGTGATCCGGCGACACTGTGAACCGAACGACTTCCTGTTCCGGTTCCAACTCTTCGTGAGGCAGTTCGTCCAACTTGGCAGCTACGCGATAGAGAAGCGGTTGCACCCCCTGGCCAGTGAGTGCGGATATCTCGAACACCTCATAACCACGCCCCTCAAGATCGGGCTTGAGCTGTTCGATAATAGCAGGAGCCTCGGGGTAATCAACCTTGTTAAGAGCAATTATCTGCGGTAAACCAGCCAGCTTCTCGCTGTGCGCGCGCAGCTCATCATTAATCGAGTCGAAATCGTGTATCGGATCGCGGCCGCTGAAACCTGACACATCAATGATATGCACCAGCAGTCGCGTGCGCTCGATATGCCGCAGGAACTGATGCCCCAGCCCTGCGCCGGTATGCGCGCCTTCGATCAGCCCCGGCATATCCGCCACCACAAACGATTTATCTCCAATCGCCACCACACCCAGGTTCGGGACCAAAGTCGTGAACGGGTAATCAGCAATTTTGGGCTTCGCCGCCGATATCTTGGAGATCAACGTGGATTTGCCCACACTCGGGTAGCCGACCAGCCCAACATCCGCGAGTAATTTTAGCTCAAGCGTAATGGGAATCTCGTCAGTAGGCTCGCCCTTTTCGGCGAACTTAGGGGTCTGCAGGGTCGATGTGGCGAAGGCAGCATTACCGAGCCCGCCTTTTCCACCATTCTGTACGACCACACGCTGGCCGTCGTGCGTAAGATCCGCCAGCATCCTGCCTGTATCTGTGCGATAAACTATCGTGCCTACCGGCACTTTCAAAACAAGGTCTTCGCCCTGCTTGCCTGACCTGTCGTTGGCGCCGCCGTCAGCGCCGCGTTCGGCCTTGTAGTGTTTCTTATAGCGCAGGTCTACAAGAGTGCTGAGCTTGGCGTCAGCAACGAGCACCACATCGCCACCCTTGCCGCCATTACCACCTGATGGTCCACCGCGGGGGATAAACTTCTCTTTGCGGAACGCGACTATGCCGTTTCCGCCATCACCTGATTTTATAGCGATCTCTACTTGATCAACAAATTGCATAATATAAGCTCTCAGCTTTCAGCTATCAAAAACCAACTGCATACTGGTTTTTGATAGCTGACTGCTCCTGAAAATAGTATATTTTCATCCCTTCGCGATGACTCTTATTAAACAAAAAGGGAAGATGAATCCATTTACGCGATTCATCTTCCCCTGAATTCAGAGTGCGTTTCGCTGTGTGAGGTGAGTTCGTTTCGGGAATAAATTCTCGAAACACTGTTCCAAACGACGTTCCAACACCACGCCACACCATCAAATGCACTACAAGCTAGCTAGCAGATGCCGGGTAAACGCTGACCCTTCTCCTGCCGCCTGTGGTCTCAAACTTGACCAGCCCGTCGATGAGCGCGTAAAGAGTATCGTCCTTGCCCTTGCCGACGTTCTGTCCGGGGTGGAGCGGCGTGCCGCGCTGCCGAACAAGAATGCTTCCGGCGGTAACTGACTCGCCACCATACTCCTTAACACCCAACCGTTTCGGGTTGCTGTCTCTACCGTTTCTAGTACTTCCTAAACCTTTTTTATGTGCCATTGTGTTCTACCTGCCTAAGCCTGGATATCTGATATGGCTACAGAAGTGAGATACTGCCTATGGCCATAGCGTCTGCTCTCGGACTTCTTGGGCTTGTAAGTCCAGCCACGAACCTTGCGGCCCTTGTAATGTCTCACGACTTTACCGATTACTTTGGCTCCCGCTACATATGGGGCGCCGATGTTGACTCCCTTATCATTGGAAACAAGCAGCACTTCATTGATAACGACTTCATCGCCTTCCGACGCGGCAAGCCTGTTGACGGCGATAACGTCATTCTGTGCAACTTTGTATTGCTTGCCACCAGCTTTGATTATGGCGTACACTTCGAACCCCCATAACGATTTATCTAATATTCACGAGGTACATCAAGCAATGGGGCATCGAGACCCTCAATGCCCCATTGACGAACCATTTATCTTATCACGAGCGTACGGCCTTGTCAAGTGACTTCTCAGCCGACGTAACTTCTCCGAACGCATATGATCTGTGGATGTCTCCCAGCTTCGCTTTCACGCGGCGACCGACATACTTGCCACCGTTTTCAAGCTCTATCACATAGCCATCCAGCCATGCACTGGCCCTGGGAAGCATCGAGAACGGGTTGCGCACAACGTTGCACTCCACCGTCTCGCCCTTCTTCCAAGGCATCATGTGCCGTTCCATCTCCTGCAAATCTCCAGGTATGATCTCATACTTCTCGACATGCTGGTTCTCATTGGCACGGACATATACCGCGCGGCGCAGCCGCCGCTCAATCTCATCTATCACCTCGCCGCCGGTGCCCACCAAGTGGTGCACAACGTCGGGGTGCGCCGTTACCAGGAATGCTTCATCGTCCATTTCTGCCACAAGCCGCCTCAGATCGCGCTCGATCTTCAGGCTCACGGTACCCGCGCTTTCAACACGGCCTTTACCCTGGCAATACGGGCACGGCTCCGTCACGATCTCCGTGAGGGCTTCGCCAGTACGCTTCCTGGTCATCTCGATCAGCCCAAGTGGACTAATATGGCAAATCTTAGTACGGGTGCGATCTTTGCGCAGTTCCCGTTCCAGCGCTGCCACGACCTTCTGGCGGTCCTTTGCGCTTGCCATATCGATAAAGTCGAGCACGATGATACCACCGAGGTCACGCAACCTCAATTGCCTGGCGATCTCCGTAACGGCGTCCAGATTAGTCTTCAGAATAGTATCCGATAGACTTGTGGACCCGATAAATTTGCCCGTATTGATGTCAATGGTGATCAGGGCTTCCGTAGTATCTATGGTAAGATGCCCACCTGACTTCAACCAAACCTTGCGCCGGAGTAGATTTTCTATCTCTGACTCGATCGCGAAGTGCTCGAAGATCGGCTCAGGCTCATCGTAGAGGAAGAGTTTTGGCTTCATTTTGGGCGAGCTCAACTCGACCAGTTCAATAGCCTTTTCGTAATCCACCGGAGAATCGATGATCATTTTATTGACATCGGAACCGAAGACGTCGCGAATCATCTTGTAGATCAGGCTCAAGTCCTGATGCACCAGGCCAGGTGCAGAAATTTTGGTTGCTTTCTCCTGTATCTGGCTCCACATTCTCATGAGGAATTCCAGATCGCCACGGAGTTCCACTTCGCCCCGTCCCTCGGCCTCAGTCCGGACAATCATACCGAACCCCAGCGGCTTAATGCTCTCTGCGATCTTCTTAAGCCGGTCTCGTTCGACATCGCTCTCGATCTTGCGTGAGATGCCGGTGCTGTCGGATTCAGGCATCAATACAAGATACCTGCCCGGCAGCGAAATTCGTGTGGAAACGCGCGCTCCCTTGGTGCCTCTGGGCCCCTTTACTACCTGGACCATCAATTCCTGGCCCGGCTTCAGGAGTTCTCTAATTTTGAACGTCCTGTGGCTGTCCTTGCGAGCCGCAGGAAACTCGTCGTCCATCTCCGGGAGAACGTCTGCGACATACAGGAACGCATTGCGCTCCAGGCCTATGTCGACAAATGCAGCGTCCATACCGGCGAGAACGTTGGAAACCTTGCACTTATAAATGCTGCCGACTACGCGCTCTTCGCGCTCGACATGCAGTTCTACAAGTTTGCCGGATTCAACCAATGCCACGCGGGTCTCGCGTGTATCCACGTTTACAATAATCTCTTTTGACATGCATTATCACCTCCTTTCTTTGGAAGTCCGGGCTCCTTGATTCGGAGTCCGGTAGTCAAAATATGCTTAAACCGGGACAACACTGTCGCCGGTAATAAGGGCTACTCTATGAATGGAAACCATTCGTATCCCAGGAACAAACTTACCCAACGCCTGCACGATTTCAGCAGGTTTCACTGTAAACTCCAAGTGCGGCAGCGTAACAGCGATGCGCGCGCCAGTGTCTACGGGCGGCTCTACCAGATTGAGTGAAGATATTCCGGGCCGCAGGTCGATAGTTCTTCGTTTCTTCCCGGATTCTCGCTCAATAATAATCTCGGATTGACTCAGCAGTGCATCAACGGCGGGGCCAAGCATTGAGGCTGACTCGTCATCAGGAAAAGCAACACTAACTATAAGTTCGCTCCCGATGATCGTTGGTCCTCTCTTATTATCAGATAGTATCTCCGCACTGACAAGCGACACATCCTCTGGAAGCGCGCGCTGAAGCCTGGCGACCATGTCCTTGACGTCTACCGGACGATGAACATTTATCGTTATCAGTTCCCTATCCGCAGTCGCCCCAAGAGGAAGGGCCGAAGCAATGGACATCTTCGGATGCGGGTTGAATCCCTCCGAATATGCAATATCGATGCCCGAGACCCTCACCGCTCTCTCAAATACCCTCATCAGATCCAAGTGACCCAGCCAGCGGGCGCCCTCGCCTTTGCGGAATGTTATCAGCACTCGGGCGGGAGCCCCCTCACCCCTGCCCTCTCCCGCTAGGGGAGAGGTAGTCATATCTACAGCGCAAGTTTTGGTTTCGGGGACGGCGAATCTGACTGGTGGGCGGCATTCAATCGTCTGGCCGAATGCACCGGCGAGAGCTTCTTTAACTCCACACGCACTGCACTTGCCTGATCGGCAGTCCGGCGTGTTCTCGGCTGAGTCGGCTTTCTCGTTTTCTCTGGCTAAAAACTTCTTGGACACGCCCACGCTGATATGGTCCCATGGCAATGGGGCATCTGTCGGTAAATCAGCGTTTGCAAAATCAGCAATGTCTAGTCCTGCTTTATCGAACGCGGCTTGCCATCGGTCATAGTTGAAGCAATCCTGCTCCAGATTACCACCGTTTCTCCATGACTCGTGTATCACATTCCCCAGCCGCTTATCACCACGTGCAAGCGCGGCCTCGATGCGGCTGCACCTGGGGTCGTGCCAGCTCAGGGAGATATTCTTACCTCGGAGCAGCGGGCGTACCAAGGCAATCCTGCGCTCCAGTTCTTCCATCGGCACCATCCCTCGCCACTGAAACGGCGTGTGTGGTTTGGGCACGAATGGAGAGATCGTGACGTTCAGCATCAGCGGAGCCCGATGCCTGCGGCCTATGTCGATGACTTTAGTCACCAACTCGCCGATGCCACGGAGGTCATCATCAGTCTCGATTGGAAGCCCGACCATGAAATAAAGTTTAATACGACGCCAGCCGCAGTCCACGGCCGCCTCAACAGCCCCGAGCAGATCATCTTCGGTGACGTTTTTATTGATAACGTCGCGCAGCCTCTGGCTTCCCGCCTCGGGGGCAAAGGTGAGTCCACTCTTCCTAA
Organism: bacterium; assembly: GCA_021373255.1. Lineage (GTDB taxonomy): Bacteria > Armatimonadota > UBA5829 > UBA5829 > UBA5829 > UBA5829. The sequence goes on from JAJFTD010000004.1 coordinate 7,261, forward strand.
CGCGTTGAATATCAGCCGCAAGGTGCACGCACTCGGCGTCGGCGCGCAGGCTGGGGAGCGAAATCCCCACCTTGTCCTTCTCGTGTTGGTCTATAAGAGTGTGGACGATGTCGCGTATTTGTGAGTGATCAGCGCTGGAAAGCGATGTGAGTGCGATCTCCTCGTAGCCTGTCTTGCTCAAAAGCTCAGTGGCCTGCTCGCACAATGTCGGCAGCGAGCGTTCACGCACGGGCCGGGTGATCATCCCCGCCTGGCAGAACCTGCATCCCCTGCTGCATCCTCTCATTATTTCAAGGGCAACACGATCATGTACGGCTTCAGTGAACGGCACAATGAGCTTATCGGGGAACTGCGCGCGCTCCAGGTCCAGAACTACTCTGCTCTGGATGACCGGCTTCTCCAGCTGCGTCCCGTGAACCGACGGCACATATACGCCATCGATACCCGCCAGGGCTTGCAGGACATGTGCGCGGTTGCCTTTGTTCGCCTCGTAGACCCGAGCGATGTCCAGAATCACTTCCTCACCGTCGCCTATAGCGAAAGCGTCGATGAAATCAGCCATCGGTTCGGGGTTTGAGGTGCAGTGTCCACCAGCAATGATGATGGGATGGTCGTCGGTGCGGTCGGAAGCAAGCTGAGGTATATGCGCCAGGTCAAGCATGTTGAGCACGCTGGTGTAGCACATCTCATAAGCCAGCGAAAACCCAACGAGGTCGAAACTCCCCACAGGCAGCGATGATTCCAGCGAGAAGAGAGGAATGTCCGCGTTCCGCATCTCCTCTTCCATATCGAAAGCAGGCGCAAAAACACGTTCGGCGGCAAAACGCGGTTGCGAATTGAGGACGTGGTACAATATCCTCAACCCGAGGTTGGACATGCCGACTTCGTAAACATCCGGGAACGCGAGAGCGATCCTTACACTTGTCTCATCAAGCGGCTTGCGAATAGAGTTCAGCTCACCGCCCGTATATCTCGCGGGTTTCGCTACTCGGGGAAGGATATCATTAATCCGTCCCTTCAAGCTCGACTCCGTAAACAAATCATTCATATTTATGAACAAAAAGCCGGCGATTAGCACGCTTTCGCCAGCTCATTCCAGTTAATTATATCACTGGGGGGACTGATCGTCAATGTAATGGGAAGTCACAAGGTCGGAAGGTCGGAAGGTCACAAAGTTGGGGAGGACGCATTAAGATAGCAGGACATAAACTGTTCGCGTAAAAATGACCGCAATACAAGTATAACAACCCCTCCTCGGTATATAAAGGAGGGGTTGCAGATGGCACATATATATTGTTACTTGGATACTGATCTCGACAATTTACGGTAGATTGACGTGATCTGATACAAAGCGGTATAACACGACTTGCTCTTGCCCATGTTCCAGGGGTTACTGTTGGCTATATCCATATAGACACCTTTTGCCGCACGGATTAATTCTTCGTCCGCAAAAAGAGGCGGCGGATCTATAACCCAGGTACCATTATGTTTCTTCGCAAACGCAGACAAAGCCGACAGTATAGGAAACACGATCCCGTCTGGAACCTCTTGGATATTGCCTGCCTCATCACGAACGATAGACCGAAGCAAAGTGCCTCTAAATCCTGGATGGCATTTCCACTTTGTATACAGCTCAAGGGCTTGAGCAGCGACATCTAGATAGAATTCATAAAGTTGTTTCGCGTGTGCATGCTCTGGGCAATCTGTGTCCTTTGCTGCCTTATACAACTCTTGAAATTCTTTTAGACACTTCGCTTTCATACTGTAGGCATAGACTTTGTTGAAGTCCTTTGAATTCGGCCAAAGGCTCTCCGGTATAAGCGCGGTTATTACCTGAAGAAGACGCTCAGTCTTGATGTAGTCATCAGAGAGTTTTGTCTCAGACTTCTGCAACATAAGGTTGGGATTCGATTTTTGCAGTCTTTTTTCCAATTCGTCCAATTGACCAAGACGTCCAGCAATAGATATTGTCATGACATCATTCTGGAAGTTGCGGGCAATGGAGACTTCGGCTATGAGATCCTCGTTATCAGTAACGATAACCTCAAATTTCACATGAGCTCCCATCTGTTGAGCTTCATCCTTCGCAGTAAGCTTAGCATGATAGTCACGAATAACTCCCTGGGTCTGAGAGCCATTAATGATACTAGGTCTTTTCAGGACAAGAACTTTGTTCTTCTCATCAATCTCACATTCTCGCGCCACGATGACGACACCACTGTTCAGAACTGAAAAGTTATAGGGGTTATTTTCGAGAGTGTCTTGAATTGCCTTGTGGACCTGCGTTGGCCGCCGACGTCGACGCCCCTCCGCATCCTGTAAATAGTCCCGGACATTCTCATCTGTTGGTAAACCCACAATGGCAGCTACCGGTGTATAACCAACATATACTTTCCGGTTGTTCTCGACATCTTCGGGACAACTAATGTTGCGCACAGTGTAGAACGGGAGTGTTGCAGACTTGCATTTGGGTGTAGCGGATTGAGTGGACATAAAAGTCCTCCTTTTATCGGTTTCTGCCACCCGGTCTAAGGCCACCAATACATCTGTCTGGGGCAGGATGAGCAGACTGGCATCATGTTATCATATTGTTCAGCCATAGTCAATACTAATATCATAGGTCAAGGTCGAAAGATCATAAAGTTGGGGAAGGTAAGGAACCTATCACATAGGTGCCCAGTCAAGAAGTTAAGAGAGTATTATCTACACAGGATGGACTTGTCATGGGTGACTTGAAATCAAAACCGTTAATCGTGCTCAAGGGCTTTCTCTTCCTGGTGATCGTGCTCACCACTTCGATCTCGCTGTACATACTCAATCCCGGCTGGCTCACCGCACTGCTGATTGTGCTGCTCATCTGGGCCTCTGCTCGGTTTTACTACTTCCTGTTCTATGTGCTGGAGAAATACGTCGACCCATCTCTGAAGTACACAGGTATCGGCGATATGCTAAGGCAGTTGCTACATCGAAAGTGATTTTACACCCTCCCGACCTTGTGACCTTACGACCTTTAGACCTTTGACCTACTACGTCTGAGGAGGGATTACGGGTTCGACAGGAGAAGTGGTGAGAGAATTACGAGTGCAGGAGGATGCGGCCGCTTGAGCCGCTTGTGTTGTAATCAATGAAGGAAGCAACTAACCGACATTTGGAAAATTTGATCAACCGCCATCCCGAACTCAGATCCGTGAGTAATGCAATCAAGCAGGCGGTGGAGGCTATATGTGAGTGCCACAGTCGCAGAGGAAAGATCCTGGTGTGCGGAAATGGTGGCAGCGCTGCGGATAGTGGGCATATCGCGGGTGAGCTTATGAAAAACTTTTGTCTGCACAGGCAGGTTCCCGACGATGATAAGGCGCGATTGTTGAAAATCGACGGGGGTGATGAGCTTGCGAAGAGTCTTCAACCCGGCATGCCCGTGATTGCATTGTGCGACCAGAGCGTTCTCTCCACAGCGATCATAAACGATACCGACCCCGCTATGATCTATGCCCAACAGGTATATGTCTACGGCAGGCCCGGAGATATAATGCTTGGCATCAGCACATCAGGGAATGCGGTTAATGTATCAAACGCGCTGAAAGTGGCTAAGGCATTCGGGCTTGTCACCATAGGAATGACCGGCACAAAGCCGAGCAAGATGAACGCCCTCTGCGATGTGCTGATCAACGCCCCGGCTTCAGAAACCTACTTGATACAGGAATACCACCTCCCGATCTACCACACGATATGCCTGATGGTGGAGCATGAGGCGTTTGGATAGGGAAATGCAATCGCGAAAGCGCGAAAAACGCTGAATGACTAAGCACATACCCAGCGTTAGTCATTCAGCGTTTTCATTTTATTCATCCCCTCAGCGATTCTAAGGACACGCTAAGGTAATTGCATCGCTGGTAGTTTCGATCATCTGACCGTTTACCTGCACACTGCCCTCTCGTGGCAATTTGATGTCGAGTTTGGACCCTGCGGGCGCTTGAACTCTGAGCGTGAATGGTTGATCCGGCGTGTTTTCCCACTGGACTGAAATATCGCCAGCCGGAGTGGGCACCGTGCCGCGGCACCAAGTCAGGTCGCCGGGGTGCGGCTCGATTATTACCGGAGAGAAACCTATTCCACCTGGTTTTACACCGACTACATAGCTGCTCAGGAAGAACGTGGGAGCAGCGGACCAGCCGTGGCAGTGGCTTCTGGTCAGGCGGCCATCAGGACTGCTGCAGGACCACATCTCCCAGAAAGTTGTTGAGCCCTTTTCCACCATGAACCCCCAGTCCCTGCGGATGGTATCAAGGAACTCAACCACACGATTCTCTTCCTGCAGAGCTTCGAGGAGGAAGAACTCGAAGAACGGGCTTCCTGCTTTCACGAAACCATCCGGTGGGTTGTGGAGGATGTCGCGGCACCTTTCGGCCCGAGCGCCCTGTGCCACACCGGACATCATCGCGACCGTCTGGGTCTGCTGGCTGAATACAGGGCTATGTTCATCGCCGCGCAGGCAGTCTGTGTATGCCTGTGCTTCTTCGTTCCAGAGATGTGCATTTATGGCATCACTCAAATCAGATGTTATCGCTCGCCATTTGCGTGCCAGGTCAGGTCGTTCGAGTGTATCAGCCATATCGGCGGCGGTGTTGAGCGCCAGCACCGCAAAGCAGTTATTGTGAGTTACCACACCCCTATTGGGAGTATCCATCGCGGCCCAGTCAAACATATTCCAGGCATGAATGCTGAACAACCCTCTGGAATCCAAGTGCTGCTCCACACCCTCGATGTTACGTTCTATATAGGCAAGCAGTTTCCGGCTGTTGGGGATGTCGCCTGTGTATATGAGATACTCGCAACACGACCTCATCCACAAGAAGCTCCACGCGGGGAGAATATTCACCCAAGCACTTGGAACGTGACTCTCGGTAATGGCGGAACGCTCCATGCTGTTGCCGGTCTGTTCGAGGCAGCGGAACCACAGGCGCGGGTCGCCGTTAATGACCCAGTCTATCAGTGCTTCGTTGCGAGCATCGCCCACCCAGTTGGTCTGCTCGTAGGTGGGGCAGTCCGTATATGTGTCTTCGGAGCAACAGCGCAGGGTATGCGCGCCAACTTTCCAGATGCGATTAAGCAAAGCATCCGACGATGCGAACGATCCCCTGTTGGACTGCGGATATGTGCAGAACAAGGTCTTGACGCCCTTCAGCTTCACAGGCTCGCGCAGATTTCGCAGGATCATGTAACTATAGCGGAAGCCCCTGCGTAGGTAGGTTTTATATGATTGGCGTCCATCACGGCAGATGTAACGGAAGCTGTTGTTCATTCCCTCAGCGAAGTTGTAACGTCCGTCGGGCTGGATGAACTCGAAATTGTGGAAGTCGACTATAGTGCCCGCGGATGCCGTTATCTCGAATGCATGGTATCCTACAACTTCAGCGCCGAAATCAAGGAGCAAACGAACGTCACAGCCATCCGGAGCCGGGTGGACAGTGGTCCATTCGCTGCCGGAGAGCAGCCCTTCGGGGTTGTCTACCTGTGGCACCGGCGCGGTTACGAAGTCTGTATAGGCCTGAGCGAACACGTTCACATCAGGTGCGTATTCCGGTACAATCTGTTGAAAGAAAGGCTCGTTCACTACAGCGGAAACATCGGCACTGTCCCAGAATGCCTCACCAGTGGCATGACCGGGAGATGCAGGGTTAACGACGATAAGCGAATCATCCATGCTCGAATCAGCCTTGGCAATCTGCTTGTCATTCAACTCAAATGGGCCAACCACAGCCCAAGATGATCCCGGCTGGTCGCCCGTGCTGCAGAACCGCAGGCCCTCGGGACCGTCGAAGCAGACTACCTGGTCAAGTGAATGACCATCAAAGACCGGCACAACCAGACTGTTCCATCCTGGTTTCAGAAGCAACAGGTCGCCATTTACGAGTTCACCATTGAGCTTGAGTTCGCTGCTCAAGTTGCCGCGCCATGCGATTGTTAACTCGGCCTCACTCGGCGACCAAATCTGAGTCACTATATAGAAATGGCATACGGACATATTTGACGATACATCGCCCGGCACGATATACGGCTTTGGACGCAGTGTGAATATGTAGGGCAAAGACCCGACTGATTCGGCGCTCACAAACCTGGCGGGAAGAACCGGCTCCATCGTCAGGAACGGAATTGCTCGATCGGACAGATCGCTGTGCTCTCCATCCTCCGATGGGCGAAGCTCGACGGCGCAGGGCCATGTTGAGTCATCATACTCAGGTGACCGCCACCCGTCATCCTGCCTGGCATCAAACTGCTCTTCAAATGCCTCTTGCACACTGACTCTGGGCACTGAAGACTTATATGCATTGTCGCACACAGCTCGCCATTGGCTGTCGGATACCAGGGTCTGCCCGTTCATCTCAATCTTGGCAAGCAGACCGGGAGCGGCTGGAATATACTGGAAGTTGCCTTCACCCCAGTGATTGACCAGCACAGCGACAACATTTTTACCTGGAGACAGGTGGGGCGCAATGTCGTATTCATCATATCGCCAGTGAGACGGCCAATCGCGCACCGGCCCCTGACCGATCCACTCGCCATTTATATAAAGCACATATCTGGAATCAGCAGTTATGTGAATGCTTGCAGGCCCACCGGTATAGTCAAATACACGACGGAACTTAACAAAAGCGTTTACGTTCGAAGTCTTATCTGTGGTCCAAATCCAATGACCACTCCATTGATAATTCAATCTGTCCTCCAAATACTACTAGCCCAGCAAACAAGGGCAACTACCACTTCAACGTCATCGAGCCAAATCCTTTATACAATCATGCATATTTATAGACATGCATGCTTGTACGCACCCAATGGCTCGGATCATAAAGCGAATCCGAGCGCCAACGTAACTGCAACAAGAGCTTTATTATCAGAAAAGATTACCTGGGCTGAAAAGTGCTGTGGGATCGAACAGGGATTTTAGCACGCGCATTTGAGAAACGCCATCTTCACCGAACATTATCTTGAGCATAGGAGCTTTCAACTTGCCTATACCGTGTTCGGCAGACACCGAACCTCCCATTGCAACTATCTCATTAGCCCACGACATATATAGCGACTTGCCGCGCTGGTATTGGTCCATATCCGTGGGGAGGATGTTCACGTGGACGTGATTGTCTCCGATATGGCCAAAAACCACCGACTGCAGCAAACTCTCTTGTAAATCAGCTCGATACATCGACATAGTCCGCTCAAGCTGCAAGGCCGGCACAGACATATCAGTGCCCAGCTTCGTCAACTCAGGGCAGGCTCGCTTGCGCTCGTCTATGAGCAGGTTTACAGCTTCAGGCACGGCGTGGCGGAATGCCTTGAGAGGTTCGCGTTCACGCTCGGTAGTGGCATACCAGGTGTCATCATCACTTGCCCCGAGAGCCATAACCAACTCAACAGCCGCCAGCGCAGACTCCTCACACTCATCATCGCTTTCACCATGATACTCGATAGCGACTGCCGTATGGAAGTGCGGTTTCAAAGGCGGTATGTTAGAAAACGCTCCGTATTTGGATTTCGCGTCACGTAACAAATTCAGCGAGTCTGAATTGAAAAACTCTATTGCGATGGGACGCATCCCCTGGTAGTCAAGTCCACCCACATCCTCTCCGCGCACTGCCCGAACGAATCTCAGTGCAGCTTCTTCGGATGGAAGAAATGCAGTAAGCGAGGCAATCGCTTTAGGAACCGGGATCAGCTTCAGCTCGATCTGCGTCACCACTCCCAGTGTGCCTTCCATGCCAATGAACAGGTCGATCAGGTCCATATCATCGGCTACATAATAACCGGCTGCGGTTTTGACGGGTGGCAGTGTGTAAATCGGGAGGGTTCCAACGATCTCTCGGCCGTTTTCATTATAAATATTAAATTCTCTGCCTCTGGTAAAGCTCTCCCCGCGCCGGATGCTGATCACGCTGCCGTCACTTAGGACAACACGCAGTGCCGTGACCCAACTTCGAGTTGGACCATAGAAGAAAGATGATGCCCCGGAGGCGTTGCACGCGACCATACCGCCTATAGATGCTGATGTCTCAGTAGGATCGGGCGGCAGGAACAGCCCATTCTTAGCGGCAACTTCGCGGATCTCAGTTAGCAGAGCTCCAGGTGAAACCGTCAGCCGGAACTCACCATCGGAATCGGTTCGCACTTCTCCGATACCGTTCATCCGGCTCAAGTTGAGAACATGCCCACCCTGCGGCACAGCTCCGGCGGTAATCCCCGTGCGAGCGCCCTGGATTGTGATAGCTTGATTTAGATCACGAGCCTGGAGGACGGCGTCAATGACATCTGCTTCGGTGGTGGGAAACGAAATGGAATCTGCCTTGCCAATGCGGCGAGACTCATCGCGCAGAAACTCATCAAACTCCGAACTCCAAGATTTCAGCATTGTTCTGCGTCACACCACTAAGCAGCATTGCGGGATCCGACGGGCAACCGGTATCCCTTATTGACAGTATATCTTCTGTTACCACAGCAGTCAATGTCATGTCGTGAATCTATCTATTCGAAATAGCATATAAGCTCGACCCAATGTCGTGTTTCATACATTGGGTCGAGATCAACCTCGCCGCACTTACTTAAAACTAGCACACAGTCGAGAAGGGAATGGGATAAGTTTAAGTTCGGGCACATCTCTGACGTGGCCCGCATTGGCAAAATGGCATCGGAGATCCCATTTTGCCCCTTTCGGCGCAGATCAGAGATCATTACTGTCGAAAGTTGTTCTTTCCGAGTCCCCGTAGGGGGACTTTGTGCTGTTGTTGCCGTGACTTTAGTCGCCCGGCGAATGAATTCGCAGCAACAAAGGCACGAAGTCGACTCGCAGCGACAGCAGGCTCACAGAGACTGCGATAGCCTTCATCGACTGGAAAAACAGATAGCATAAATGAACTTTCGACAGTAATGATCAGAGATCTGCCCGAACCCTTAACACGATTCCTTGTATGCTACCTGCCCCTCAGCGGTATGGCGCTTTACATGTTACTCATAGCGAAGTGCTTCTATCGGGTCCAGGCTGGCAGCTTGGCGGGCCGGGTAGAGACCGAAAAATATGCCTACAAGCGCGGCGAATGAGAATGATAGAAGTATCGATTGTAATGAAACACTGGTCTGCCAGCCTGTCAGGCTGGCTACTCCCATTGAACTCAGGACACCGGCGATAATCCCCACTGCACCACCAAGAAGTGAAAGGACCAGGCTCTCTACTAGAAACTGAAGGAGTATGTCACGCCTGCGAGCTCCCAGCGCTTTTCTGATGCCTATCTCGCGAGTACGTTCAGTGACCGATACCAGCATAATATTCATAATTCCTATACCGCCTACCATCAGCGAAACGCTGGCGATTCCTGCGAGAAGAAGGGTAAATGTCCGGCTTGTCTCATCGGCCATTTCCATAAACTCGGCCTGGTTGCGAATCATAAAGTCAGCATCCTGGCCCTCTGGGATTCTGTGGCGTTTTCGTAGAAGCGCATCTATCTCCGTGCTCGCTTGTTGGAGCATATCCATCGACTTAGCCTGCACACTAATGTTGCGCACATATTGTATCCCAAATATGCGGCGCATTGCCGTGCTTACGGGGATAAATATCTGATCATCCGGGTCTGAAAACCCGCCGGTAGCGCCCTTGGATGTCATAATGCCTACTACGTCGAACTTGGACCCGTTGATGCGTATGGATCTACCCACTGGCGAAGCCTGGCCGAACAGGTTGGCTGCGGTGGTTGGACCTATCGCAGCGACTTTCTTGGAACCTTTGACATCCTGATCCGAGAAGAACTTGCCCTCCTGCACAGAATAATTGCGCACTGGGAGATAATCAGGAGTTGTGCCGAAGATGGTCGTGTTGGTATTTTGGTTCATGTATTTTACCTGCAGATTCCCACGAACCTCAGGCACAGCTCTCGTGACCGATGGGCATTTAGTAGCTATTGCTTCAACATCTTCCAAAGTCAGGGTTTGACTGCTCCCGAATCCGCCCATAACAGCGCCACTTCTCGATTGCCCGGGCATGATTATCAGCACGTTTGTGCCCATCTGCTGGATGCGCTGCAGCGTCTGCTGGCGTGCTCCCTGGGCTATTGCGAGCATTGCAATGACTGCTCCAACGCCGATGATGACGCCGAGCATAGTGAGCACAGCTCGCATTTTGTTTGCGACCAGGCCCTCGATTCCAACTTCAATACTCTCCCGCAGGTTCATTCTTGTTCCTCCTGCGGTAAGTTTTTCAACAGCACCCGGGCGTCCAGGGGGTTCTTTACCCGTTGATCAGAAACCACATGTCCATCTCGAAAACGTATCACGCGCTGTGCGTGTTCTGCGACATCCTCTTCGTGTGTGACCATTACCACGGTCTTCCCTTCAGCGTGCAGTTCCTGGAACAGGACAAGTATCTCCTCACTCGTCCTGGTATCGAGGTTACCTGTCGGTTCATCACCCAGGATCAACAGCGGATCATTCACCAACGCTCGCGCAATCGCGACCCGCTGCTGCTGGCCGCCGGAGAGTTCATTGGGCTTGTGATTTATCCTTTCGCTCAACCCCACCCTCTTAAGCGCGGTAATTGCCTTTTCTTCAGCATCCACAGCGTTGGGATTGTACATCAGTGGAAGCATGACCTGGCGATAAGCGGGCCGCCTTGGGATGAGGTTATAGGTCTGGAAGACGAACCCTATCCTGCGGTTCCGCACATCGGCGAGTTCATCTTCGTCCATAGTCGAAACATCCTCGTCAGCGAGCATATATCGCCCTTCACTCGGCTGGTCCAGGCACCCGATGATGTTCATAAACGTCGACTTCCCCGAGCCCGATGGGCCCATTATTGCTACAAACTCGCCGGTTTCGATAGTAAGCGACACCCCTCGCAAAGCGTGGACGGAGATGCCGCCCATGTTGTAGCGTTTATGTAAATTATCGACGGTGATCATTGATGATTTGTCCTTATCACACTACATTCCGCGGCGCATACCGCCGCCCATACCGCCCATGCCGCCACCCGGCGCGCCTGAACGGCCCTGGGTTCCACCATTCGCTTGACCTGTGCCCATCGGCTCGATCACGGCTGTGACTACTTTCTGGCCTCTCTTTATGCCGCTGATGATCTCCGTGTAGTCCTTACCGACCAACCCGGCTTCTACTCTGCGCTCGATCTGCTTATCACCCTGAAGTATGGTCACGGTGCTGCCGTTGTCGGATTCTTTCACGGCCTCGTTAGGCACCATCAGCACATCGTCTCTACGACCGGTGACGAAATCGCATGTGACATTCATCCCAGGCTTGAGCCGCTGGTCGGGAAGTTCGACTTCCACGGTGACAGGTATGGTCGTGACATTCTGGTCGACAATCGATTGGGGAGCTATCTTGGTTACTTTCCCGGTAAAGAGTTCGTCGGGGTAGGCTTCGACTGTAATATCAACTTCTTGACCGGTTTCGATCTGGCCGATATCGGTCTCATCGACATTCACCAGAGCATTCATGCGGCTCACATCGGCAATATCGACTATTGCGACACCGGAACCCGTCCCAGAGAACGAGGAGCGGCCTGCGGTAACAATGGAGCCCTCTTCCACATACTTCTTAGTAACAATGCCCGCCCTCGGGGCGACGACAGTGGTGTAACCGAGCTGGGTCTGTGCGTTGCGGAATGCTGCCTGCGAACGCTTAACCTGCGCATTTGCCTGCACGATGTCGCCGGCTTTGATGCGATCCTGGCGATTAGATGCTATGGCGGAGCGAAGTGCTGCCTCAGCTTGTCTTACAGCGGCCTTAGCCGATACGACTTCTTGCTGTTTGATCTTGTCCTGCACCTGGTTTGCCAAAGCGTTATCGAGTTCGGCTTTCGCCTGCTCCGCACGTGCCTGCGCGGAGGCTGTGTCCTGGTCAGTCTCGTCTTTGATGGTATCTAGCTTTTTTCGGGCTGAATCGAGCTGCGCTTTGGCTGTGCTATACTTCTCTTCAGCCGCATCCACCTGGCTCTGGGCTACAAATTCCTTCGCAAGTAAGCCCTTATAACGCTTGAGGTCTTTCTCGGCTGTATTAAAACTTCCTTTAGCCTGATCATATGCAGCCTGCGCGGAGGCGTGCTTTTGAGGGACAAGCGCAGACTTATTCTGTGCAATGGCGGCCTGCGCGGCGCGGTAATTATTTCGAGCCTGCTTCACTGCCGCCTGAGTGAGCGCGGGCTGCACCCTGGCCTGCTCCTGCGCCTGGGCAAGTTTTGTCCTGGCCGCAGTTAAGGCCTGCTGAGCGGAATCTATCTGAGCCCCATTCTGCACGTGCTGCATTGAAAGCTGCTGCTGGGCCTGGTCAACTTTGGATACCGCTGCCGCAAGGTCAGCCTGCGACTGATCGAATGTGGTTTGCGAGTCGGTTGGATCTATGCGGGCGATGAGTTGTCCGGCTTTAACTTTGTCGCCTTCATCTACTGCAAGTTTTACAACTTGGCCGCCGACATTGGACTTAACCTCAACCGTGGTTAATGGCTGCAATATACCATTGGCTGATACGGTGGCGGTAACAGTGCCCCGGTCGGCTTTTTCTGTCCTTATGATCGGCTTCTGCGTACCGGACTGCTGATGCCTGATCACAATCACGATCAACACCAGGATCAACGCTGCCGCTATATAATGATACCTAGGTCGTCTCTTTTTTGCTCGCATCTGGTCCTCCCTGCTTACCGACTGCATATTCCAACTGCGCCGCAGCCACGTAATAATCGTATCGGGCTTCTACCTCGTTGGTCTGCGCAGTTATCAATTGCAGTTCCGCGTTCAACAAGTCCAGGGTAATACCGAGGCCCTGGTTGTATCTGTCTATTTGGGCTTCGTTATTCTTCTGAGCAGCCGCCAAACCGATCTCACTGGCAGCGAGCCGCTCCTTGGCACTGGTGAGGTTTAAGTAGGCCTCTTCCACCTGGACTTCGATGTCCTTATAGACTTGTTTCTGCTGCTGCTCTGCGCTGACTTGGAGTGCGCGAGCTTCTTTGTAGGCAGCCTTATTGGCGCCGCCATTGAAAATGTCGAATACAATTCCGCCCACGACCTGTGTGCCACTGGTGGTGAACCCGCCGGCTATCTCCCGCTGATATTGCCCGGAAATTACAGGCCTTGGGTAAAGGTTGATCCGAGCGCTTCTCACTGATGCCTTGGCGGCTCCCAACCCAGCCGTGGTTTCTTTAATATCAGGACGATCTTTTGACGCTGACGCCTGATATATTTCCAGCGGCTGTATGTCCATCTCAGGCGCACTGCCAATGTCCTGCACATCAAATTTTTGACTTGGAGATACACCCATTGCGTTCTGCAACTGAAGCGCTGCATTGCGCACGGCATTTTTAGCTGACAACAGATTGACCTGAGCGTTAGCCAACTGCGACTCTACAGGCAGTACATCTACCGCAGCCGCGTCTCCGAGTTCAGCCCGAGCCTTAATCTGGTCTCGCAAGCCTCCGGTGTATTTCACATTGGCATCCGCAACATCCGCCAGATGCTTGGCACGAAGGACCTCATAGTAGGCTTTGGTCACATCGTAGGTCACACTCTGGGTGGTACGCGACAGTTTTGCGTTATTCTCTACCACACCATAACGGGCACTGCTGGCGGTGGCTTCACGCAGTCCACCGTCGAACAGATTTTGCGTCACATTGAATGCCGTGCCGTTCGTAACTTTATTGAGCACTCCTTGAGAGCCGATATGAAACGCATTGTTTTGAATGGATAGCTGTGGAAAATATGTGCTCTTTGCCTGGATTGACCGGCTTTTAGCCGCGATAACATTATTTTTACCAACGAGAATATCAAGCTGGTTTTGCATCGCGATTCCAATGCACTGCTCCAGCGAAAGGGGCGCAGTTTGCTGAGTTTCATCAGCCTGAGCCCATGACGTCGCGCCGCACATCACGAGGCTCGCGATGAGGAATATTTGAAGATACCTTTGTAGCATTTCCGCTCCACTGCAATTTATGAGTATAGGGGGTGTGAACACCGCAGGTCGCGTGCGGGATAACCTCCGCGGCCTGCGCGTAAAATTCTTACATTATTTGGCGGACTTGACCGTCTTAGTGGCTTTATTGGCTTGCTTAGCGGGCTTAGATTTATTTTCAAGACCTGAGAAAAACTCGTTCCAACGCTTTGAACGCCTGGTTGACCACTCATCTTTCGACTTCGGGTTATTGTAGAAAGGATTAAAGTTGTTCATGGCGCTTGGGTCCATCTTCATCATCGGACGGCGCTGCCCCTGTTGTGCATCTCCCGACGGTCTGAATCCGCCGCCAGGCATCTGACCACCACCCATTCGCTGACCACCACCGGGCCGAGGTTTGATGCGAGACATTGCATTAAGCTGATCGACTGTAAAGATCGGCTTCAAATTCTTTAGGGCCTGCTTCGCTTCTTCCTGAGTTAGTTTTGGCTTTTTGCGGAGAGGTTTCAGCACTTTAAGAACACGCTTGGCCTGATCCGGTTTCAGCGAATACTTGGCATCCTTATCGATCATGCCGATGTGATTAACGGTTTGCATTAGTTGAAATGTATATTTGTGCTTCTCTCTGAACGCACTAAACGCTCCTCTGTTGCCCGGCCCCTGTGCAAGACACATACCCGCTGTGAGTAAAACAAGAAGTGCCGGTAGTATTGTCTTTCCGATCAATCGCATTGTCATTTATCCTCCATAATTCCAGAAGTCTCTACTGCTGCTGGCGCTGGTGCTGGCCACGTCCGCCGCCGCCACCCGGCCAGCCCCGTCCCTCAGGCATAAGGCCTTGCTCGCGCATGGACTGGAAGGTGTCTCTCATCATTTGCTGATATTGCGCACGCGTCTGCTGATCCATGCTGCGCCGAGCGTTCATCTGGGCGAGCATCATATCCTGCCTCGCCTCAGGGGTCATGCTCATCATAGACAGCATTTCCTGCTGCATAGCCGCAGTGCGCTCTTCCGGCGTCATCTTGGCAAGAAGCTCCATGCGCTCCTGTTGAATGGCTTGAATGCGCTTGTTAAGGTCCTTATCATCAGTCTTGGCGGTCTCGTCCTTGGGCTTGGAAATCAGATATACAACAGACATTCCGAGCTTATCAGGATCGACTGATGGGGAAGCAGAATTTTGTTCGATGAACACTTTCTGCTTGCCGGTGGCGGAATCGCAGACAATAATCGGGCTGCCACTAACAGCGGTAACTGCTTCTGCACGGGCTTTGATCTGCTCGATCGTAGGCTTCTGCTCAGCCTTAGTTGGAATATATAGCTTCTGCCATACCAAAGTGTTCGACTTTGTAATGGTATCCAACAGCTTTTCCATCTCAATGGATGCGAAGTGGCCTGTCACAGTGCCCTTTATATCTTTATCGCATATGATCTGCACACCGCTCTGTTTTGCAAGATCAGCCACGACCTGTTCTATAGGTGTGTCACTCGCTTCAAGCGCAACCTTGGGGCTCTCAGCCGCCATGCACGTCAGCGACGTCGCAATCAGCAACACAAGCACAACAGTAATGATACGCATATCTCTCCACCTCTTCTTCCTTGATAACATTCGAGCCAAGCTCCATCTGGCTCCATTTTCCCCATTTTACCGATGCATTCTGAAGAAGTTATGAAGATGAAAAAGAATTAATGCATTTCTGTGGTGGGTATTGTGTGTATCCCTTGCGAATGAATTCGCGGCAACAACAGCACAAAGTCGGCCTTCGCCGACTGCATTCTCAGTCCACGAAGGTGGTCGAATTGACATACGGGAGGGCTGGAGTTATAGTGGACTTAATCGACCTGAGCCAATACCGCCACTATTTATTTAGCAAGGGACAAGCGTGAGACTGCTGATTATCGAGGACGAAGAACCTATTATAACCGTGGTTAAGAAGGGGATGCAGGAGGAAGGGTTCTGCATCGACACCGCGCGTGATGGCATCAGTGGGCTGCAGGCAGCCATTGAATCCGAATACGATGTTATCATCCTGGACATTATGCTCCCTGGGATGGATGGGTGGAGGGTGTGTGAGGAACTGCGCTCGCAGCGTATCAACACACCCATTCTCATGCTTACCGCTCTGGATACTGTGAGCGACCGTGTGCGCGGGCTTGAGATCGGAGCCGATGACTACCTACCTAAACCGTTCGACTTTTCGGAACTCCTTGCACGGGTGCGAGCACTTCACCGGCGCGACAAAGTCCACAAAGAGCGAATCCAGCGCATAGCCCACTTGCAGATCGATACCACGGCACGAACTGTCACCTGCGCCGGGCAAGATGTTGCTTTAACACCACGCGAGTATTCACTCCTTGAGGCAATGGTACTTAACGAGGGCCGGATACTGAGCCGGGATACCATCCAATATCGGATATGGAATGACGATGACAGCTACTCCAACACTGTGGATGTGCACATTGCAACGCTTCGAAAGAAGATCGAGGCAGGCCAGGACGCGAAGTTGATTCATACCGTGCATGGGTTGGGTTATGTTTTGAGACGACCGGAGACGGAGGTCCAGCGTTGAAGATCACATCAATACGCACGCGGCTGACCCTGTGGAATATCTGCGTGATGGCGTTAATTCTGTTGTTGCTGTCGGTCGCTCTGAGATATTCGATCCAGTCGTACCTAATGTCAGCCGCCGATCATGAACTGGTTCATAGAGCGCACCGCACAGCAGGCTTCGCAGCGCGCAACTCGAAAGAGTTCGTTGAAGACTTCCGCAAGATGGCACAAATCCAGCGCGATATGGGGCACAGTGCACATTTTAAGCGACAGCCATTGCGATTTTCACGAGCGTTTAACCGAGCAGGTCAGCAAACTGACCCATTCGGTGCGATATTGAAGACCAACGAGAAGCCTTGGGACCGGAAGTTATTTATACAATCGCTGGTAGGCAAAACCGGGTTCTCAACAATAAAAGTCGATGACGAACTGACCAGGGTTTACTCACAACCACTGTTACGCAACGGCGAAATATCCGGTGTGGTTCAGGCAGCCTACCCTCTCACTGAGCTGATGAGGTTTTTGGGTGGGTTCACGGTGGTGTTGGCTGTGTTTTTCCCATTCGCGCTGCTTACCGCTGGGCTGGGTGGAATGTTCTTGACCACGCGGTGGCTGCGACCGGTGCGTGAGATCACCCACACGGCTGAGGAAATAAGCGCGCGCGATCTATCTCGACGGCTTGGAATATCAGGAGACGATGAGTTCGCACAGCTCGCCTTGACCTTTAACCGGATGCTCGAGCGGCTGCAAAAAGCGTTCCAGCAGTTGGAACAGTCGGTGGAACAACAGAAGCGCTTCACAGCGGACGCTTCCCACGAGCTTCGTACACCATTAACCACCATCAAAGCTAACACGAGTCTCGCATTGCGGCAGGCGAGGAGCGCCGAGGATTACAAAGAGGCGCTGGCGGCTGCGGACGGCGCAGCGGACGTGATGGACCACCTGATCCGTGACCTGCTATTGCTGGCAAGATCTGATGACGGTCAGCTTGTAACAGAGTTGGAGGCTGTGCCGGTGTCTGATGTGCTCCGGGAAGCTGTGACTCTGGTTGGTTGGAAAGACGGTCGGGCGGAAATCAGGGTGGAGATGGAAAATGAGTCGTTATCTGTAACAGGTAATGCTCATCACCTGACCCGGCTGGTTATGAACCTGTTGGACAACGCACTGCGGCATACGCCGTCTGATGGGTTGATCACGCTGTCTGCTGCGGCAAACAATGGAGCAATAGTCCTGTGTGTAGCGGACAACGGCGAAGGCATCGCCCTGGAACACCTAGTGCATCTGGGAGAGCGGTTTTACCGCGTGGATAAATGCCGCGATCGCAAACACGGCGGCACGGGACTGGGCCTGGCAATCTGCCGGAGCATAGCCGAAGCTCACCATGGCTCGATATCGATAGAGAGCACAATTGGGCAAGGAACAGTTGTGACAGTCACGCTTCCGGAACCGCTGAAAGAATGTGTTATGTAAACGGGTTCATGTCGAAATCACATTGAATTGGTTTTGCTAACAGCCGTCATGACATCGACGCCACGCTCTTCGAGGTGGGCTTTATCTGTCGGAAGTAACAGCGAATCTGTAACCACTGTATGCACCTGGTCGACAGTCGCATAACGCGCGAATGCTCGACTGCCGAACTTGCTGCTTTCGGTTACGACCACTACCCGGTTTGCTATCCTTATCATTGCTTGTTCTAAACTGGAAATGTGCAGGTCATTGGAATAGAACCCCGTCTCACTATCGGCTCCGTCACATCCTATGAAGAGCACATCCACATGGATATCGTTTAGCAGTTTCTCCGTCAAAGGTCCATATACACTCGGGAAATCGTTCCGCAGAAAGCCCCCCAGAATCAAGATTTTGATTGATGAGTTATACAGATCCTGCGCAGCACACAGTGATGTGGTCGCGACTGTGATATCGGCGTTCTGTGGCAGATGGCGGGCTACTTCCAACGCGGTTGTGCCCGTATCAACCATCACTGTCTGTCCCGGAGTTACAAGCCCCGCCGCGAGTTCACCTATCGCGGCTTTGGTTTGTGTGGCCTGATAGTTTGGCAGACCCATCTGAAGGAATCTAAGCTTGCCGGTGGAAACTGCTCCACCATGCGTACGTACAGCCAGCCCCTGCCTCTCAAGCTCGTCAAGATCCCGGCGGATGGTCATCTCCGACACGTTGAATCGCAGGGCCAGTTCTCGTATGTTAACCTGCTGCGCTTGCTCTAGAAGCTCTAATATCGTTGTTTTGCGAGTATCCATAGCATCCTTTATGTTAATATCTAACATGAATGATACCTCATTGTTGTCCTGTATGTCAAGTAAATCAATAGTAATAACAGATATAGGTATTGACAAGCGCTCTTATGTGGGCTACCATAGGTTACAGAGACTGTTATTTATCTCACATATATTAACATTAGGCTATAGTTTGAGCTTTGAGGAGGAGTATCATGGCGCTTGAAATCGACAAGCCTCTCAAGATGGGGCAGTATGACCCGACACCGTATCAGCTCGATCTGAATAAATGGCCGAATCTCGTGACCAGCGAGATCCCCGGACCGCTGAGCAAGGAGATGCACGCAAAGGCTTGCGAGTATATCCGTGGGCTTTCGGGGCAAGTGAGGCTGTTCCCGGTGGTTTTCGAGAAGGGCAAAGGCTGCACTCTTGAAGACATCGACGGCAACCAATACATCGATTTCTCCTCAGGCATCTATGTGACCACCCTTGGCCACTGCCACCCCAAGGTTTCGGAAGCTGTGGCAAAAGCCGCGAACACATTAATGAACGCGCATGATTTCACCACTCCGATCAAGGTCAAGCTCCTTGAAATGATGGGCAAAGTGCTGCCGGGCGATCTCAAGGGTGTTCAGCTTTATGATTCGGGCACGACCGCCGTTGAAGCCGGGCTTCGCACATGCCGCGCCGCCACCGGCAAGTATGAGTTCTTATCCTGCTTCAAAGATTTCCACGGTAAATCCGGCCACTCCATGAGCCTTGCCAATATGACAAAGCTCAATGGCTCCGGCAGGGCACAGGGTTTTTATATGGTTCCCAGGCCTGACACTTACAGGCCATGGTGGACTCGTGAGGATGGTTCACTCGACACCGAGAAGTACCTCGAGTTCTACGATTCATTCATCACAAACGGCACCACAAACCAGATCGCAGCGTTCGTACTCGAACCTATCCAGGGCTGGGGCGGTTCTATCATACCGCCGGACGATTTCTTCCCGAAGCTCTCCAAATTCTGCAAAGAGCGAGGAATCTTGTTGATGGCTGATGAGGTATTAACAAGCATGGGCCGAACCGGCAAGTATCTGTGCATGGAGCACTGGGGGGTAGTGCCAGACGTTGTAACACTTGGCAAAGGGTTCGGAAACGGCTTCCCTGTGACCGCGATGGTTGTGAGAGAAGAGTATGCAGATGCCGTAGATAAGATAAGCGCATCTACAAGTTATGGCGGAAACCCGATGGCTTGTGCTGCTGCTCTGGCATCCATTGAAGTGATTGAAGAAGAGGGTTTGTTGGAGCATGCGAGAGAATTGGAAGACCTCTTCAGGGCTAAGATGGCTGACTGGACAACGAAATACTCTATTGTTGGTGACTGCCGCGTTAAGGGCTGCCTGATGGGTGTGGAGCTTGTCAAGGATAAGAAAACCAAGGAGCCGTTCGATGAGGCCGGGAAACTAGTCTACCAAACCGCATTCAAAAAGGGCCTTGCATGGATTCCCGCAGGACATATCCTGCGAATGAGCCCACCGATCATCATGCCCAACGAAGTAGCCGCGAAGGCGATGGACATCATCGAAGAGTCGATTGCTGAAGTTCAGGCAAAACTGGGTTATTAGGCTGCTTAGGGTTTGAAAGTCATAAGGTCGTAAGGTCAAAAGGTTGGGAAGGGATGGTTGGTATACTGCGGGAACGAGGCTGATAGGTAACCTCAGGTATGCAGCATCGTGAGTTCCCGCAGCTTTCGCTAACGTAAAGTAACACCGCCCGGCGGTTTCGGGAAAAGGGTTCGCTCAAACTTATCTTAGGTACTATCTCAGAGCACGATACTTCGGGACAAATTTTTCGTCCCGAAGTCCTGGCTCTTCGAAGTGCTTCGGGACAAAAAGCAGTCCCGAAGCATAATCTTGTATGTCGTCAGTACATTATCTGAGTTTGAGCGAAAGGGTTTCCCGAAACAACCTGTGTTAACATGGTACGCCCGGCGGCTTCGGCAGCTTCGCAGTCCGAAGCAACGTACGTTAACTCTTCGTCCCTTTTCGCGCTTTCGCTCCTTCGCGTTTTTCGCGATTAAAAGACCTCGCATACACTAAGTGATCAGAAAGGGATATGTAGATGCAAGTTGTGCGTTTTGGCATAATCGGTTGTGGGCTGATGGGCAGGGAGTTCGCCAGCGCTGTGGCGCGCTGGTGCCACTTGCCTGATATGGATGTCAGACCTGAGATAGTGGCAATCTGCAATAGAAGTGAGAAGGCATTCCCATGGTTCGTGGACAATTTCGCATCTATTAGGCAGTCTACAACAGATTACAAAGAGCTTTTGGCCAATCCTGAGGTTGATGCAGTCTACTGCGCTGTGCCGCACAACCTCCACCAGCAGTTTTATTGCGACATCATCATAGCGGGCAAGCACATGATGGGCGAAAAACCGTTCGGCATAGATAAGGCTGCCAATGACGCCATTCTCGATTGCATCAAGGCTCACCCAGGTATCTTTGTCAGGTGTTCAAGCGAATTCCCATTTATCCCCGCTATGCAGCGGCTCTGCAATATGATCGAGCAGGGGGAGTTCGGAGAAATTATCGAGGTTAACACCGGTTTTGTGCACTCATCCGACATGGACACATCCAAACCCATTAACTGGAAGCGGATGATTAAGTTCAATGGTGAATATGGTTGCATGGGTGATTTGGGAATGCATGCGTGCCATGTTCCATTCAGAGCAGGTTGGATGCCGAAGAATGTTCGAGCGATACTCTCTAATCTCGTCCCTGAACGTCCCGACGGCAAGGGTGAAATGGTTCCTTGTGAGACTTGGGACAACGCCACACTCCTGTGTGAGTGTATCAATCCCCTCGATGGCAAACCGTTTCCATGGACAATGAAAACCCAGAGGATAGCTCCCGGCGAGAAGGACAGTTGGTATATGGACTTCATTGGGATGAAGAAGTGCGCCAGATTCAACTCAAAGAACACCAACTCCATTGAAATACTCGACTACACCAATGGCGAGGAGCAGGCATGGCAGGTTATCGATATGGGCCATGAGACGGCATTTAAGAGCATAACCGGGGGTATTTTCGAATTCGGTTTCTCTGACTCGATCCTCCAGATGTGGGCTGCATATCTTTATGAATTGACTCATGGCAAACCGATAAAGAAGTTCGCGGCGTGCGTTACTCCCGAAGAAACAGCCCTTAGCCACAAGCTGTTTACAGCGGCTCTGGAATCACAGAAAACAAAGACCACGGTGAAAACAGATGAATGAGACGAAAGTGACAACGAGACCAAAAGTTGGCCTACTCCCATTCTATTTAGCCCTGTACGACCGGGTGGCTCCCGAAGAGAGGCCAAGGATCGATCAGTTCGCCGGCACCATTGCAAAAGAGCTTGAGAAACGCGGTTTGGAAGTCGAGCTTGCTCCCGTATGCAGGTTGAAAGATGAGTTCGCATCTGCAGTGTCTTTGTTTGAGAAAACCAGTGCCGACGCAATCGTGACATTACACATGGCATATTCACCGTCGCTTGAGTCAGCCAAGGTGCTCGCTGGTACGAATCTTCCAATCCTCGTGCTGGATACTTCCCCCACTTTTGAATTCGGCCCAGAGCAAGACCCCGCTGAGATCATGCATAACCATGGCATACACGGCGTCCAGGATATGTGCAATCTTCTGATTCGCAATGGGAAGTCGTTCCAGATCGAAGCCGGGCACTGGGAACATTCTGACGTGATTGATCGCATAGCCGTCTGGGCACGTGCGGCTCAGCTTGCTTCACGAATGCGCAGCGCTCGCGTCGGACGTATCGCAGAGCCTTTCCAAGGAATGGGTGACTTCGCTGTCCCGCCGGATGTGCTTCACGAAACAATGGGTGTCGAAACAGTGCCTGCGGACTTCGCGATGCTGCGGTCATTGTTGCCCGCGGAAGATGACCCAGATGTGATTGCGGAGATGGAGTCTGACCTGGCTCGATTCTCTACCAACAACCTCGATATGGATGTGCATCGTAAGTCGGTGCGATCGTCTCTCGCTGTTCGACGGTGGATGGAGCGTGAGCACTTAACAGCTTTCACAATGAACTTCGATAGCATCGACCGCTCGTCCGGCTTGGCGGCGCTTCCATTCCTTGAAGCGAGCAAAGCAATGGCGCGTGGGCAAGGTTATGCAGGTGAAGGCGATGTATTGACGGCAGCACTTGTGGGCACGCTGGCATCTGCCTATCCTGAGACGACTTTTACAGAAATGTTTTGTGCTGACTGGGCGGGGGACAGGATTTTCTTGAGTCACATGGGTGAGCTCAATCCGGATCTTGTCGCAGGAAAAGCGGAACTTGTCGAAAAGCCTATGCCATTCCTCAATACTGATGCGCCCGCATTGGTGGTGGGCAGGTTAAAGGGCGGTGACGCTGTTTTCGTGAATCTCGCGCCAGGTTCGGAGAACACATTTACTCTCATACTCGTCCCTATAAAGATGCTGGGCGAAGGCAGGGAGAACATGCCCGCCACCGTGCGCGGCTGGTTCAAACCCCCAATGCCCGTCTCTGATTTCCTTGCAGCCTACAGCAGCGTCGGTGGAACCCATCACGCGGCAATTGTTTATAAAAACGTGATCGATGACCTAATACGTTTCGGTGAGCTTATGGGTTGGGACGTAGTGGTCCTGGAGTAGAATATGGCAATTTACCTGGGAGTGGATATCGGCACTACATCAGCGAAGTGCCTTGCGGTGGATGAGAATGGCGCTGTGCTGGCACAGTCTCAACAGCCATACCCAATAATGCACCCGGCGCAAGGCTGGGCGGAACAGGACCCCGAAGATTATTGGCGTGCTCTGTCAGCCACGGTAAGGGGATGTGTATCCAAGTGCAAGGAGCTTGGGCGCGATGCAAGTGAGATCGCATCCATCGCCATGAGCACACAGGGAGACACACTGATTGTGACGGACGAGTCGGGCAAACCGCTGACATCGGCCATAAGCTGGATGGACACCCGGGGTGAGGTTGAGTGCGCCGAACTTTTATCTGAGGCAGACCAATCGTTCTGGTATAGAGAATCCGGCGCACTTTTATCGGTTATCGGTTCGGTTTGCAGCATTCGGTGGCTTGAGAAGAATAAGCCGGACATCATAAGTAATAAACCGCACTATTGTTTTGTGCCGGATTTCCTTGCAAAGAGGCTTGTCGGAGAGTTTGTAATAGACATTTCCAGCGCTTCCTGGACACCCCTTTGCTCCCCATGCAGCAGAGCATGGTCGAACGCGGTATTGGAGCTACTTGGCATATCCCGGAGCGATGTTTCCGAGACAATGGAGTCCGGAGAGGTTATAGGTGAGATTAAGCCTGACATCGCATCGGAGTTGGGTCTTGCATCTGGAGTCAAGCTGATTGCTGGAGCGTTCGACCAGGCCGCTGCCGCATATGGCGTGGGAGCGAGCGTGGGCGGACGTGGTGTGCTCTCTTGCGGAACCGCATGGGTGCTGTATTCCGTGTCTTCGATGCCGCCTTTCGATGCATCTGAGTGCTTATCAATCTGCTGTCATGTTAAGCCATCCGAATGGGGGTTGGTGCTGCCGTTTTCCGGTGGGTCGACATATGATTGGCTAAACCGAATGTTTACTCAGACAAATACTGCCCCGAGCGGGTCAAAGCTCCCGATATTCATCCCACACCTCTACGGTGGGCTCTCGCCGGATTGGCGGTCCGAATCCAGGGGAAGTCTTGTCGGCCTGACCATGTCGCATACGCAAGAAGATATAAGGCTGGCACTGATGCGTGGAATCGCTTGTGAGGCAAGACGTAACATGGAAGCGGCTGAGCTCCTCTGTGGACGCGTGGAAAGTGTGAGAATGGTCGGTGGCGCTGGAAAGAGTGACATCTGGCCTCAGATGGTGAGTAACATCTTGAATAGACCGGTGGAATTGCCGGACTGCGTGGAGTCAGCTTGTTACGGCGCTGCCAAACTTGCCGCAGGAGAGGTCTCATCAGGATGGAGTGGCTTTGACAACGTCCGCCTATTCTCTCCTGTTGAAGGTAACGTCAGCGATGAACAACAGAATTATGACAGGTATATGCGGTTTTATCGAACTCTATTGTGGATTTATGCAAGCGAATAATTCAAAATAAGGGGTTAAGCAGTTGACTGGAAAAGATATCAGATTTAACAGGCTATTTACTAACGAAGAGAATGCTGTGGTCGTCGCAGTGGACCACGGAATGTTTGACGGCCCTCTGCCGGGGATGATCAATCTCCCTGAGGTGGTGAAGAAGATAGACTCTGGAGTAGATGCGGTTCTTCTCGCACCGGGTATGCTTGCCCACTGCGGCCACGCGTTCAACTACAAGGGCGCGCCTATGGCAATGGTTCGCGTTAACTGGAGCAGCCACTTCTGCTTCCACTGGGACTATGATGAGGGTATATCCGTACCAGCGATCAACCCCGCCGATGCAGTTGCCGCCGGGGCCGACATCATACTCGTCTGCCTGACGCTCAAGACCGGCAGCGAGGCGGGTGATGCATCCAACATCGAAGTCTTCTGTGATCTCGTGAACCAGGCGAAGAAGCTGGGCGTGCCGGTGCTGGGTGAATACTTCCCCGCAAGGCCCGACCGGCTTTCCCCTGATGAACTCCACGAACAGATCTACCGTGGCTGCCGGGTAATCGCAGAACTTGGCGCTGATTTAATAAAGACATTCTACACGCACAAATTCAACGAAGTAACCGAGGGTTGCCCTATTCCAATCTTGGGCCTCGGGGCAGAAAAGACTCCGAAGCAGATTCAAGCCCTGGAGCTCGCCGAGCGGATTGTGCAGGGTGGTGGCAGAGGCGTCGTCTTCGGACGCAACGCTATCCAGGTTGCAAACCCTGTAGCTTTCCAAAAGGCGCTCTGTGACGTAGTGAAACGCGGAGTACCGGCTGCTGAGGTGGTAAAAACATACGGGCTTGAAGGTTAATTCTCGATATACATGCGGGTTAGGGGATGGCCTAACCCGCAACTGTATTTGCTTATATGTGCGTAAAAAATCAACCGCGTCCGTGTGTTTGGTAGTACTTCAAACCCTCGATATATGTGCAGACATTTTCCCATGGGACGCCCGGCGCCATAGAGCTTGACAGAGCTAGGAATAACCCTGTCTTGGGACCTTTCTCGACTAACCAGGCCATCTCTTGTTTTACATCTGAAGGCGTGCCCATCGGAAGCGTGCGGGTGACGCTTACCCCGGCTAAGATTATTAAGCTCTCACCGTCACGCGTCTTCATTGCGCAGATTTTCTCGTAGTCCATGCCATCTTCGTATTGGAAACCTTGAAAGCCCCTGATGCCACAATCGAGCAGGCGCGGAACCATCTCCATCAGGTTGCCGTCACAATGCCAGATCATCTTGACATCTGTCTTCAACATCGGCTCCAGGCACCGTGCAAAGTGTGGAAACCAGATCTTGTCCAGGCTCTTGATGTCAACAAGTGTTCCCCGGGAATCAGCCATGTCATGATCGAGCCGGTAGAGTGGAGGCAAGCCACCCTCGACATACGCCCTTGCGGCGGCACGGTTATTAGCCAGCCAGTAGTCAGCCTGCAGTGAAAAGTGCTTTTCTATGACATCGGGGTATAAGGCGTATGCACAAAAGTAGGGCACATACCCGTAATCACCATAAGCCAGGCCTGGAAAACCTATGAAGGCATAACCGGTTTTTAATATGGACGATCCGAGCTTGGATTGAATGCCTGATTCCATCTCAAGGATCTGAGCGACCCGCGCGTCTTCGTCGAAGCTCTCCGCTTCAGACTTCAAACGAGGGAAAGCGACCCGCTCAAGATGCTCCACAACTGACTCAGGGGAATCGATCACAATGCCATCAAGGACAACCTGTTCCGCCCCTGTTGTGGCACCGTGATCAGCGCCATCGTAGCCGTTGGCGCCCATTGTCAATGGGTTGTCCCATAGATATTGGTCGACCAGGCAAGCATCCATAGCGTGCATCATAGCGAGATAGGTCTTTTCAGGATTCTTTAGGTAGCTGCCAGGTTCAGCACCCGCGATACATTCGATATGCGCATGCTCCATAATGTTGCAGAAGTAGTGTGGAATGCCTTTTATGTTCTTCTGCAGAAGCGTATCAAGAGCCAATTGTGCTGTTTCTGTCTGAACTTGTATCATCCTACTTCTCCTCAACTACACAGATAGCTGTCTTCTATGGCGTCATGGGCATAATAGTGTTTCTGTGTAGTTACTGCACAGGTGTTAGCAACTCCCGAGCGCCTGTTCAGTTATTGAAGTATATTTCTACCTAACCCTCGGAGCTATCGACATCCGGCTCAGCAAGCACAACCTGGACACCGCGCACGTTAAGCTCATCAACAAATCCGGGATTTGCATTGTTGTCAGTTATCAATACATCTATCAGACTCACAGGCCCAACCTTGGCATAGGAAAGCCTGCCGAGCTTCGATGAGTCGCAAAGCACAACAACCTTGCTGCTGTGTTCGATGATCTTTCTCTCAAGCAATGCAGCTTTTCGATCTATACTGGTTATGCCGTTACGGATGTCGATAGCAGAAACCCCAATAAATGCTACATCCCACAACAGCATCTCCAAGGCTTCCTCAGATAGACTGCCATCTGTAGTATATGCATCTGATCGAAGCTGCCCACCAAGCAATCCAACTTGGACATGCTTATTGACTGTCAGGTCAAATGCTATCTCGGGTGATGTAGTAGTAGCACTGACTGGATGGACTTCGGGTATACGCATCGCAAACTGGGCTATTGTTGTACCGCCACCAATGAAGATCGAGCCAGTGGGAGGAAGGTAGTCGATTGCCACTCTTCCTATCCAGGACTTTTCACAACTGCGTTCGTTGCGAGTTTGAGAATAAGATGGGCGAACAGCACCTGTCTCTTTGACAATAGCGCCTCCATGTGAACGAACAACCTTGCCTTCCCGATCGAGTTCGTCCAAGTCCCGGCGGATAGTATCAGGTCCCACGCCCAGCATTTCAGCCAGCGCAGTTACGTTCACCGAGCCATTTTCCAGCGCCCAGTTATATATCTTTAGCCGCCGCTCCGCAGCGATCATACCATTGCCTGAAGATCGTTTATTACTCATACTAAGATTTCACCTTCGCTAAATAAGGTAAACCCATCAGGATTACTGCAATATTGATACCACACAATCCCGCAAGTGTCAATCGTGATTATGCGTTATGTTGCCGTTTTGTTGCATGGAGTTATTCCATGAATACCACTTTCAGGCGGCCGGAAGCCGGTTTTAGCTTGATTGTGAATGGCGCTGGCATAAATTGCATACTAAGGTATAGCATTTTATATCCAGCGGCTCAGGCTCCGCTAGTCGGATATAGAGCGCAATCGGTTTAGCGGTTACCTTGACTCGTTGGACAGTCAGTAAAGCCTGGTCGTCTGCCTTTATCGTATACCAGTTAACAAGTTTATCTATTCACCCAATAATATTTTTACATCAACACCTGTTAATTATATAGTCACCAGGTTCTTTTTACCTACTTGCCCAAGAGCTTTATGGCATTATGATAGACAATATTTTCGAATGCATCTTTGCCCAATCCCAAACGCTCCACAGCTTTTATTAATGCACGCAGTTCCTCATAAAGATAGCAAGTATACTGAGCTTCCTCATCCGGCGATTTTCGGTTGGTGTTCCAAGAATACGGCCCATCGGTATAGTTGATGTATTTTTCGCCAACATGTTCACGGCAGCCATGCATAAGTGTAATTGGAAGATCGCTTCCAAACAATATTCTTTCCGGGCCAACCAGATCAAGGGTGTATTGGAACACATCAGCATTCAAATTTGCAGCGATATCAAAATAGATGCTTTCCTTGTCCGCAAGTGCAGGTAGGCCTTTCTTTGCTGTCGGTAAGCAATAAGCTCGTCCGATATGGGCAACGATTAATTTGACTGATGGATACTTATCTGCAATCTCGATAATCTCTCGCACGTTGTTTGGATCACCCAACCGACCAGCACGCGGAATATGAAGCATAAGAATACCCCCGAGCCTGTCCAGAACCTCGAGGTGTTTTCGCGGGAGAAAATCGAATATGCTGATCTCCTGAGTGTCCTGTGGAGCCAAATCAGGGTATGGCTTTATGCCAAGAAACCCTCTGTGCATAGCCTCTTCTATAACATATGGCTCATACTCCGGTCGGGTTACGAACAAAGCGTCCGCATTGTTACGGCTGTCACACATTCCAGAGAACACATAGTTGTTAACGCTTACTGTGTCAACTTCCTTATATACACTGCCAAACGCTAGAACAGACACATCCTGCTTCGGCAGCAGCAAACGGTACGCTTCACGCAAATCCTGCCATGATTGATGGATTCCCACCTCAACCGGCCACAACACGCTCATGCGCTCCGGACTAATCGGTGCACTATGCTGAGGTAAACTTAAGTGGACATGGATGTCGATCATCGACGGGGGCAGCCATTGGCTTAATTCACTTTCATATACATTTCTGTCTACCAGTCTATAATCAACGTCCATTTCGTATTCCTCTCAATTACTGGTGTTGGACGTTCATAACTTGATATTTGCCTGATATAAGCTTACGCCCAGCACTCGTCTTCGTAATAGGACAAGGTTATCAAGTCATACAATGCCAACACCCAATTACTTGATCTGGCGCCCTCTGGTAATTCATCAAACGCACGAATCGTCGCTAGTCTCAGCGACACAGGTGTCTTTGAATACAATCTCTAGAACGGCGAGTATGATACAGTTGGTATCACTACGTTACGCCCCATATAAATACGGCATTAGACAGCCTGCCAACAACATAATAACCACACTATCCCGCATATGTCAACCGGTTTTTTTCGTTTTACAATATATAACGTCTCCCCACCCCGGCAAAAAACAAACAACTCCCCGAACTCAAGGTGAATCACAAGAGGGCTGTCTATCTGCTGATTACTGCAATATCCAAATTGACAGAAGCAGTTATTTGTGGCATAAATGCATTTATTAGGCAGCCCGGTTATCAAATCGACTGCGCCGGTTGGAGAGTGATGTAATGCAAACGAAGAACCGTAATGCAATTATTTTCTTGATAGTGGTTATCGCTGTAGGAACACTGAGTTGCACATGCGCTTTAGCTGATAAACCTGTTATCTATCACGTGGATCTACGTTATACCTTGACCATGGCATCAGCAGCAGAGTGCTATGATATTCGTCATACTGCCGTGTGCGTACAGGGGCTGGTCAATAGGGAATCACCACGGGTATTTTTATCTTTCTCTAATGATGATATTGCCTGGCTGGATAGAATCAGGGAAGCAGGTGGGCTTTGTGAGGGATGGGAAGTTAAAGCCATAACTTATGAGCAATTATTCACGATATTCCGCCATTACATCAATGGCGTGGTATTCTATGACCCAGATCCTGCTACTGGTGCAATATCAACAAGCCTGGTCGCAACAACGGTTGCCGGTGTGGAGGGTGGAATAGCACTTCGTAAAGACACCGCATCAAGCACTTGTAACTACCTTATAAATACACTGGGCTTGCCGGTGCTTGTGGATCTTGCAGGCAAATTCACTGGAACCGGAACAATATGGGGCACAACAACCCCATCCACAGGCAGCGCGAAATGCGATGCTTATGTCTGGGCTAAACAGAAATATATCGATACTGGAAGATGTAACCCAGCTTTGCTATCAAATACACTTGATCTTGTCGGGGTCAAAATAGAGCCTTATGACAAGCGATTTTATGCTCAACTCTTTAACCTCGATTATATAGTAAGCAAAAAGGGATTTTGCCTTGAGCTCTCCCCCTGGGCAGATGAAGCGCCAAGTGACGACCTCAATCAACCGCTGGGAACCGACCTCAATACCCTCAAGTCTATTCTAAATGCATGTAACCAGCAGACCGGACAGAGCAAGATAATAAAGATGTGCGGTTACCCCAACTGGCATATGAAGTATACAAATTGGGAGGACGTTGGTGGCAAACATGATCCGGTCGCGTTGGAGTGGGAGTTCATAAGGATTCTTACCGCCTATAACACTTACCTGGATACCGACGCTGGTTTTCCCATGATGAATGCATCATTCTATACAGGTTTGCTGCCGGAGATGCACAGCCGCCATTATGTTCAAAACCCACCACCCACCTACAACGACATGGTTTCTCGCGGCCTTATCACCAGCACAGGCAGTGTACCAAAAGGCAATTATGTGATGATAGGCATGGGCGATTATGATGGTTCATCGTGGGTAATGGATCTCCTTGCTAATCCGGGTGGCGCATATGATGATCCGAACAAACAGTATGTATACTGCAACTGGGGAGTTGACCCGAATGCTGTAGATCGCACAAGTGTTGCGTTTGATTATATGTATCGCCATAAAACTGACAAAGATTACTTCATTGCATGGGACTCAGGTGCGGGTTATATTAATCCTGCGCAGTTGTATGGAACCAGAGATCCGTCGAATTATCCCAGTGGAGTCGGTATCTGGCAAAAGCACTGTACAGAATACTATCGCTTCCTTGACTACTCTATAACTGCCTGGCTACTGAATGGAAATTTCGCCACCACACCAGAATGCTGCTCATATTACACCCAGTTCAGCGGCGATGGCATAGGTGTTTGGCAATCATCTAATGTAAGCACTCCTTCTTTGATTGATAACATACCGATCAGCTCAGGAACTGATACTGCAAATTCAATAATCAACTATTCCACTGGAGTCAATTTTAGATGGTATCGAATGACACCACTGACAAAACCGTCCGATCTGAAAACCCTCCAAGATGGTTATCCATATAATAATCATCGGTTTTTGGACGCTTACACATACAACTACCTGATGCGCTATTGTCTCGGCGGGTCTAATAACTATCGCGAAGCCTGGGTTAATGAGACCACTCCTCGTATTATGAAAACAGGCCAGACTTACAGTGTGGCTGTGACTGTCAGGAACGACGGTTGGGACACATGGAGTGAAGCCGGTAGCTACAGGCTCGCGTATGCGATAGTCAATAAAGATGCGACACCTGTTTGTGCCGATTATGACTCACGCGGCAGGTTCCAGATCCCCTCGGGAAGTATAGCTCCTGGGCAGAGTGTTACATTCACGGTAGGCGTGGTCGCGCCATCGACGCCAGGCACGTATGATCTCTATTATGACATTGTTCGTGACGGCACCACATGGTTCAGGGAGCAGAACAATCTGGAGTGCAAGAAGACAATCATTGTTGTAGCTGACCCGCTGTCGATCGATACCGACGGTGACGGCACACCCGATGTGACCGAGGAGGCTGAAGGCACTCTATACTGGCATGCTGGAGATAAATATACTCTTGGGCCAGTGATGACGTCTGTTCCATCTGATGCTGGTGATTATACTAACACATCTATGAGATTTACCTGGGGTGCGGCAACAGATACAGAGTTCAATGTGGCGGGGTATTACTGCATGGTCGGCACTACACCCGGTGGAAGTGATCTATATAGTGGCTACGTCGGTAATGTTCGCGCTGTATCAATCCCCGGTGGCGAAAGTGGAAAAACGTATTATGGCACTATTCAAGCAGTAAATGATGCCGGATATTTCGGTAATGGATCTACAAGCAATGGGATCACAATCGATTCCACCGCTCCGAGTGTACCTGCTATGCCAACTGATGGAGGACTTGTAACTGCCTCACCGTCAATCACTTTTAACTGGACACATTCCACTGACGCGCTGTCAGGCATTGATAGTTATAACTGTAGAATAGGAACAACGTATAATGGCAGTGATGTGTTCCTTGGGAACATTGGGAATATGCTCAGCAAGACGATCACAGGCATCTATGGCAAGAGATATTACTGCAGTGTTCAGGCAAAGGACAAAGCAAAGAACCTCAGTTCCTGGTCTGTCTGCAGTGATGGTATTCTCTTGCAAGAGAACGCTGATAAGAGTATCGATTATGTGAAAAGCCTGCAGAATCAATCGGCAGTAGGGCTTATTTCTAAAGAAGTGACGGCGATATTCGGCAATTGCATATATATCGAGGAATCTAACAGGACATCCGGTATACGAATAACAGTATCTACATTGCCGGATAACATTAAAATAGGAAGTCTTGTGGACATTCTGGGTACCTTACTGACTGATACCGCTGGGGAGCGATATATATCTGCGAGTACAATCGAAGCACACATAGAATAACTGATAACACCAGCTAATAGTATTTAGGCTGGTTGTATCTCGTCCGCTTTGGCTATTGCGCAACGTATTTCCTCTCCTGGGGGCTTTCGCATTTCCTTCGGAAACGCTGTCACCTGAGAGGAGAGGATTAAGGTGAGGGCGCTCTGTATCTTCGGAGTAACATTGCGCCCTCACCCCAGCCCTCTCCCCCTGGGCGAGGGAGCAGGCTGTGCGTATGCCGAACAAAGTATTACGAGTTGCTGTCTGTTGTGCTATTTGTCGAAGCTGGGAACTTTCAACATCACTCCGCCCTTTAGGGAAGACTGATGTGCGATGATCCCAGGCACGGTGTAGGCTAGTGCTTCGTGAATATCGACTGTGGGTTTACGGTTGTTGATAAGTGCTTCGATAAACTCGTGAGTCAGGAACGGCTCTGCTCCTTCGTGACCACCGCCCATGTGCATTGGTTCAGGAAGCTCCATCTCCGCCCAATTCGGCACTTTATACTCCTCGAACTCCGATTCTTCGCGAGCGAATCCGGCGCTGTCTTGCCCCATCTTATGTCCCGCATGACGAATTACGGCAGGCGTTCCGTTAGCGCTCGGCTCAAAGAGACTCATCTTACTGCCATACCATTGGCCACGCTCGCAGCCGCCGAACGCGCCGCGCCAGTTGATAGATACCCTGAATGGATGCCCTTTGTCTGTTTTGAACATCGCTGTCTCATTCCAGAATGGGTTTTTATATAGATTGCCATCCATAATAGGGTCACCATCACCCCAGCCCATACAGGTGACTTCGGTCAGTCGCTCGCCCGTAACGCCCACGAGGAACGCTGTTGTGTGTGTGGGATACAGCATTGGCGGGAGTCCCCAACGCCATGTGTGATTGCCATTCTCATCTTTCCAGAGAACGTATTCCATTCCGGCGTGATGATACTCGGCTTCTGTATAGTAGATATCTCCAAACTTGCCTTCTTTGAAGAACTTACGGGCGGATATAGTTACTGGATGATAATAGCTGGTTTCGGCCATCATATAAGTTAGGCCGGTTTTCTTTTGCGCAGCCAGCAAT
Organism: bacterium; assembly: GCA_021373255.1. Taxonomy (GTDB): domain Bacteria; phylum Armatimonadota; class UBA5829; order UBA5829; family UBA5829; genus UBA5829. Next base: position 41,218 of record JAJFTD010000004.1, read on the forward strand.
TGCTCGGCCTGCTCGATCGATATACATGCTGGAACTGCGGAGATCACATGTTTACCCGCATTCATACACGCGACTGCATGCTTCACATGATCCGGAGCCCCCGTGAACACAGCCACTGCATCGACATCTTTGTCTTTGATCAATTCTTCCAGCGAATTGTATGATTTGTTGCACTTGTAGACATTCATCAGGTGCTTGCGACGGTCTTCATTAAGATCACTTACCGCCTCTACTATGCAATTCGGGTCCAAATGCCAATGGAATGCTGCGCCGAACCCACCGCCCACGATCCCCATTCTGATCTTTTTTGATGACTTTTCCATGTTTACTCCCCCTGCCCTGCTCTCCTTTGGAAAAACAAAGTTAGATGCCAGTGCAGCTACAGCAAGAACCAGTCCACTGTGATGCAAAAACTCCCTTCGTGAGTATTTGCACTCTCCACTTTCCGGTTTTATTCTCATCTTCCATCCTCGACAGGTCTTCTGTAAAGAAGACTGCATTGCGATACGTGCCACAACATGCATCTACGGCATGAATGTAGCACACAATCCAGCAAGCGTCAAGATGTATTTTGCGTGTTTGTAGCGTTATTTTGCGGGTATCTGTCAAAGTGGCCAGCAAATAGAAAAGCAATGTGAGGGCGCAATGTATCTTCGGAGTAACATTGCGCCCTCACCCCAGCCCTCTCCCCCAGGAGAGGGAGTTACATAATCTCTCTCCTCTCAGGCGAAATGCGAAAGCCCCCAGGAGAGGAGACATGTTGTGCATATGCCTTACTTTCAGACTGCTGAGAAGAGTAGTAGTTCTGAGGTTAGTGCGGTATCTTGGCTTATTGTGATGCCTGATGTGACTAGCTCCCTGGCTGATGCGCGGAACTTCTGGCCGTTGTTGTCCAGTGTTACCTCGTAGTCGCGGCTCAAATCGAGACCACGTGGGCGGAAGATGTAGTCACCCGGCTGCGCACCGGTCAGCTTGAACACTCCTGCGTATCCGCTGAGGCGGTTTCTGGAAGTGTACTCGATAACGCACCAGTCGGCATCGCTCAACAGGCCTATATCCGGTGTGTGGTGATAGACCATCGGCCGGTTTGCCATTATCGGTCGGCAGAAACTCTTAGCCAGCTCAATATATCTCCTGGTTTCACGGAACGTGATGGTGTCGCGGTTTGCATCTTGAGCGCCGAACCCGACGAAGATCGGAGTAGCGAACAGAGTCACGCGAAGGTGTGTATTGAGGTCTGCGGTGAGATGCGCGTGGGCGAAGTGATTGTGGTAATAGCAGATGGCTTCGGGGGGCAGGAACAGAGTTAATGAATTGATTGCACGTATGCTCATCGGGTAGTTGCTGAAATCCGACTCACATGCATAATGAAGCCGGCTGAGCATGCCCAAATCGTTTCGACCACCACCACTGGCACAATTCTCTAGAGCAACGTTCGGCATTTCTTTTCGGACTCTGTCAAAGGTCTTGTAGAGTACTTCAAAGTGACGCCATGCTTCACCCTCAAGGAACCCATCACGCAAGTTCTGGCCAGCCTCGCCTGTGCTGATGTTATAGTCGATCTTGTAGAAGTCCAAGTCGTGATCACGGATCACCGATACGATGGAATCCTCGACAAACTTGGCTACCTCCGGGTTACCCAGGTTCAAGGCTTCGGATACTCTGCGATCTTTGTCTGTACGCTGTTCCCAATCCGGATGCTCCCGCCGGAGCCTGCTCCCAGTTGCAAGGACTTCCGGCTCCATCCAAAGGCCGAAAAGCATTCCCTTGTTTCTGACATACTCGCGGACTCCAGCAATTCCACCCGGCATCCAGTCGCCCACGTTCCAGTCACCGCGTTGAGCGGTCCAATTGCTGAACTCGTCGCCATACCATCCGGCATCCACCATGAACGCCTCGACTCCAACTTCAGCCGCGATATCGACTTCCCGCAATATCCAATCACCAGGTTCCTCTACCACTCGCCCGGCCACAGTGAACATCTCCTTGCCCTTTGGCCTCGGAGGTAATACTGATGCGCGAATGTGATCATACCATGCGTGAACCGCATCATCGAAACTGCAGTGCATCATCCCGAGGTGCACTTCCGGGGTTGTGACAGTTTCGCCGGGCTCGATCACCCGCATGGGCGCTGATCCGATAGGTCCAAGTTTGAACGAAAGTGAGCTCTTAAAGCGGTTTGAGAATTCGGCGGCATAGTTGTGAGACCACGCCAGCGCCATGAAGCACAGCTCACCCGTGTACTCATTTCTCAAGACGAAGTAGGGGGAGCCATGCGTTCGGCCTGCTGTTCGCTCTATTCGATACGCTTCACTTGGCAGCGTCTTCCAGGTGAAGTTGCCCTCCATCCCGATAGACTCCGACGAAAGATAACCCAGCGAAAACGGCGAGTCTGCACGCGAGGCAGGATTCCACTCGGGCCAGCCCTGATACTGGTTCTGGTTGTTCGCCCAGAGCATTCCGCACCAGGGCGTGACGCCTGACAGCGCGGCGGGTTGGCTACCGGTGTTTGTTATCTCGATCCATCGTGCCAGCACTGGGGTGCCGTCGAGCCTTGTCACAACTTTAATTGTTACCGGACGCACCTGGTGACGAAGCTCTACAACCGCTTCAACAGTGCCGGGACGAGCACCATCCCTCTCATACGCCCCTACCCAATCCCATCGGTTGTGCAAAGATTGACCGTCAATCTCCAGCTCAAAAGTATGTAGAGGACGGAAAAGCGAGTCCTGGCTCGGTAGATTGCTAGCCACATTTTCCCGCTGGACCTGCCCACTTGCTGACCAGTAGAGGCCGGTCAGCCGGGTATGGTCAAGCGCCTCTTCAAGCACAATTGTACTCGATACGTAGCGCGCTGTCGGTCTCCCGGCGCTCTGTCCGAAAGTCAATTCTATATTGTCCGGCCTGGTTGTTTGTATATCGCTATTTGCCAATTTTTTCTCCTTTGATCGCCTTACCTACGCTCCTCTAAATGCCTCTATACCAAGGAACTTGCAGAACAGCTCTAACGCATCCGCCACTTTTGGGTCTTGGATCAGTGTAGCGTGATGGCACATTCCACTGGAAACGAGCTTGTCTTCCCAATCGAATACATCGTTGACTTTCACCCAGCCATAGGACCCGCGCACGAATGGCGGCGTATCGATTACCTCACCATTGCCGAAGAACATATTGAACTCGCCATCATATTCCATAATGCGAGCGCATGTAACCGGGCCGGGCTGAAGATTGAACTCGACTGCGCCGTGGCATTGCGGGTTCCACTGGATCATTCGCTCGTTGCGATACATCTTGGGCTGGCAGCTCGATGCACAGGTGCTGACCGGGGCGTTGCCGCAGTGCCAAGCCAACCAGACGTTGGGAAGACTGGGGTGAAGGTCGGTCCAGTCGATAAAGTGGGGCAAGCACTGGCCCAGCGACGCATGATACATCGCATACATCGACACAGCACCCATCAGGTCGGCCTCGCAAGCGGTTATGATGCCGCGGTCGTTAAGCCGTCCTAGAGTTGAGCACGCGGAAATGTGGAACCGCTCCTGGATACCGGTCCAGCAGTTCACAGCCAGGGACTGAACATCGAGTTCTTCGGCAATACGGGCGAGCGCAACTTCATAACGGGCCATGTTCACCAGGCTCTCGTCAGTGATCTCGCACATCTTTACCGTGCTGTTGATCTCGTTCATGACTTCTCGCACTTCGGGATCATCAGGCGAGACAGCTTCAACGCGCTGGAATACCGCGTCCAGATCCATTGGAACTACCATCTGGCCGAACTTCTTCTGCAGAGCCGACTCCGAGAAACATTCCGACTCAAAAAGCTGTGGACGGACACCGAGCTGACCAAATTTGGCTCCACGGAACTTGGCTATGGCATACGCTGCCCTCACAAACGTGGAGATGGATTCTATGAAATACTCGTCCTCAGGGTTGCAGGTGCGAACGTGCGTAAAGACACAGCCGCGCCTCTTGAGGGCGGATGTAGCCATAAACTGGCCGCACCAGGTGTCCGTTGACCTGTGCCCCTCCTCATCAATGGGGCCGCTGCGAGTGCAGAAGTGCAGGATCGGCAGTTCGGACGACAAGCCATTGATCAGGGTCCCAACAGCCGATACTTCATGCCCGAAGGTCATGTTACCCAGCATCACAGCCTTGATGTCCTGCTGCTTGAAATACTCCAGCACCAATCTGGCTTGTTCGACTGTGCTCACGCAGCCATCACCGGTCATCTCCTTGCTTGGGACAACCAACTCCAGCCCCGGAATCCGGCTCATGACGGCGACGCACCGGTCGCGCATCTTGCCGCCCCAGCCGCCACCATCCCATGATTCCCAGTTAGATGGTATGAACCCAATCTTTACCGAACACTCTTTTTTTGAAGAACATTTATTCTGTTTGATCAGTGTCATTCCCATTGGTCAACCTCACTGTCCCGGCATATACTAACCGGTTTAATGCAGTATAGTGCAGCAATGCCCCCTTGTCAACAGGAGCTTAGTTAAAAATATAGATCAGTGTTTACAGCCGCAGGATTGCCTGACAACCAGGGACACCGGGAGCAGCTCCGCCCCGAGTGGTTTGTTGTCAATCAAGTTCAGAAGCATTCCAGCCGCCATTTTCCCGGCATCGTAGAAGGGGTTCTCAATTGTGGTGAGAGGAGGATCGGTGAATCGAGCGATGTGTGCATTGTTATCGAACCCAATGATAGCGCAATCCTCAGGGACTCGCTTTCCTGCAGCTTTCAGAGCAGCCATGGCTGCTATCGCCATATTATCGGTCACAGCGAATATCGCATCGAATTCGTGCGAACGCGTCAGTTCAAGTGTGACATCATAGGCCCAGGTCTGGCTTCGGTCACCGAGTATAATCAGTTCGGGATCAACGGGAATGCCCGCTTCAGCCAACGCATTTCTATAGCCCTGTTCTCGGTTATGCGCCCAGGGTTGATCCGCCACCCCCAGCAACGCAATCTTTCGCCGCCCGTGTTGAATCAGATGATCAACCGCCTCCTGGGAGCCGCGTGTGTCATCTATGTCGGCAGTTGCTTCTACATATTCCGACGGGAACGCGTTCGCCAGACCCACCACGGGAAGCCCCATCGTGGTAGCTTCATCTCGCACAGTTTTGAGTATGGGGAGAGTCTGAGGACTGGCAAGGCCGGTCAGCAATATACCATCAGCCTGCCCAGACCGAATAAGCTCAGCGCAGAAGCTGACACCGTGTTCGGCGTCTACAGTGCACACGCGGATAGAGTAGCCCTTGGGCACCAGATGAGCCTCGACACCACGAAGGCGCGCGATAAGGTTCTCGTCCCAGAGGTCGAACGCAACCATCAGTATGGTGAGAGATCGGCCGGTGGCTAGGGCCTTTGCTGCGGCATTAGGCCTGTAGCCCAGCTTTTGCGCCGCCTCCATAACCCGTTTGCGCGTGGCTTCACTGATCGGGAAAGGGTTCGGCCGGTCGTTTAGCACCATTGAAACGGTTGCCTTGGATACCTGCGCCACATCCGCAATCTGCAGGAGTGTGACGTGCCTCTTCGGCTTCTGCGGGTTTCCCGATGTCATACATTAGCCTCCACGTGAATCTGGTCAGATTATACGACGGAACTGAAGAGGAAGACAAGAGTCCTCAAATATGCGCTTAGCTGTGTCGTAGTTCCTCTGCCTTATCTCAGGATCATCTTCCCAAGCCATTTCCCACATCAACTTCAGATCAGGAGCGTATATGTTTTTGAGAATATCGAGTCTGTCTCCAGGCCAGCGCACTTTCACAAGGAAATCACTTCCACGCAAACCGTCGCGCACTACAACAGGATCATTGGGGCTTGGGTCCATTTGTTGATGAACGGCAAGATCGACCTCTACCAATCCTTCAAGCCGCTTGATAATCTCGTAGTTCTGGCACCATACGCCGCATGAATGTATGGCCACCCCACCCAACGCTCGTGCAATGCGTTCGTTGTATGGCCGGGCAAACTCATCGAAAAACTCCGGGCCAACCATCGACATGCAATCTTCGGACAACCCAAGGCCGGGCAGTTTGGGATGACAGAATGAGTTGTGACCGGGCGTTATCGGACGAGCCATGATTTGCCTTTGCAGCAGCGTGAACTCGATTATCACATCTGTAATGTCACTTATGAGCCGATGCAAGTCCTCAGGATAATCCATTGCGGCATAGAAGAAAAAGTTAGTATCCAGAATCAAGGTTGCTGTATCCAGCGGGCTCTGCGTGTCGGTGGTCGACATATATATGCAGCCGCCGGTTTCTTTATCAAAATACCGAATGGTATCGAGTATATACTGCAGCATCTGAGACTTCTGTATATCAGGCTTCTTCACTGCACGCAGTTCATCTATGTTGTGCACGATGGGGTGCGTCCAGGGCGAGTCATCATCACGCCACTCGAACGGGCAGCCGAACGCCTCCGCATAAACTCCAACACCATGCCAGGGCTCGATAAACGGAATCCAATCTGTGCTTGCCTGAAGGGTTTTCGTGATGCCCTCCAGTTGTAAAGGCAGCATGATCTCTCTGTATCGGCTATCCTTGCCGAACGCATCACCCAAGGTCCATTGAAACACGGGCAGGAAATCCCGTGTCTTGCCCAGCACAAATAGTTCTGTTCTAGCTTCTATTTCTTCTACCTTGCGGAGGTAGTTGTCATAGTCGAATTCTCGCGGGTTGATACCAGCCATCTGGTTTCTCCTGTGATTAAATCTAGTATACTCCAGCTTGAGCAAGGGACGGATAGAGTTTCTTATAACGAGACAATTGAGCTGCGTATTCCGAACT
>JAJFTD010000007.1 GCA_021373255.1 bacterium
ATGAGTGCGGTATCACGTGCTTGTGCCAAGCGTTCGTCCAACCCGCCGCTCTTGTCAGAGGCCATTGTCTAGCTACCTCCGTGATAATCTGTCAAGACATGATTAATTCTGGCGAATTGGAGGCTCGGCTGGAGGGGGTTGGCAGGTAAAAAGGTCAGAAGATTACTCGGCACGGACAAAGCCATCCCAACCTTCTGACCTTCAGACCTTATAACCTTATGACTTTTTACAGCAGCGAATCGATTCGGCTGGTGATGTTCTGCTTGGGCTGCAGGCCAACCAATCGGTCCACGATGTCACCACCCTTAAAGATCAACAGCGTTGGAATACTGGACACGCCGTACTTGCTTGCAACAGCAGCCTCGGATTGGACATCCAGCTTAAAAACTTTCAACTTGCCTGCATATTCTGCGGCGATCTGATCGATTGTGGGACCCAATGCCTTGCACGGGCCACACCACTCCGCCCAAAAATCCACCATAACAGGAGTGTCTGACTTCAGAACTTCCTCATCAAAATTGTCTGCAGTGATTGCCGGTGCAGCAGCCATGTTTGCTCTCCTTTTAACTCTCCAGATTTACGACATAGATATCTCTCGGCTTGAAAATTCTTCAGCTCTGTGAAGCCGTGCGATGCACCTGTCCTTGCCGATAACCTGCATTAGGTCAAACAGCCCAGGGCCCCAAGTGCGACCGGTAATAGCCATGCGTACGGGATGGATCACGCGACCACCTTCAACGCCTACAGCCAAACCGCCCTCACGGACAGCGGCGTCGATACTCTCCGTATCCCACGTCTCAACACTCGCCAGCTTCTCGATTACCGACTTCAATATGGCAGGCGTGGTCTCCTTCGCCAGATGCTTCTTTACCCCCTTTTCCTCATACACAAAATCATCAGCATAGAAGAAAGAGACAAGATCCGGCGCATCACCCAAAGTAACCATTCGATCACGGTTCAAAGTCGTAATCTCAATGAGATAACGCATCTCCTCATCGCTGGGCGACTGGCTCACATAGCCAGCCTCCTGCAGCCTGGGCAGAATCATTTTAGCAAGCTCCTCCACGGGGGTCATACGTATATACTCCCCGTTGAGGTCATTGAGCTTTGCAAGATCAAAAATCGCAGGATGGTTTACTATGCCTTCGAGGGTGAATTTCTCAATAAGCTCCTCGCGCGAGTATAGCTTTCTGTCCTCACCCGAACTCCAACCCATAGTCGCGAGAAAATTGAGCATCGCATCCGGCAGGTAGCCTTGGAGTATGTAATCGTAGAACGAGGTCGATACCCCACTGCGCTTACTCAACTTCTTGCCCGTTGTGTCTAATATCAACGGCAGGTGCACCCACAACGGCGCTTCCCAGCCGAACGCCTCATAAAGCTGGATATGCTTGGGCGCGCTGGACAGCCACTCCTCACCGCGCACCACATGGGTAATCTGCATAAGATGATCGTCTACAATGGAAGCGAAGTGATATGTCGGAAAGCCGTCCGCCTTGATCATGACGAAGTCGTCCTGGAGGGCGTTGTCGAACCCGACTCTGCCGCGCACGATGTCATCAAACTCCGTGCGCCCCTCTCGCTTCATAGCAAATCTGATCACGGGATGCGGGTTCTCAGCCGCGCAGGCCTCCCTTTCATCCGCAGAAAGCTCTCGACAGCGGCGATCATAACCAGTCGGCAGCTTGGCAGCCTCCTGTGCCTTGCGCATCTCCTCTAGCCGCTCCCTAGTGCAATAGCAGTAATATGCCTTGCCTTCATCAACGAGCTGCTGGGCGTACTTGTGGTAAATCTCTAGCCGCTCAGACTGGAAATATGGGCCATAACCGCCATCAACCTCAGGCCCTTCGTCCCACTGCATTTCTATCCAGCGCAGCCCTTTCATCATCTCCTCAAGCGAGCCCTCGACATACCGAGTACGGTCGGTATCTTCCACTCGGAGGATAAACGTCCCACCCGTATGCCTGGCGTAGAGATAATCGAATACAGCCGTGCGAATATTACCTATATGTGGCGAGCCAGTAGGGCTCGGTGCGAAACGTAGTCTAGATTTGCTCAAAACATCACCCCTTACTCAACGAGAACCCGCATATTATACCACGGTCAGCGGTGGATGGTCGACGGCTGGGAATGGATTCGAGACAACTCACTTGCCTGCTTGCAATGACTTCTGATATGCTCGTGGCAATAGATATTACACAAGAATATCCTCAAATGCTGTAATATTCCCGCTTATCTCGGCGTTTATTATGTGAGAGGGATAACAGAGTGTTGGAGAGAGGCTTGCTGAGCGATCAACAGATCATAGGCCAGGTTATAAAGGGAAAAGCGGAGATGTTCGGTGAACTGGTTGCGCGCTACCAGACACCGGTCTTTCGCCTTGCTTTCAGTATACTGGCTGATCGGGCCGAAGCTGAGGACGCCGCGCAGGAAGTCTTTATCCGTGCATATAGCAAACTTTCCAGCTATACAGACTCGGGGAAGTTCTGGGGTTGGCTCCGTCGAATTACCGTAAACATTTGCCTGGATAAAATCCGCCCGTACACCGTGATATCTCTTGATGATGTGAATGAGATACCGGCCCAGAGCGGTGACAGCGTCTATGAATCGGTGGCTTGTTCAACAGAAGCCACAGAACTAAGAGAAACGATCTATCAGCTTCCCCCTGCGTATCGCTCTGTTATAGTCCTCAAGTATCTGGAAGATATGAATTATGCCGAAATCGCGGAGATGCTCGGTGAGTCTATACCGAATGTCCGCGTCCGAATCCACCGTGCAAAAAAGATGCTGCGAGAGAGAATGAAAGTGTGTGCTCAATGAGATGCGAAGAATGCGAAATTCTGATATCGGCTTGCGCTGACGACGAGCTTAGCGGTACCGAACGAACCGAAATGCTGGCTCACATCTGCCAGTGCGAAAGCTGCCACCGGCTTTATGAGGACATCCTGGTGTTGCATCGAAATATAACGACTGCACTCCGCGAACCTATGGAGACACCTGACCTCGTGTCGCCCGTCACTGCCCGGGTCATATACCACTCCAGGGCCAGGTTCACCTGGGCATGGGCCGCGGCACTTGCGTTGTTCATTGTCTTTGGATACGTTATCCACAAGCCAGCGCCACAGATTAAGCCTGCGCCGGTTGTCGTTTCAACACGACCTCAACCCAAACCTGTCGTAAAGCACCCACGCGTATTGCCATCCCAAACGATGGTGGCGACACCCGCACCTAAGCATGTAACAGTCCAGCCAGCCCCGAAACGAATAGCTTTATACGTTAGGCCCCCAAAGACAAAGCACTCTGTTCGCGTGCCGAAGCAGTATGATATTGATTCTCCCATTGCGATGGACACGGCTGAAGTGGTGGTGGAATACAGCGACATGGGACTTGCCGCCGGGCATGCTGCTGATTTGTCTGCACCGGTCCCGGTCGCGGGTCCGGGCCAACGGGTGATTACCACCAGCGAAACAACCATCGTGAATGGCAAGAAAACTGAGCGGATGTGTTACCGGGTTGTTGATAACGATGACAAGGAAACCTCGACCCAAGGAGAGACAAATGAAACACCTTAGGTGCTATATAGGATTAACCCTGGCAGTTCTGTTAATACTGAGCGGCGTGTGCGTGTCTGCAGCCGACAAAACATACGAAATATTCGGCACCGTCACATATCCAGATGGTGCACCAGCCGCAGGGATTCATGTAACAGCTGATGGTCCTAATTGCAAGTGCTATAAAGTCGATACCGACACTAACGGATGCTACTGCATTACAGTTCAAAGCAGCAGGCTGTGGTTTTCGGGTGAAGCGGGTGATTATGTAATTTCGCAGCAGACAGCTGTTCCAGAAGATTCGACACAGCCTGTACGCAAAGACTTAAAACTGGAATACGCCCATCTAGTGATGGGTGAGGTAACAGATGCGTCTACCGGAGCACCGATAGAAGATGCAAAAGTAGACATCTGTGGCGGGTATGGCACCAGCACCAAGAGTGGAAGCAACGGCATGTTCAGGGCTCGAGTGCCTCACATCGGCAATCTGGAGTTCGAGATATCGAAAGACGGATACGTCACCAAGAGGATCGATTTCAGCACCCAGGAGTCTGATACATCGGCATGGCGCATTCAGCTTAAGCCGGATGGTGTGATTCGGGGAAAAGTAGTCGACTCAAATGGCCAGCCTGTAGCCGGAATATGCGTCAGGATCACCGAAGACAAATGTTATTCCAGGTCAGTGAAAACGGACAAAGATGGGCGATATGAGATGCGGAATGTCGATCCGGATCTGCCGGCACGAATGGGCTTGGAAGATCCAAGAATAACTATGTTCGAGAGCAAATCCGTCGAATTTCCCAAAGGAAGCAAGGAAACCGAGGCTGACTTTGTTGTCGACCTGGCCGAAAAGAAGCTCAGGCAAATATCGGGCACGGTGACTGATGAAAACGGCAGCCCAGTCGCCGGGGCGAATGTTATATTCGGCCAAAGCACCTGCCAGTGGAATCGTAAAGACATCAGGACTGATAACGAGGGCAAGTATGTCCTTAACGAGATATCACCAGGCAATGATATGATCCTGGTGCAGGCGGATGGTTATGCTCCGGAGTTCGCATCTGTTGGCGAGAAGGGCGACCAGCAGATAGATGTGAAGATTGGTAAGCCGCACTCGGCTGAACTTCTCGTGGTTGATCCGGTTGGAAAGCCGCTCACAGGTGCATCGGTGACAATCAACTGCCGCACTAGAGTGCTTGGAAAACTGTATAGCAGTGCTATAACAAACGGAGATGTGTATCGCTGGCTCTATATCACCACCACCAATGACCATGGAAAAGTTGTTCTAAAGGACCTACCGGCAGAGGGAATTGTGGTTAGTGCCTATAAAGAAGGTTACGCCGCTCAAGATGACACTGCGATACGCGTGGATGCAACTGACAACGTTATCAAGATGCAGGGAATGCCGCAGATATCCGGAATGGTGACTGATGCAGCAATAGGCAAGCCGCTGCAAAGCTTTACGGTAAAGTGGGAGACTCTGGGCAGTTACTCATTTGGGGGAGATGACAACACGGCGTTCAATAGTCCCGATGGGAAGTTCCTCATTCAGGTTGGTGACAGCAGGATGCTGGATCAGAAAAAGTTCACCGTCAGGGTCTGGGCTAAGGGCTATGTGGGCGAATCGAGGACGATAACTGCGGTGGATGCGCCTACAGTCGATTATGCCAACATCTTCAAAATGCAGAAGACATATTCGCAAAAAGGGAGAATAGTCAATGATTCCGGCAAGGGAGTGGCCGAAGCGCAGGTGACGGTACTGGACAGCCGGGGTTACTTTGACTTCATGAGTCCACAACAGATTGCCCCCAACGCATCCGTGCAGAAATACACCACAGGCTCGGACGGCAGCTTCACTATTGATCCCATAATAGAGAAGACAGGGATAATCATGGTAGAAAAGCAGGGGTATCCGAAGCTGGTAGAACAAAATGTCGATCTTACCAAGCCTGTAAAGCTGGTCATGAACACTCCTGCTTCGCTGACAATCAATGCAACCAGCATGTTAGGAGAAGAAACGAAAGTCGAACTTCAAACCGTAAAGAATCGTTGTTACCGCAACCTGCCATCAAAAGATCTGCCTGAGAATGGATGCATTACATGTTCAGAGCTTGAGCCAGGCGATTATATAGTAGTCATGCGCGGTGCACGGCATATGGAGCTTAGGCCTATAACGTTGAAACCGGGACAGAAGTATATTCTCGATCTCGACAAGAAGCGCAAGGTGACCCTGAAGGGTAGCGTCACCAGAAGTGGCAAGCCAATGCCTGATACGAATGTATCTGTCCAGCGAGGATACAATGAATACATATCCAGTTCCCAGGCCGATTCACAGGGGCAATATGAGATCGATGTAGAAGAATCGGGACCGGCAGCGCTTGTTTACTACGAGAATCGAAACGGTGAGTTGGTGAGTCGCAGAGAACTGCCTATTAATCTACAATCTGGTGAGAACAGATATGACATTAAGCTGCCCGCCGGCTCAATATCAGGTCGAGTAACAGATGCCAAAACCGGCCAACCGTTGGGTGGGGAGATTGTCCAAGCGTTGACGAAGTGGGTGCCGGTGATTCCACGAAGATATGATCGCCCTGAAGTAAATCGCGGTTGGGGCGAGCTGCTCAGTTCCACAAAGACAGCAGATGACGGGTCATTCATGCTTGAAAGCATACAGGCTGGTTCAGTTGTGCTGTCTGTAGCTGCAGAGAACCAGTATACGAAGTATCTAGGAAATGCGTTTACGGTATCTGAGAAGACTCCTGTAAAGGGTGTCGAGATCAAGATGCCGGAAACAGGTGTGCTGGATCTGTCGGTTATAGACTCCAAGACCGGCAGGCCCGTGCTTCCGTGCAACGCCATACTCACTACAAAAGACGGCGTTCATATCTTTAGCAACTGTTTCGCCATCCCCACATCCGTGCCTGCGGGCAAATACATACTGTGGGTGGAGCCATATGATCAACTGCACATTCCAGCTTGCTCGAATGTCGAGATCAAGCCTGACAAAACCGCTAAGGTGACTTTCAAGCTCAACGCGTCCCCACAACGGATCGTATTCAAAGCAGCCAAAGGCGGCAGATTAGAGAAGCTTCGATGGCCTGATAAAGATCCTAAAACATCGAACAAAGAAGAGAATGTGCTTCTGCTGCGTGAGGATGTATTCAAAGAACGGCCGTGGATCGGCTACACCATCAGCGATGCCAGAACCGGCAAGGCTGTTCTCATTGGTTCATCAGGACCTGAATGGGGTGGCTACATACAGGGTTTCGATAACAAGCGACAAGCATACCTGTCCATAAAGCCGGGCGTATATATCCTCGATGCAGTGTTGCGCAATACCGAAGATTACTCGGTCAACTCAAAAGCCAATCTGTGGACGTTTCACCGCAAGATTACTGTTGCACCAGGAAAGAATACAGTTATCGAGGTGAAATGATTTCACCATAAAATATGGGGCCGATGTCTCGGCCCCATAACACTATTGTTCCAGTATTATCGCATCCACCGGGCAGGCTTCACATGCTTCTTTGGCTTCAGCCTCCCAGTGGGGGTCGATTTTATCGACCTTGGTGAACGCTTTCTCGCCGTCACATATATCGAATACCTCAGGGCAGATATCAACGCACGTTCCACAGGAGATGCAATCGTCCGTTACTATAGCTTTCATGGTGCTGGCTCCTTACTGATGTCCCGGCTCTGCAACATTACTCCTCGCTCAGTTCTATTGCATCCACCGGACAGCCCTCACAAGCCTCCCGGCACTTTTCTTCGAGTTCAGGCGGCACCGGGTCGGCTATCACGTGAGCCAGGCCATCGTCCCGCATCTCAAAAACCTCAGGGCAGACGTCCGCGCATGTGCCGTCTCCTATGCATTCTTCCTCTATAACACGCGCTCTCATACCAATCCCCCTTCCAGAGTCCCATTAGCGCCGCGTCACGTGGACACGACACTCCGGGTCTGGTATGATTTCGCCAATTTCGGCAGCATCTGAAACCCCGGCAGCGTTCAAGGCTTCAAGTATTTGAGGCACAAACTCGGGTGCAACACTGAGAAGCAGACCCCCGGATGTCTGAGCATCGGCAAGTGTAACTTGTTCATTCTCCGTAAGGTCATCTTCCCACGCCACACAGCCACTCGAGTTCATAAACTCAAGGTTCCTGTAGCTGCCCCCCGGAGCCATATCCTGCTCAAGCAACTCATCAAGTCCCTCTATCTTCGGCACTGCCGCAAAGTGGATTCTCGCCCCCACCCCGCTGGCGACGGTCATCTCATGTAGATGACCGAGAAGACCAAAGCCAGTCACATCAGTACAGGCGTGGCAGCCAACCCTGCGAGCTACCTCGGATGCAGGACCGTTGAGCTGTGTCATTATATCAATCACGCGCGCGATTACTTCAGGACTCGCGGCGTCATTCTTGATAGCCGTGGCGATGATCCCGGTGCCTATCGGCTTCGTGAGGATCAGTTTATCACCAACGCGTGCTCCCTTGTTTGCGAGCACTTCTTTTGGATTCACCAATCCCATCACGCACAAGCCATATTTCGGCTCAGGGTCGTCGATGGAATGACCTCCTGCTATGCTCACTCCCGCCGCCGCTGCCTGATCAGCGCCGCCGCGCAGTATATCTTCCAGCGTCTCCAGCGGGTGTGTCTTTCCCGGGTAGGCAACCAAATTCAGGGCGATCACAGGCTTTGCACCCATCGCATAGATGTCAGAGAGCGCATTCGTGACGGCTATTCGTCCGAATTGATATGCATCGTCAACAATGGGCGTAACGAAGTCCACCGTAAGAACGGCTGCGATATCGTCGGAGATCCGATAAACAGCAGCGTCATCGGATGTGCCGAGGTCAACAAGCACGTTCGGATCGGTTATCAATGGCATGTGACGCAAAACTTGCGTCAATTGCTGAGGACTCAGCTTGCATGCTCACCCAGCCCCGTGCGAGAGTGAAGTCAGCTTGAAATTCATATCTGGCATCTGTGATCACCTCCTTAGAAAATGGCATTTTTGCCATTTGCGTTCCCTTCGTGGCGAGGCTGACAGCCCTAGGGCGCCAGCAGTTTCGCAGAAACTGTGAAAGCCGTCGATGCAGTCGATGCGAGAAGCCTCACCACGATTCCCTCGCAAAATCTTCGCTACCGCTCATGATACCCCACACCGAGTTGTATTGACAAGATAACATGAGAATGCAGTTATGAAAACCTTTAGAACAAGATGTTCATTGCCGATAATCAACATACCACGGTAAGACCACAACTGGCGACTGGCCTGCCAGGCAGCATAATAACGAGGATGCTCATGGTTAATGCAGGAAATCTTTCGCCCGCGCATATTCTGGTTATTGACGACGAATCGGATGCGCTAGCTATACTACACACGTCACTGACAAGGTGTGGATATCAGGTTACTCTTGCCGAGAGTGCGACCATCGCGCTGGATCTGCTCAAAGAGATGAGTTTTGACCTGGTCCTGTGTGATCTGTGCCTCACTGAAATCAGTGGTATAGAATTTACACGCACAGTGAGTCACATGCATCCGAACCTGCCTATAGTGGTCATTACCGGATTCTGTGATGTGGATGCGGCGCGTGAGTCGTTAAGATCAGGAGCTTCAGACTTTATAACCAAACCTCTGGAAATATCCAGACTGCCCATTATCCTCGAGAACAACCTCCAGCGAAAGAAAATCGAAGCCCAGAAACTTCTAAAACACCGTGCAGAGGTGCTGTTTAAGGCAATTAAAGCACTTGCCGCCGCCATAGATGCGAAGTCTCACTATACCGGTTGTCACTCAGCACGCATGGCTGGGCTGTGCCTGGAGATAGGTAAGGAGATGGGCTTGAACAGCGAAAGACTGAAAACTCTAGAGCTTGCAGCCCACATTCACGATGTCGGTAAAATCGGCACTCCCGACGCTGTTCTCACAAAACCCGGAAAGCTGACCGATGATGAATGGGCTGATATACTCAAACATCCTTCCATGGGAGCGGATTTCCTTTCCGGTATAGATGAACTTGCAGAAGTTGCCACTATAGTGCGCCACCACCACGAGCATGTTGATGGCTCCGGTTACCCTGATGGTCTCAAAGGCAATGCCATTCCCCCGCTTGCGCGAATACTGGCGGTCGCCGATGCATTCGAAGCAATGACCTCCAACAGGCCATACCGAAAAGCCATAAGTTATGAAGAGGCGGTGGAAGAACTGCAGGTCAACGCGGGAACCCAGTTTGATGTCGCCGTAGTCTCTGCTACAGCCAATGTAATCGCAAACATAATCTATGCCCGCGAAGACAAAGCTGCATAATCATTAACATCCTATAAAAACCAGCGGGAAAGGCTAATGCCCCTCCCGCTGTCGTTCTTACAGAGGATACGATGTCGCCGACAAGCCGTTGTTAACGTAGTCTATCCGCACTCTCACATTCTTCACCCCATCCATCACAGGGAAGTTAAATGCGAATGGCGGCTGGCTGATGGTTTGAGTTGCCAACTCCGCATTGTTGAATGCAAGAATGGTCACCGTCACGCATCTGATGCCAGGAATATTGTTCGGAAGACTGACAAGTATGGAGCCATGCTTAACCTTAATGGATGGTGGGATCATACCCGTATAGGGTTCCGGTAATGGGTCGAACATCCCCCGAGGCGGGGGAGAGTCTGGATCCTTAAATATATAAGGCCCATAACCCTCACCAAGGTGCCCTGTGCCGTAACCGTATATACCCCATTGATTAGACGGTATGTAGCGGTGATAATAATCCGCACCTACTTCACCCGCGTAGCCCATACCCGATGGATAGCCCACGCCCGATCCGAAATACCGATTGGTCCCAGTCCCCCTTGATTGGTAGCCTTCGTATGAGTTGTAACCCAGATTGCCGGTCTGGGATTGTTGAGCAAATGCAGCGCCGCATAGAGCCAGCGCGGTTACCATTGTGAGAACAGTCAGTGTCAGTTTCATCACCGTCCTCACCCCCTTGTTATCGTCTCGCCATTATTAGTGTTGTACGATTCTCCGCTTTCTAACCCGCACGGAGGTTAACGGGATGAAATTCCTTTAGACAAAACCCATGTGGACGAAACCACCTCGCACTCTCAAACGCTCCACTTACATCAAGCCGGTTCTCGTAAGATGCATAAATGTACCTTGCTTGCCCATATCCTCCGAATTAATGGTAAAAGGGCAACAAAGCCTGTTGGGACTACATGGTATAATATTGAGATCATGAAGAAGGATAAAGAAAAGAAACCCCAGAACGCCACGATTAACAATCGTAAGGCCTGGCACGAATATAATATTGACGATACGCTCGAGGCGGGCATTGTCCTGGCAGGGACCGAGGTGAAGTCCCTGAGGTTGGGGCAGGCCAGCCTGCAAGAAGCGTACTGCAAGATTGAGAACGATGAAGTCTGGATCATCGGCATGCACATCCAGCCCTACGAGCAGGGCAACCGCGCCAATGTCGATCCCATACGGCCGCGTAAACTTCTCTTAAGTAAAGCAGAAATCTATAAAATCCATAGGCAACTCCAGGAAAAAGGGTATACTCTGATACCACTCAAGCTCTATTTCGCACATGGATATGCGAAACTCAGTATAGGGCTCGGGCGGGGAAAGAAGCTCTATGACAAGCGGCAAGCCATTGCGGAGCGCGACATCGAACGCGACAGGCGCCGTGAGGAAGCTGGAAGGGACTAGTGGATGAAACACGCATTTGTGACCGGTGGGGCGGGCTTTTTGGGTTCGCACCTGTGTGACCTGCTCCTAAAGAACGGGTTCAGGGTCACGGCGATGGACAATCTGTTAACAGGAAACACGGACAACATCGCCCACCACGCCGGCAATCCCAACTTCAAGTTCGTCAGGTACGACGTCACCAATGATCTTTATATTGATGACCAGGTGGATGTGGTTTTTCACTTCGCCTCACCGGCCAGCCCGGTGGACTATCAGCAATACCCCATCGAGACTCTAAAAGTCGGCTCCATAGGCACCCACAAGGCGCTGGGGTTGGCAAGGGCTCATGGAGCGACATTCCTGCTTGCCTCCACATCGGAGGTCTACGGCGACCCCCTGATCCACCCACAGAACGAGAGCTATTGGGGCAATGTGAACCCCATAGGGCCAAGGGGAGTTTATGACGAAGCTAAGAGGTTCGCTGAAGCGTTGACTATGGCCTACCACAACACCCACGGCCTCGACACGCGCATCGTCAGGATATTTAACACCTATGGTCCACGAATGAGGCTGCATGACGGCAGGGTGGTGCCGGAGATGATTTACCAAGCGCTTACCAATCAACCGCTCACGGTGTTTGGGGATGGCTCGCAGACACGCAGTTTTTGTTTTGTAGAAGACGAAGTGAAGGGTATTCTGAAGCTCTATGAGTCCGGTTGCAATGATCCTGTAAATATCGGAAACCCTCACGAGATGACCATCCTGCAGTTCGCAGAGATCATTAGGAAGTTGATCGACACCAGAAGCGAGATTGTCTTCCGCCCATTGCCGGTTGATGACCCCACTAAACGCCAGCCTGATATCTCAAAGGCACGTGAACTGCTGGATTGGGAGCCCAGGGTACCATTGGAAGAAGGCCTGAGTAAAACGATAGCCTACTTCCAAAGCACCTTGAAACCCACCGCAGTGGCTGCATACTAAATAGATATAATATATTTTTGCAGTGTTATTGGGGCTGGATGCCTAGATCCAGCCCCAATCTGCATCATGTGGTGACAAATGGCCCACTAAAGGGATATACTTGGGCCAGCCCAATTAATTTGAATAATGCAAGCGAAGTAATATGGAGGCATTGCATTGTACGTTCCTGAGTTTCCAGAATCACGAGAGATTGTGCTTGGTGATAAGCCGCTCTTTGATAGCATATTTGCCGCGAATCCACCTGAAATTTCGGCATACACTTTCACCAACATTTTCGCATGGCGAGAACCCCACAGATCCACTATTTCACGAGTCGGAGATAGCGTAATTGTTATCGACAAGCCCAAAGGCTACATGACCTGCCTGGAGCCACTGGGCGGTGATCCCAAATCGGCAATCGAAGAAGTGTTCCGGCGTGTTGAGGATAAGGAGTGCGAGTTCTGCAAGGTGCATGCAGGCGTTGCCAACTCGCTCCGCGAAGACCCACGTTTCAAGGTCGAGCTTGATCGCAATAACAGCGATTACCTTTACCTGTCTTCCGACCTCATCCAACTCGCTGGCCGCAAATATGATGGCAAACGCAACCACATTGCGCAGTTTAAGTCGGAGCACAATTACAAGTATATAAAGATGCCCTGCGTGACCCCCGAAGAAGCACAGGAGTTCGCCGACTACTGGTGTGAGCAACGTGATTGTCGCGAACTTGACGGTCTGCGGGACGAGTATATAGCCGTTTATGAGATGCTTGCCAACTTCGATGCACTGGGCATAAAAGGTGGAGCAATTGTGGTTGAAGGAAAAGTCGTGGCATTCTCACTCGGGGAATCCCTAAACCCGGAGACTATGGTGATCCACGTCGAAAAAGCCGGTTCGCAGATGAATGGACTATACCAGGCCATAAACAACGAGTTCGCCATTCATGAAGCATCAAACTGTAAATATATCAATCGCGAGCAGGACCTGGGCGTTATCGGACTGCGCAAAGCGAAGAAGTCGTACCACCCAGTAAAAATGGTGGAGACATACACTGTAAAACGCGCCTGATAACCAGGGCTGACGTCCGTTTGGTTTGGCTTTCCCTTGTCATGGAAACACTTCACGTGAATTCCGTCCATGGAGGGATAGCAATGAACGTTAACGAGATAATGACCACTGACCTGGTGACCTGCAATCCTAATGAGACACTCACACAAGCGGCTGCAAAGCTGCAGGACGCAGACATCGGAGCGTGTCCGGTAGTCGTTCAAGACAGTCTGGTAGGTATTGTCACAGACAGAGATATCACAGTCCGCGCAGTAGCCAAAGGCTTTGACCCCAACTCAACCCATATAAGTGATGTAATGAGCAAAAACCTCGTGACCGGCACACCTTCGATGCCCGTTGAGGATGCCTGCCGTCTCATGGAAGACAACCAGGTGCGACGGCTGCCGATAGTAGACAACCAGGGGAAACTGGTTGGCATAGTGGCTCAAGCCGATCTCGCGCTCGACCTCGATGAAGAAGAGATGATTGCGGAGGTAGTAGAGAAAATATCCGAGCCTAGTATTTGAACCGCTAATTATTATCGACTACCATAAGTGCCACCAAGGTCGTGAGGGTTTGCTGGGTGCTGCACAAAGCGGACAAGGCGAACCCTTGATCTCGGCTACAAATTTCACCTCACAGGAGGACGGCGGCTGGATGCGGGAGCAGTCCGTTGTGCTGTGATAAATGGCGTCCGCGTCCAACCATACAGGGAGCAGGTCCGGCTTATTCTGAAGCACGCCTATATCAAGGTGAAGCATACCGTGTCCGTCCTTGCCGCCATTAAATCTGGTAGCTGCCAGGTTGACCGCCCACACTCTTGCCACTCCCGCAAACTGCTTCAATGCGTCTGCATAAACGCGCATGGATGCCCCAGTATTACCTATATCATCAATCAGCAGCACATTACCACCGACATTATTAGGCTTGATAAACAGATCGTCGGCCACATATTTGATACGGCTTTTCAACGCATGCGGCCCCGACAAGTGGGCCACAGTCCGCATCGACGGCCTAGCCTGGCTCTTAAAGAAAACGCTGGTGAGATCGCACGCGCCGGTGCGAGTACACAGTGTATCGACGAGCATGCTTAGTGGGCGGGTAGCATCGGGGACAGTTTCCACAGAACTTAATACTCGAACAATCCAATCAATCTTCTTTGCACGCACGGTCCTCATCACGAGTTCCGCATAGAACTCACACAGGACACCTATATGAGGCTGAAAGCGCTGGACCGGGTGACACTCTTTGAAGGTCTTAACGAGGCGGCTTTCGAAGCTGTTTCGGGAGTGGGGCCAGAACGATCCAAGGAAGTGGGAGAAGTCACATGGATCAGTGAGGCAAGGCGCATCCACATCTACAACGCGCCTGAGAGCAACCGGTGTTGACTTTACCCTGCAGCCATCCACAGTTGCCCCTCCAATCGCGGTTAGCGCGGATTATATCGTGCTGGCTATCCCATTGTTATCATCTACAAGCACAACCTGGCGCTGCACAGGCTCATCAGTGAGGCAAAACGCTGCAATAATTACTTTATCACCAACGTTGCACATGTGCGCAGCGGCACCGTTCAGGCACACAATGCGGCTGCCCGGCTCGGCTGGTATAGCGTAAGTCTCCAACCGCTCGCCATTGCTTACATTCCAGACGTGCACCAACTCACCGTCAATAATTCCGGCGGCATCCAGTAAGTCCTGATCGACGGTTATGCTGCCGACATAGTTCACGTCGCACTGCGTTACCGTAGCCCTGTGTATTTTGCTCTTGCAGACAGTAATCAGCTTCAACTTCTCACTCCAGTTTCGTACATATAGTATACCAGGGACGGCGCGAATGGGGAAGGTCAGCCAAACTCATTGTCCAGCGTCCCTTGGCCTAATCCCTATTTTGAGTTACAATAACTGGTGGGGTAGCGCAATGTCCGATAATGTGAGAAAGACGCCTCGAGTATCGGTGGTCGTGCCGGTGTATTGTCACACTGATGATCATGCGATTTTTCTTGCTGAAGCTCTGCAGTCAGTTGCTGAGCAAACGTACAGGGATTTCGAGGTCGTTATTGTGGACGATGTTTCGCCCAGGGACATTCTACCGCTGGTGGACTCCGTAGAGGGGCTGCCGGAGATACGAGTTTTAAGAAATGTCATGAACGTCAGGCAGGCTGAGTCTCGCAATGTAGGTATCCGCGCGTGCCGGGGTGAACTGATAGCTTTCCTGGACCATGACGACCTGTGGATGCCGGACAAGCTGGCGCGACAGGTGGAGGCGCTGGACGCAAACCCCGACGCAGTGATGGTTTTCTGCGATATGATCATGTTTGGGATGAGCGTCGACTGGCTCAAGATTAACCAGGAGATTATCCCTGAGAGACCTGAGTTCTACTGGTTCGTTGCACACGGAAACTTCGTCATTTCCGCAAGCGCGGTATTAGTCCGAAAGCAGGCGATGCTGGATATTGGGCTGTTCGACAGTCGCTATTCCACATGTGATGATTTTGATGCGTGGCTGAAGCTTCTCATGAGTTCGCCTATCATCCATCTGGCGGGTAAACTGGCGAAGTACCGGCTGCATGCGTATAACGCCAATTATACAGTTGATCGCCTGAACGACAACGTGCTGCTTACAGCGTTGATTTGGCGCTATTGGCGACAAGCGTCCACTATGGACAAAATCAGGCTTCTCCCCAGGCTGGGACGCAAATATTTGGGAAGAATCTATTTCACCGTCCGGCGGTTCAGGAAGTTCAAGGGCGGCAGGTAAGAAAGGGACCAAAATGATAACCAGCGACAACTCCGTACTAATCATAGGCACGGAGTCCGACAACCCCTTTGCGATAGACATAGGTGTCTTCTGCCGGCAAGCCGTCGATATTGCCGATATACTCTCGCTAAAGACCTTTGCCAACAGCGAGTTTTGCCCCAGGTTCATCAGCGATGAGAGTGATATGAGCAACATCGGATGCAAACTCAATGGCCTAACTGTAGCGATAGTCACCACAGCTTCCAACACACTCTCGCGGAACGAACTGGCCATGCGCAACATGCTGGTGGCGCGCGCGGCAAAGGACAATGGTGCGGAGCGGGTTGTGCTGGTTGAGCCGGACCTGTTCTTCAGCGCGCAGGACCGCGGTCCGCTTCCCGAGCACGGGCATGTGGAGTTCGACCGGGCGGAAAATGACTACAAAAAGTTTGATGGTCAGCCGTTTACCAGCCGATTTTACGGCCAGGCACTGGCGTTGGCGGGGGTAGACTCCGTTATCACCGTGCATAACCATTCACGCTCTGTTGAAAAACTCTTTAGCGATGTATTGCCGGATGTCTTTGTCAATCTAAGCCCTGCCGAAGTCTTTGCACACTACATACGCAATTCGGATGTTACTCCCAGCCTGCATTCTGGAGATGGGCTGCTTGTATGCGCGCCCGACGCCGGTGCGCGCAAATTTGCGAGGCAAGTGCATGAACATCTGGGTATGTCTTCAGCCGATCTTCTGTATTTCCGCAAGCAGCGCAAGGACGAGCGCAATGTGTCCAGCTTTGTTGACCCAGAGTCGCCTTGCCCATTGGAAAGCATAGCGGGTAAAGACGTGGTGGTGTTCGATGACATGGTTCGCACCGGTAACACTATCCGGGAGTGTTGCAAGTTGCTAAAGGAAGCCGGTGCGAAGCGGGTTGTATTTTTTGTCACCCACTTTTATTCATCACCCGAGGTTAGGGAATGCTTGAACTCCCCTGCCCTCGATGAGATCGTGACCACTAACACTCTTCCGAGCATCCTAAACCGTGACATGCAGGGCAGGCTGCGGCGCAAGCTCACCGTGCTCAAGCTGGAAAAATGGATCTCACGACATGTGCTGCAGTATCTTAACCTCGACACAAACCATCTTACTGGTGGAGACTATACCGTAGATATGTCCTCGAAGAACCCAAGGTGGATGTCCCTGGCCAATATGAGAGTCCGGCTTTTGACTGAAGGGAACCCCGCAGTCGATGAATAAGTAATCTTAAGAAAGCGTCACATTCATAGGTCATAAAGTTGGAAAGTCAAAAAGTTTAAAAGTTAGAGATCTCGTGTCTATAGGCTCTGCCTTCGATCCAGCACTATTCCAACCTTGTGACCTTGTGACTTTATGACCTTGTGACCTAAAAAGAAGAGGAAAACAGTGGATATATCCGACCTCCGCAAGAGGATAGATGCTATAGATAAAACGCTTGTAGAGATGATCAACGAGCGAGCTGAGTGCGCGTTGGGCATCGGCAAGATGAAAGATAAGGGCTCCAAGAGCATATTCGCCCCCGAGCGGGAGAAGCAGGTGCTCGCCGGGGTGCTCAAGAACAACAGAGGCCCATTGAGCGACGCCACGATGAGTGCCGTTTTTCGCGAAGTTATCTCAGCCTGCCGGGCGCTTGAGAAGCCGATCAGTGTCGCGTATCTCGGCCCTGCGGGAAGTTACTCGCATATCGCCAGCATCATGAAGTTCGGAGACTCCACTGACTTTTTGCCGGTAAACACGATACCCGACGTTTTCAACGCGGTCGAACATAACGAAGCCAACTACGGAGTGGTACCGGTAGAGAACTCTACCGAAGGCATCGTGAGCCACACGCTGGATATGTTCCTGCTTTCAGACCTGCGCATCTGCGCCGAACTCTATGCTCCAATCTCACATAACCTCCTCTCCGCAGGCACCGAGGTCTCTGAGATAAAGAGAGTCTACTCTATAGCACAGGCCATAGCGCAGTGCCGCAACTGGATCGCCACGCATCTGCCCGGAGTCGAGATACTCGAAGTTTCCAGCACCGCCAAGGGCGCGAAGATGTGCGAGGGTTATCCTACCTCCGCCGCAATTGCCTCCAGCTTAGCCGCACGCGAGTATGGGCTCAACATCATCGCAGAAGGCATTGAAGATAATCCGCACAACAGAACACGCTTCCTTGTGGTAGGCAACTCCAAGCCCGAGCCGAGCACCAAAGACAAGACTTCCTTGGTCTTCTCCGTTCCCAACAAGGCCGGAGCCCTTTACCACGCCCTTACAGTCTTCGAAAGCGAGGGTATCAACCTCTCCATGATCGAGTCCCGCCCCACTAAGCAAATGCCGTGGGAATATATCTTTTTCGTGGACTGCCAGTGCCATGAGAAGGAAGAACGAATGCAGAATGCACTCAAGAAACTGAGTGAGTTGACGCTGTTCGTGAGAATATTGGGAAGTTATCCAGAGGCGGATTAGAGTGGAAGCTGAGAGCTGATGGTAAAGCGACCGGCTTATTTCTGATCAACCAGCTTAATGCATATAATGGCTAAATCGTCGCGCTTATCTTCGACTGCTTTGTCTATGATCTCATCACTAATCGCATCGGCCATGTCTTGGGCGTCAAGGTATGCATATTCGGACGCCAGCTCGTGGATTAATGCGTCACCAATGTGTCCTCCAGTGCGCGCTCTTGAGTCGGTAGCACCGTCCGAATAGATAGTTAAAGAGTCTCCAGGTTCGAGCTTGAAAGTACAACTGCAAGGTCCCGATGGCATATCCAGCAACCCTAGAAGAGGCGATGTCAGGCGCAAAGGCACCAGCTCATTCGTAGCGGCACGATGTACCAATCCCTCAGGGTGACCTGCATTTACGTATTCCAGCATTCCAGTTGCCGGATCGATTTCCAAGTAGAACATTGTGACAAATTTTTCTGCCGTCAGCATCCGGCAAAGTGCCGCATTCACTTCTGCAATGGCATCCGCCGCACGCAAGCCTTTGCGATGCGCATCAGTCAGCAGGTGCTTGAGCAAAGTGGTAAATAGCGCCGCCGGAGTCCCCTTGCCCGCGACATCCGCAATACAAGCATAAATCTTGCCATTGACTCTGCCTGCATCGGCAAAATCACCGCCTGTCCTGCCCGCGTATCTGACGCTAACGCCGATCTGTAAACTTGGTATATCCGGTTTCTCTATCTCAAGGATATTAGCTTGCAGCAACCCAGCAGCGTTGAGGTCGTCATCCAGTAAAGCGTAGGTGCTCCTGAGCCGTTGGTTTGTCCCTGTAAATCGAACTGTGACCTCGCCAATAAAGAGATACATAGCCAACATTACAGTTATATGCAGCGCACCCTCGAGCGACGTCCAGTGCCCTATTCTCACAAGGGTAAACTGATCGGTGATTGTTTGAGTCACAGCCACCGCTACCGCTGCCAGTGCCCCAAACCTGCCCAATGCCCAGGCAGCATACACGATGGAGAGGAAGTAGAGGATGGACAAGTCCAACAGTGGACCTGTCAGATAATCTGCGAGCGCAACAAACCCCAGTAATATAATACTGATAACTAAAGCCGGTATTGGTTTTTTTAGCCAAGTTAAGGCCTTATTGTTGCTAATCATGATTCACTCCATGGTATCTACGATCACCACGGTTGCTCTAGTTCCATTGATGAACTTACCCATATGAACAAAGGGCCACCCGCTTAATGCAGGAGGCCCTTCGTTGTGTTTATTGTCAAGGCTTAAGCCATTCCAGGCTCAAGCCTTGGGTTGCCTTCTGGTTTTCTCTTTGGATCCACCGAATCGGGAGTCTCCTGCGTTACAGGAGCACTAGGCGGCATGTTGCCTATTTCAGCAACACTGCTGAGGGTCGCGCCCTCCATAAGGGCTTCGAATTCCTCGCGCTCCAGAGTCTCCTTCTCGATGAGGACCTTGACAATAGAGTCCATCTTGGACCTGTTCTCAAGCAGGATGGCACGCGCGCGCTCGTAGCCCGTGTCCATGGTGCACCGGATAGCCTGGTCGATCGACTGTGCGATCTCCTCACTATAGTTCCGGTCTTCCATCACGTCTCTGCCCAGGAACGGGTTGCCGTGACGCTTACCGACGGTAAGTGGGCCAATGCTCTCGCTCATACCATATTCACAGATCATCGAACGTGCGATCTCCGTGGCGCGCTCCAAGTCATTATGAGCACCGGTGCTGATCTCAGAGAAGATCAACTCCTCAGCCACCCGGCCGCCGAGCAATCCCGCGATATCGTCCAGCAGTTCGCTCTTGGTAGTAAGGTATTTATCCTGCACCGGCAGCATCACCGTGTAACCCAGCGCCATTCCTCTGGGCAGAATAGACACCTTATGCACCGGATCAGCGTTCGGCAGGAGTTCGGAAACTATCGCGTGACCAACCTCGTGGTAAGCCACCATTTCCTTTTCCTTGTCGCTGATCAGCCGGCTCTTGCGCTCCGGTCCTGCTATAACACGGTCAACGGAATCTTCGAGATCAGCCATAAATATCTTGGTCTGCTCTCGCCTTGCGGCCAGCAGTGCAGCCTCGTTGACAAGGTTCGCCAAATCAGCTCCGGAAAATCCCGGAGTCCTGCGGGCGAGGTTAGAAACATCCACATCCTCAGCCATCGGCTTACCCTTGGTATGAACCTTGAGAATAGCCTCGCGACCATTAGCATCAGGATTGTCCACCACGACCCTGCGGTCAAACCGGCCAGGTCTGAGCAATGCCGGGTCAAGAACGTCCGGCCTGTTGGTGGCTGCTATCATAATAACGCCCGAGTTCGGATCGAAACCGTCCATCTCCACAAGAAGCTGGTTCAGTGTCTGCTCGCGCTCGTCGTGTCCACCACCAACACCCGCGCCTCTCTGGCGACCTACAGCGTCAATTTCGTCAATAAATATAAGGCTTGGTCGATTGGCCTTTGCCGTATCAAACAGGTCTCTCACACGGGACGCGCCTACGCCGACGAACATCTCCACGAAGTCCGATCCACTGATGTGGAAGAACGGCACACCCGCCTCACCCGCGATAGCGCGAGCAAGTAAAGTCTTGCCGCATCCTGGGGGTCCCAGCAAGAGCACACCCTTGGGAATCTTGGCGCCCAGGGCCTGGAATTTCTTGGAGTTCTTGAGAAACTCCACCACTTCTTCGAGTTCCTGCTTGGCCTCTTCAACCCCCGCAACATCATCAAATGTGACTTTCGGCACATTCTCACCGAGCCGCTTAGCACGGCTGCGACCGAACGACATCGCCTGGTTTCCACCGGCCTGAGCCTGTCTCATGAACAGCATCCAGAGTACAACCAGCAGACCAAGCGGCAGAAGAACCGTGAAAAGAACTGAGATTATGCCGTCACTTATGATCGGTCGATCAATCTCATATTTCACATTGTGGTCACGCAGCAGTTTGCTGAACTGTGACCGATCCATTTGATCGCCCGGGTCTAAATTGGTGATATACTTATCACCACCTTTGGTCTCGTACTGGAACTGGTCTTTCTTAAAAGTGCCACTAACTACTTTGTCTTCCTTCACCTGCTTCCATGCTTTGGAAATCGGTACCGTCTTCGGCGCGCCCGGAGACTGGCC
The DNA here is from genome assembly GCA_021373255.1 of bacterium. Taxonomy (GTDB): domain Bacteria; phylum Armatimonadota; class UBA5829; order UBA5829; family UBA5829; genus UBA5829. The sequence goes on from JAJFTD010000007.1 coordinate 21,574, forward strand.
GAACGGTGTCATTTTCAGGAACACAAAGAGCAGCACGATAAATGCAACTAAAGCAATATTCTTGATATATCGATTCACTACTCGATTCCTCCGGTGCGGATTTGGTGTCGCGCACTTCAGTAATTATACCACGCAAGATATTCATCGGCAAATAGAAATGGCGTCGAATGCACGTTGTTGCCACATATTGTCATAACGAAGTCATCAATATATTAGACGAAATTTAGCAGGCCAGGGTTCAGTTGGTTCTTGATATTGAGGCAAAATGAGTAGAATATAAAACAGGCCCGAAGGAATTCTTCGGACCCGTATGCTTAAAGCCCAAATTTCATTTTTGTC
>JAJFTD010000019.1 GCA_021373255.1 bacterium
GAGGTTTGCAAGACCCACAAACGAGTTCTCGACCCAATTATAACGAGCACCACCCCTATCGTAGTCCAAACCTTTCTCCAGGCAATCACTTATCAGGCAACTCGCCAATGGGTGGCATCCGCGCTCTTCACGGTCGTGCCAAATCTTGTCCAGCGACACAGCCGCATCTCGAACCGTGCTAGCCAGACGCTCCTTTACGGCTGTACAAAACTCGGCAAAAGTCGCAGGCTCCGGCATTGTATCATCTGCGACCATGTCCATAACATGTAAAATAGCTTCGGGGCAGTTGAAGTAGGGCTGGGTTACCCACATATTTGAAGCGCCAGCGACTTTGATCTCCACACAAGTCGAGTTCATGTAGTTGTATGAATCCGACTCGCTGACTCCGTGTTTTCTGAGACCGATAATAATCAACTCATCGTTGAAGAATGCTGGGTCCCCCACCCCTGTGGCAATCATCCGGCAAGCATGCTTTGTGAGTTCAATAGGCGTGTCCTCATGCCAGGCTATACCTATGGTGGGGTAGACCAGATGGGTCGCAAGACGGGCGTCCATGCACATATAAGTGAGGTCGTTCGTAACGTCGCGTCCCTGGGAGTCTCGCCCGCCGACCATCACGGATAACGCCGAGCCAGGGTATAGTATCATATTACATTGAATATACAGGCTGCAGATCAACTCAAAAGCTCTTTCATGGGTGATCCTGCCGGCAGCGAGGTCAGATTCATAGAACCTCAGCAGGGTCTGGTCCATTCGTCCTGGGGTGGTCAGGAAATGGTCATCACCGAACCATAACGCGACCATTGTAAGGAACATCAGCTCAATGGCTTCATGGAATGTATCAGGAGGAGCAATGGCAACCTTTCGGCATATATCAGCCATGTTATGCCAGTGATCTGCATATTCGCCTGCACACCCGGCCTTTGCATCGCATTCATCAGCGACTCTGACGACATAATCCGAAAACCCCTGCATTGCGATCTCACAGGCATTATACATTGTGCGTGTGTCGCCGGATGCTTGCTCTTTTCTGTTCTTGATTTCGCCGAGAACGCCACCTATACCGCTTCTAAATAGCTTTTCATAGTCGGGATGGAAGTGACCAGGGTCGCCACCGGGATAGGGCGGGATAGAATCCAGCAAATGCTGCACTGCGGTTATTTGAGCCTGCTCATTCTCGTTTGGATCACGAAGCAGGGGCCGTCCTACAATCAATTCACCAGATGATATATCCAACGGCATCTCGCGTAAGCGTGTGGCTGACCATCTGCCTCGCCACTCCAGCCAATCTTCACTCGGCGAATGCAATCGCCACGCTTCAGCGTCGATTAACGCTAGTGTCGGAATGCCATAACCGGAAGTTTTTCTCAGCGCCGCTGTTCGCAGGTCTAGCAAACTCTGAGGTAAAGCAATATCTTCAGGTGTCTGCATAGGTATTGTGGTGGTATTATCTTTTGTACTACTCATCAATCTATCCTATTGGTTGGCGCAGTCTGTGCGCTCGAATTCTGTGCCTTTTTTGACCAGGTCCATTATTCTCATAACTTCTACTGCTTCATCAAGAGCGATGGGGAATGTTTTGCCGTGCTTTATAGTCTCATATAAGCAGTTCCATATGTCGAGTTTGAACAGGCCCGGCGTGGGGTTCACATCGATGGTTTCGCATATCCACTTGAGGTCATCAGGGGAAGCATACCCGCCATACCATTCGGGTGTCTCCTCATGAATCGTGCGAGATGGGAGTGGAGTGCTGGGGTCTAAATAGCGCAGGTTGATCTGCTTTTTATTACATGTAAGCCCACCTCTGGTGCCAAGAACCGTGAATAGAGGCTCATCGATAGCGGCACCCGCACTCATTCTTACATCTATTACACGCCTATTGTTACCTCTCAGCATTATCCGAAAACTATCCTCGGTATCGCCTAGCGAGACTACCCTTTTAAGATCGCTCCATGTATCGGTAACAGGCGAGTCCAATAGCCGTAGGGCTTGGTCGATCAGATGCGGGCCCCAATTTAAAAGTTGGCCTCCGCCATATCGCATCAGGGTCTGCCAATCATCACGACGCACATAAGAATGGCAGCGCATTTCAATATCGAATACTTCTCCGAGGATACCTGAGCTAATAACTTCGCGAACGTGGCAGAATGGGGCATCGAATCGCCTGTTGTGGTAGACCAGCAGTGGCGAGCCCGTACGTCGAGAGACATCGGCCATCGCCATCGCTTGTTTATAGGTGAGGGCCATTGGCTTCTCGACCATCACGGATTTGCCCGCTTCGAGTGCGGCAATGGCCTGTGAGTGGTGATCACAGGACCGTGTGGCTATATCTATCAGCTCGACTTCAGGGTCGGCTATCAAATCTTCTACTTTTGTATATGTTTTACATCCAACACGACTCGCAGCGGCAGCGGCTCTTTGTTCATCAACATCACATGCAGCTACAATGTTAAACAGCTCAGAGCGGGACTCATAATTTGGCAGATGCTTACGCCACCCCGTTCTCCCAAGCCCGGCGATCCCTACACGGATCGGATGGTCTTCAGACATTACAATACCTCCAATGCTGATCCATCCATAGACTTACTCACTTCTCCCTAAATCCCTCCCCCTATTGAAATACATTATAGAAAATGGTTTCGATGGGATTTATATATTCTTTACTATCTCATGTTTAGACTCATTTGATTAAGGGAATGAGCATTAAGACTGGATGAGCTATTATCTTCATAATCATGAGTGATTGTGTTATATGTCTGTTACGTGATGTTAGCTATCTGCTACCTAGCATATAACTTCTTATCCTCTATATAAACGCAATCCCATTGAATTGGCCATTGCAACATTCTGATTTTGTATAATTATGATGCATAGAGCACATCAATTGGCCCTTTTTGTGCATGTTACCGTGCTGTAGCTAGTTGCAAGCAAACTAGTGACGCCATTGTGTTCCGTATGTTCTTAGGTTTGGCTACTATAATATAGTGTCACACATATAGCAGTATACCGTGTTATGATGTGCAGTTATTAATTGCCATACCATAACATACTGGTAACGGTTACAGTTGACACGTCATATATCGCGTGTTATCCTGCTTTATTGATTGTTTCCGGTGGCAACAATTCTTAATGATGGGACTGCTAAGTTCAAAGGATTGTCAGATCAGTGATAGTTAGCCGAATTGTACTTCTATTTGTCCTTGGGATAGCCGTTATAACAGATGTTAGATCCGGCAAGATCAAAAATTGGTTGACGCTCCCCGCGATATTGCTGGGACCCATTGTTCATCTCATTGAGGGCGGGCCTAAGGCGGCCTTATCAAGCCTTGAAGCAATTGGAGTTATGATCCTCGTTTGTGTGGTGTTGGTAGCGCTGCGTATATTCGGAGGCGGGGATATCAAGCTGCTAGTGGCTGTTGGCTCCCTTGCCGGGATGTCTTTGGTTAAAGATAGTTTGCTATATACAGCGGTTGCCGGTGGAGTGCTGGCTATCGTATATATGTTCATTCGACGTAGAGCTGCCTCCGTAGCCAAACAAATGGCGCAGGATGCATTATTCTATGTAGCATTCAAAGTCAAACCCATCAAAGGATCAGGATCGGGGATCAAGATTCCCTATTCTATAGCTATTGCCGCGGGAACAATCGCGGCGATGATCCTGCCTGCATAGACAGGCGGAATCGGCTCAACTAAACAAAGGAGGAAAGTGGACGAGATGGTTAATAAGATTAAGAGCTTTTTGAAGGACGAAGAGGGCGCAACAATGGTGGAATATGCGCTGATGGTGGCGCTGATCGCCTGCGCCGCAATGGGAGCAGTATATACTCTTGGTGGTAAAATCAACACCAAATTCGGAGATGTAAACACCCAGATGGATACCCCGTAGTAATCCGTGCACAGTGGCAACAGGTTATTCGCAATTTGTTGCCACTGTCTATCTATATCTGGTTATTTTTGTTGTATCGGGAGACCCCTTTCCCGATACCACCGCACCCACAGACGTTTTGGGAAAAGGGTTTTCCAAAACAACGGGTATTATCGTATTTGGCAAGGTTCAGCAGAATCACGCGTACAAGATCATGCAATTATATTTACATCAAAATCGGATAGTTCAACACGCACAGCAGCTCACATAACGTGAAGTGCTGAATTGTCACGTGTACTCCTACGAGGTTAGCGGTGACAGTTACAGGATTAAGTAAAAGACAATGGGCGCGCAGCAGACGAGGGGCAGCAATGGTGGAGATGGCGCTGGTCATCCCTATGCTGCTTGTGCTCGTATTTGGCATGATAGAAATCGGACTTATGATAAAAGACTCACATGCCCTAAACGGATTGGCACGTGAAGTCGCTCGCAAGTATGCCGTCGGAGAGATTCCCAGCGATTCGGAGATACAAACCGACTTCGGCTTAGACGAGAACGACGATAACAAGGTGAATGTGGACGTAAAAATGGGCTTTGTGGGCGAGGACGGGAATGTGGCCTGGGAGAATTACGACCAATCTAAAGCGATTGCATGTAAGAGTGAGATCAAGGTCACGCTTACATATGATCATGAGATCATCGTGTGGGGAAATAGCACTAAGACTTTGAGTGCCTCAATAGTTATGCTACAAGAATAAACTAACGGCATCTTCAGGAGAAGCACTATGACATCCATAAAGCTTCATAAGCGACGCGGCAGTGTGTTAATCATCACTGCTATATGTCTGGTTGTTCTGCTCGGCATCGCCGCTTTGGTGGTAGATATTGGGCAACTTCGCTTAGCAAAACAAAGGGCGCAGAATGTGGCTGATGCGGCTGCGATAGGTGGAGCTGATCTGCTGAAGGGATCATTCGATCCAGATGATCCTACAGTAGCTGAAGATGAAGCTACAGCAGCAATAGCTGCTGCCCAGGCACTAGCGGTCACTAACAATAATGTTTCCCACTGGGCTGTGCTAGATGACAACAATGCCAAAGGCGTAACCGCGACTATTCTTCAAGGCTCACTTACACTTGGTGATGGTACAAGTGTGACGCTGGGCACCAATCAGGCAATTCAGGTGCATTGCAAGGTTAAAGTTGATTACGCATTTGCCCCAGCTATTTATGCGCTACTTGGAGAAAGCGGCAACGCATCAGGCACCGTTGAAGCGACCGCAGTCGCTATGCGAACAGTACCCCCGGAGATTCCAAGCAAGTTGATTCCTATTTATGTGAACGAAGACTACATATGTGATACGTCAGAACCCCCCCCTGTTGTGAAGTTGCAACCAGGTGATGTAATGGACCACATCCTTTTTAGGGACTTCAGTGATATCAGTGGAAATTTTGGCAAGATCAACTTATGGGGTGACAATTCATCTAAGTGGTATGACGAGGCACTTGCCGGTAATCCGGATGTTCCGCTGGTACCCATCCCTATAAACGGATTGATTGATTGTAGCATTATCCATGGTGAGATGGTCGGTCAGACAGGGCAGGGATTTGAAACCCGACTAAAATACAAGCAGACATACGAAGATTGGAAAACAAGTGGTTGCCCTGATACTCCTCAAGTGGTTATTCTACCTATTGTCCGCACTGAGGGAGCCGATCCGCACGCCGTCCCAGTGGTCGGTTATGCTGCCGCATTCGTCGATAGCTACTCGAAAGAGAAAGGTAACGAGATGGTCACAATCCACTTTATCACCGGCACTATTGTAGGTGATAATTGGAATTGGGATTCTGGATTTTTAAATCCCATGGGTGAGAACTTTGTATCGACAATTCGCCTAGTAAAGTAACTCATACAGCAAGAAATCACAAGGAAGGGATGTGGAGTATACGTAGTAACCTCATCTGGTCAGCTATCGAGTCTTGGCTATTAGTCATGACTCCTTCTCTACCATTATCCGAACTTATAAAATGCACAGTATATATGGTTAAAAATGCAGAGTCTGCTGAGCGTTCGACCTTAACGTTTTAGAAGTAATAGGAGAATACCCATGGGTACGAGCACCACAAAGAGAAATGTCCTCATCGCTGCGGCTGTGCTGGGACTTATCACAAGTCTGTTGATCTACAATTTCCTTTCTAGCAACCGAGCAAAGCAGAATGAAGTGATGGTCGACGTTGTGACGGCTATCCGGGACATTACGCCACGCACGGTTATCACTGCGCCGATGATCGAGATCCGCAAGATGCCCAGATCCCAAGTTCCAGGCGGCGCATTTACTCAGATAGCGCAAGTCACAAACAAAGTCGCTCTCGCGCAGCTAAATCAAGGCATGCCTATCGTGCAGGGCAATGTGGACACGAAAGGGATTATGCTTGGGTTGTCGTATACTATCCCACCATTCATGCGCGCACTGACAGTCGGAGTCACTCCGATCACCGGTGTGGCAGGCTTTCCCAAGCCAGGTGATCACGTGGATGTAGTTGCAACATTCAACAGGCAGAACAACACAGTTGCAAAGACGGTGCTGCAGAATGTCGAACTCCTGGCGCTTGGCTCCAGCCTCCAGAACGAGCGTGTAAAAAAGAATGGCCGCACCCCGGAACTGTCCGGCAACGACACGGCTACACTGCTTGTTACCCCCAGCCAGGCTGAGCAATTGGCGTTGGCTGAAGATGAAGGCAAGCTGCGGTTGGTCTTAAGGTCGGCAGGCGATCAGTCGATGGTTATGAGTTCGGGCGTAAAGATGCGCAAGGAAGGCGCTCAATCAGCTCCGGCTCAGCCAGCCGCGCGCGCGCAGGTAACCAATTGGGAGCCGCAGCCGAGGCCCTGGCGTGGAAGCGAACCGGTCGTTGTTCCGAGAGTTGAGCCCCAACCTGCAAAGCATTCCACAAATGACACGCAATCGAAAATCGAAGTAATACGCGGCACCGATGTAGAACAAGTCGACGTCGAACAGAAGAACTAAGTGTGCATATCGCTGGATGGATTCCAGCAATGGGCGAGAGGGAGAGAAGGATGACTGACAAGAAGTATTTATTCAAGCAAACATATACACTTATAGCAGGCTTATACTTGGTGTTGGCTATTATTGCCCCTTCTTTGAGTGCGGAACAGACACCACCGACTCCAACCGGCACAGGCAATAGCCCGAAAGTCGTAGCGCAAGCGCCTAGCGAGGCAGTGCCCGAAAAGGCCACTCAGGCAAACACTGATCTTGTTCTAGTTCCGGGTGGATCGGATATCATCAAAGGTAACGGTATTACTCGTGCCGCCGTAACGAACCCGGCTATAGCTGATATCGTGCCTGTATCTACTACGGAAGTATTGGTAAATGCCAAGGGTGAAGGCGCTACCACCATAAGAATTTGGGACAAAAGCGGTGTCACCACATACAAGCTCACCGTATCTAAACCATCGATATCCGACGATGAGATAGCTGCCACAATAGCCAAACAAATTGGCGTTGACTCGATAAAGGTGAAAGTCGCGGGAAGTGCCGTTATACTCGATGGTATCGCAACCAGCACTGAGATCGCAGCCAAGGCAGCAAGTATTGCCGCGGCGTCCGGAAAGACCGTCCTCAACCTCATCTCCATCGAATCCATCACATCCGACAAACTTGTGGCTTCACTCAAAGCCGCAATGCCTGATGAGCAGCTTAGTTACAGTGAACTGCCGGATGGGACTGTTATGATCCGGGGATCGGTCGCGTCACCTGACGAAGCAAAGAAGATTCAGGATATAGTCCAGACATGGGTCGGCAATATCCAGCAGGAGTCGAACAAAAACCAGACCACAATCAATTTTTCAGGACAGCAGGAAACCAATGCTGACACAGTTGAGATGGATCGCGTGCAGGCGCGTGAAGTTCAGGCTGGGGATGTGACGGTCAAGGAAGAGTTCACATTCAACCGCAAAGTATTTGGGGGGCAGGTTCCAAATGGCCCGCGTATAGTCGCCATTCTGGATATTAATCCTGCGATTGCCAAGCAGGTATTGGTTACCGCACAGATATTGGAGATCGACCGTGGTAAGCTCAAGCAGCTTGGCGTCGACTGGGGATCGTTCGGGAGCGGAGTTGCAACGCCACTCTTTGGTGTGATTGAGAATCGAGTTGCACCGATTCCATTTGACAAGTTCGGTCCAATGGCTCGCAGTAACGGTCTAAGCGCGGAAGTGCGAGCATTAATAGATGAGAATGCCGCTCGTATTCTTTCAGAGCCGAAAATTCTGATTGCCGATGGGCATACCGCGAATATATTGGTTGGCGGAGAGTTCCCTATTCCCGTTGCTCAGCAGGCTAACGGAGGCGGAACCACTATTACCGTTATGTTCAAGACTTTTGGTATCCAGCTCGCAGTCAGACCACGGATCGCACCGGATGGGCGCGTGCTTATGACACTCACTCCTGAAGTCAGCTCGCTCGACCCAGATAATGGCGTGCGGACTGCAGATATCACAATCCCTGCAATATCGACCAGACGGGCCACCTCCACAGTACATATTGCAAACAAGCAGACACTAGCAATAGGTGGACTGGTTTCTAAAGAAGACATAAAGGGCGTTTCTCGCATTCCGCTCATCAGCAAGATACCTATTATCGGTGAACTGTTCAAGAGCCACCGGTTCCAAAGAAGTGAGACTGAGCTTGTGATTCTCGTGACCCCTGAGATCGTTGAAAACGATTCGCAGACTGCAATTCAGACGCCAAAGCAGTAGGAGTAATTAATGTTGACTCGCAGTAGCACCATCCGTGTGTTGATAGCGGCACGGGAACGAGAATTGCGCGATCACCTTCGCCTCATCCTGTTGGATAATGAGGGTTATGAAGTCGTGGGGACGGCTGTCGACGGCCAGGAGGCTGTTCAATTGGCCGTATTGCTCAAACCCGACATTGCTCTGTTAGGCGCAGACCTGCCCATATTTGGAGGGTTGGATGTCGGTGAGATGATCGGGCTTTCTGTGCCTGATGTGCGATGTATACTCCTGCTAAACGAGCAGCCTGATCAGCAGACTCTCAAGCAGGCGATGAAGTCAGGAGTGCGGGCATGTTTGTGCGCGCCATATGATAAAAAGGACGTCATCAATACAGTCAGTTCGCTTGCAGGCATCAGCAGCCGACGGTACACACAGGAATATATCAATGCGACCGATCCTACTCGCATTCCCAAAGTAATCGTTGTAACAGGTGGCAAAGGCGGCATTGGAAAGACAACGATGACAGCGAGCATTGCATCGTGCCTGGCGGAGTCTAATCCAGGGAAAGTGGCGATTCTCGATTTATATACGCAGTTCGGAGATGTAGCCACGATGCTGGATCTTCAGCCGCAGAGAACGCTTTCCGATATTGTGGCCGTTTCAGACAACATTGATCTTGAAATGCTTGAGAGCTGCATGCTCGAGCATAAGTCTACAGGAGTGAAGGTGCTGACATCTTCGATAACGCCTCAGCCTATAGACGCTATCGGAGTTGCGCATGCTGAAGCTACTCTACATGCACTCAAGCGTGGATATACTTACATAGTGATCGATTTGCCTGCGATATTACATGCCACGACCTTGTATGTGCTGGCTAATTGTTACCGCTTGCTGATAATCACCAATATGTTCGATATGCCAAATGTAAAGAACGCCAAAGAGCTTCTTGATAAAGTAGCAGGCACCTATTTGCCCGATGATAAGATATCAATCATCGCTAACCGCGTCTCCAAGCACGATCGCCTCCGGCAGAAAGATGTAGAAACAGTGCTGGGTCGCCGTGTGGCTGCATCGGTACCTAATGATCGCAGGCTGGTTGTGGCGGTAAACCAGGGAGTGCCGTTTATGAGTGCATATGCAAAGAGCCCAATGGTAGAGGCAGTAAAGCGAATTGCTAACGACATTATTCACGAGAACCCTGTTCAGAAGGATTAATATGGATTACAGTGCTCGCGCATCAGACGCAACTTACGCTCTCGAATCGACCGCATGTGGTGAATTAGGGCTGTCGGCTAAAGAAATCGTGCAGCTTGTAGTACGGGTGCATGAGGGGATATTGGAACAGATTGATGCGGCTGACCTCCAAAAGCTAAGCGATCAGCAGAAGCTGCACTATGCGCGAGAAGTTCTAGCCAGAATACTTGACCAGGATAAGCTGTTTATTTCATCAGCTGTTCGGCAGCAGATTGCCGAAGAAGCTGTTGCTGAAATATCCGGGTATGGTCCCATACAGCCACTGCTCGATGATCCGACTGTAACCGAGATCATGGTTAATGGACCGGATCATTTGTATACCGAGCGCAACGGAAGAATATCTATCGAGAACCGCGCGTTTCTCGATAATTCGCATGTAATGCGGATCATCGAACGAATTGTACTGCCACTTGGACGCCGGATTGATGAGAGCAACCCATTGGTCGATGCAAGACTGCCTGATGGCTCAAGAGTTAATGCCATCATTCCTCCGCTTGCGGTAGATGGCCCCACACTCACTGTCCGCAAGTTCGCCCGAATGCCACTGGGGATTGAAGCTTTGGTTGATTTCGGCACGCTCACGCCTTGGATGGCAAAGTTCCTGGATGCGTGCGTCAAAGCTAAGCTGAACATATTGATTTCCGGTGGAACCGGCAGTGGCAAGACTACAACACTAAATGCGTTGAGTTCGTTCATCCCTCACGACGAACGAATAATCACCATTGAGGATGCGGCGGAGCTTCAGTTACAGCAGGAACATGTGGTAAGACTGGAAAGCAGGCCATCTAGCCCGGAGGGGCGGGGTGAGGTTGCCATCAGGCAGCTAGTACGCAATTCACTGCGAATGCGACCGGACCGGATTATCGTCGGCGAAGTCAGAGGCGGCGAGGCGCTTGATATGCTTCAAGCGATGAACACTGGGCACGAAGGGTCTATGTGCACTGTCCACTCCAACAGCCCTCGCGACGGTATTGCGCGACTTGAGACAATGGTCTTGATGGCGGGAATGGATCTACCGTCAAAGGCTATCAGGGAGCAGATTGCATCAGCGATGGATATTGTTGTCCATCAGGCAAGACTGCGTGATGGTTCTCGAAAGATAACGCAAGTATCCGAGATTCAGGGCATGGAAGGCGACGTTGTTTTGCTTCAGGATATTTTCCTGTATGAGCAGCGTGGCGTAGAGAGTAATGGTAAAACAATCGGAGAGCATAAACCCACCGGATTGAGACCGCAATGCGTCAAGAGGTTCGCCAGTGAAGGTATTGAACTGCCCGTGGATATGTTTCGCGTGCCGAGTGTTGGTGGGAGGTAGCATATGTTACTCATACTACTACTCATAACGACAGGCTTCATCCTGACCGCATACTTGGGTTATACCGCCATTGAGTTGACTTACTTGCGTAGATCGCGCATCAAACAGCGCGTAAAGAACCTCATCGAAGAAAACGGCGAGCAAGTGGTTGCGGAGCCTTTGATTGAAGAACCTCTAAAGGACAGTAGATTTCCTACCATAGCGAGGTTCATCGCAGGGCATGATGTGGCAGACAAACTGCTCCTTATGCTAACTCGGGCAGGTTTGAAGCTGCGCCCCAGTGAGTTCATAGGCCTTGTATCTGCGCTGGCTTTGATTCTAGCACTGATGATGTCGGTTGTTGCAAAGACTGTTTTTGCAGAAGTGTTGGGAATATTTATCGGATGTGTGGGGCCGTTCGTCTATGTAAAAGGGCTGGAAGCCCAAAGGGTCACTGCGTTTAGTCGGCAGATTCCTGATGCTCTTTCCCTGATTTCATCTGCTGTGCGCAGCGGTTTCAGCTTCCAGAGAGCTATGCAGATGGTCTCGGAAGAGTTGCCGAACCCACTGGCTGAAGAGTTCCGCCGTGTGATCGATGAACTCAATGTCGGTGTTTCTGTTGAAGCGGCGTTAACCAGGTTAGCTAACCGAATATCGAGTTACGATCTGCAACTGGTGGTAACCGCAATTATTATTCAGCAGCAAATTGGGGGCAATCTGGCTGAAATAATAGATAACATCGCCGAGACAATTCGCGAGCGGGTTCGTGTTGAGGGCGAGATGGCTGCCCTAACTGCTGAAGGCAAGATTTCAGGCGTAGTGCTGGTCTTGCTACCTATTGTTCTCGCGGCGTTGATCTCTATTGTGAACCCTGGATATTTAGCACCTCTAATAGCCGACCCTGTTGGACGAATAATCATTTCGGCTGCTGTGATTCTGCAGATATTTGGTGCACTTATTATAAAGGCAATGTTGGTTGTGGATTATTAGGCCTCAGTTGGATTGCTTACTTTTCGGCAAATGATTTAGGGAGATGTTATGTTAGCCGCAATTTGCATATTGGTATGGATAACGGTTTGTTTGTTAGTCATCGGATTAGCGATGAAGGGCGAACGGGCTATAATCGCGTCCAGAATTAAATCGCTCAATCTATCCTGGGCCGAAGATATCGAAAAGGTTGTTCCTGAGCTGGCTACGCCTTTCAGCGAACGTGTTTTACGAACAGCTATACGTAAATTCACCACAAGTCTCTCCAAATTGATGCCTACGAATACGTCCTCGATTGCCGGTAAACTCGAGCAGGCTGGCAATCCATGGAAACTTCAGCCACTCGAGTTCATGGGACTTAAAACGTTATCGATTATCATATTTGTTGCAATGGGCCTATGCATGGCAATCCTGGTCGATATGACCCCCACCCTCAAAATCTGCATAGTTATATGCACAACGATAGTCGGTTATGCAATTCCAGATACGCTGCTGGAACAGAAAATCCGCAGCCGCCACACCAGTATTCGCAAATCTTTGCCCAATAGTCTAGACCTGCTGGTTGTGAGTGCTGAGGCGGGGCTTGGGTTTGATGCCGCTCTTGCGGGAGTTGCAGAACGCACCACCGGGCCTTTAGCTGAAGAGTTCAGCCGTGTGCTTCAGGATATGACAATCGGGCGAAGCAGAACTGAGGCATTGAAGGCAATGTCTGTCCGTGTTGGGCTTTCTGAACTGACCACATTTGTAGCCGCAATCCGTCAGGCTGATATGCTTGGCACAAGCATTGTCGGTGTTCTTCGCGTTCAGGCTGCCAGCTTGCGAACCAAGCGAAACCTGCACGCGCGTGAAGTAGCGGCGAAACTGCCTGTCAAGCTGCTCTTTCCGCTGGTCTTCTGCATATTCCCGGCGATTTTTGCGGTAGTACTAGGGCCTGCTGTAATCCGCATCCTAAAGGCTTTTGCTCCAATGTAGATCAAACATTCTATCTGCAGATAAGTTGCAGTTTAGAACTAATCCCCGCAGCGCGCGCTGCTTCGGTTACTACTACTACAAGTCTATCCGCATAAGCATCGTATTCCTGCTGGTTTTGATACAGGGATCGATACATCGGGGTCAGAGCCGGGTAGAAGCGCTGAAGCAAATCCATTACTGATTCGAAAACTCCACTCCTGAAGTTGAGCTTATCTATCAGAATCTGATCCAGTTCCAGGGTAGAAAGTGCGGCGAAGAGTTGTTCGATGTTCTCAGGTGTGTCGGTAAGGCCGGGCATCAGGGGACCGCAGAATGCCCAGGTGGCTATTCCCATTTTGCGTGCGCGGGTCAGAGTTTGAATTCTGCTCTCGGATGATGACGCAGCGGGCTCGATCTTTCTCCTGATGGATTCATTCACGGTTGTGATCGTGCATCCAAGAGATACATTCGGGGATGCTGAGAGTATATCGAAGTCACGAGTTACCAGGCTGCTTTTTGTGAGCGCAGAGATACTAAAACCGGCGTCAATGGCTATCTTCAAGCACTGCCGGGTAAGCTCATATTTACGCTCGGCAGGCTGCCAGGCATCGCACGCACTGCTGAAGAATATCTTTCCCGGAGCCTTTCGAGTAACCTCACGTGCAAGAACTTCGGGAGCATTGATCTTTGCATCCAGATACTGGCCCCAGGGCTCGGTGTGGTTGTTGAATTTGCGCATGTAGCGAGCGTAGCAGTAGACGCAATTGTGCAAACACCCATAATAACAGTTTACGGCGTAGTCTGATATTCCCGACTTTGTCAGGACTGATTTTGCACACACTTCACTCTGTACAGCCATAGTTCAATTATATCACGAGTGGCTGCGCCGGATTATATGGAAAAACCGATTGGTGATATGCATGTCTGATATATTCGAGCTTGAAGAACAACTCAACAGCCCGGATGCAATCGAGCGTTCCGAAGTATTATGCTCGTTGGCATTTCGTATCGAGGCGGGAATGATCCCATCGCCGCCGGTGGGAAATGAAGTAAACTTACGCCTGCGCACGTCATTATCAATGATTACAGGCGGGCTCACCCCCACGGCGTTGGCTTGGAATGCTCGAAAGCAAGGGCTGCTTATTGCCGGGATGGTCGATCATGACACGCTTGAGGGCGTTGTTGAGTTCCTTGCTTCAGGAGACATTCTTAACCAGCAAACCGTTGCCGGAATAGAGGTCGATACATCCTTGCGCGAGTATAGCCAGGTGATTCACATGATCGCGGGTGGGTGCTGCAAACCACCGGATATTGGAAGCCGGGCGGCAATGCTAGCCGAATACATCTGCGATAATGCTCAGCATGGCGGCGAGCCATGTATTGTAGAACATGTAATTGAGATGTCCACCGGTATGGGCGCGGTGCCTACGTGGGTCTGGCCAAAAGGATTTTCATCTCTACACGATGCGCGTGAGATGGCTATCACTCTTGAAGAACTTGGAGTAGCAGCGCTCGCTATAACAATTTCGGACAGTAATGACATCAGCGATGCGGTCGAATTGGCCTGTGAATTCAACTTCCCTCTCCTAACAGGCTTTGAAGCAGGCCAACGGAGTATGTCGGACCCGTCACTAGAACCTTACATCGATGCTATCGCTAACGGAGCATCGTTCTTCTGGGGCCACACGTTTATGGAGCGCAACGCCGGAATGGGCTTCTCCAGCGAATGGGCACGCTCGCACTTCGCCGGTGATCGCATCAGGAAAAATGAGTTTTATATCAAGGTTGGACGTCTGCTCAAACCCGGCGACGGACGCAGGATAGCCAGCGGCGCCAACTTCAGATCCGCCTCACCGAACCAACTGCTGAAAGCATTGGGGATTGGTCAATAATAGCGAACTGACTTCACGCTCACATTTACCGGAATCACGCCTGTGTTGATCTCGAATGCAGCCTCGCGAGCCTGGGCCATAGTGCGAAAACCGGTAAGGAATGCTCTACCGCCCTTGATTGGACCATCCACTTGTGCAGCAGAGACCAAAGCTCCGTTATAGAACACTGCAAGATATTCTCCACGATTATCTCTGGTGAACTCGTAGAAAGTCTCAGAGCCACGCTCGTTAAAACTGACCAACACTACCCACCCTGATTTCGTCTGATTGTAGGTTGCATTGCGTAGGATGTCCTCTCCGGTAAGGATAGGTTTCTCACCTACCTTCACTATCTGCTCCATCAACTCGTGCTGCTGGCTGCTGCTATTGATACGGTGGGAATTATGATCAGCAAAGATATATGCGTTATTCTCACCAGACGCGCTCACCAGCTTCCAGGGTCTGCCGGGATGCTTTTTGGTAGCCACAGCACTGAGGTGGTAGAAGTCGATGCTGGTCTTTTCGATGAGGCGATTAACGTTTCGGCGGGATACTCTTTTGCCTGGAAGCAGAAGGACCAGTGAGTCATCGCTTACGGAATCCACTCGCGGCTTGTCTACAGCCGCTACTCCCTTGCTTCTATCAACCAGATATCCGCACAACTCCGCCAGTTTCTCGCGTGGTACATCTGTGCCTTGTTGAAAGGCCAGCGTGACCTTTGTACCGGTTTTAGGTTCAAATCCCGAACAACCGGCAATGACTGCGATTATCACAGCAACAAGCACGAGACAAGCGGCTCGAATTGTGGAAGACATATAATAGCACCCCAACATTTGTTCGTGAATGCGAGGCCGAATTCCTGCCGATAATGTGCGAAGAGGAATACATGCTGAAACTGTTTAAGAACCCGCCATCGCAGTACCGGCCTGTTGTGCTAACCGGAGGAGATGGACCTATTGTATCATTTGAACGGATGAAACAAGAGGTCGATAATTTGGCGTGTACCGGATCGAGCACATGTATGCCCCAACAAAGAAGAGTAGATTCCACCATCGGGCCGCAATCTCACAGGATATTCTCAGACTACGCCGCGCGGTTGGGGTATGTCTTTTCTCAAGGACGGCGGAGGGCTCAAGTAGCGGTGCTCCAGCCATATGGTAAATATAGTAGTCCACATATATCTAAGTTTGCTGATGAATATTTGCAAATGTTATACACTTCACTGGCAAGAGAGCATATATCTTATCAATGTATAGATGAAGCAACTCTTAGTGAGGCGACTGCGTTGGACCAAGCCCTTATGACACCGGACGAGAATTACGAGTTGCTAATTGTGCCGCCAGTCACTTCAATGGGATATGAGGCAGCATTAAAGATAGAAGAGTTTATTGACGATGGCGGACGGGTGATGTGCTGTACGCTGCTGCCTGTGGAAGATGCGACAGGCTACAAGCATGAGGAAGTGCAGTCTATCTTTGCACAACTATATAATTATAATCCTATACAGTTGCTGACTGACTTCGACTCAGGCAAGCGGGTAAATGCTGGCCAGGTCAACTTTCCAGAAAATGGCGCTATATTCGTCGATTCACTGTGGCCAGAAAATATTTCTCCCATACTGCGAAAAATCATATCTCGTGCGATTAAGCCGGAAGTATCAATAAAATGGCAGGGGGCGGAGTGCGGGGACATCCAATACACTCATATATCGGTAGATGGAGGAGAACTGTTCTTCTTTGCCAACGGGTCGGACGCTCCCAGGGAAGTTCAGTTATCTGTAAGATGTGAAGGCGCACCTTGTGTAATGGACCTGGAAACCGGTGAACGCACCGCTCTTCTCAACTGCACACAACGGGGCAGCCGCACCATTCTTCTTCACCGGTTCGAGAGATACACATCGCTTCTCGTCGCATTTACCGATGAACCAGTAATGACCATCCCCTCACCAATTCTGGATGATGGCAATGCATTCCCCATTCCAGGAGCTTGGCAATGCACCAATAGGCAATACAGCCACACAGCCATATATGCCGGAGTCGCCCAGATTCCCGATTTCCTACGAGGACAGCGTATTTTCATCAAAGTCGCCCACCCCATTGGCTTGACAGAGTTTACTGTGAACGGTGTTCTGGTGGGGATTCGTCCTTGGGCGCCTTTTGAGATGGATGTAAGCGCCCTGGTGAAACCGGGCCCTAACGAGATCAAGATTAAGATAATAAGCAATTCTTCGGAGCCGTGCCAGGAATCCAACTGTAAAGCATGCATTTATATATGCTAGTGTAATGCTTCTCATAAAGAGGTGTTTTGAGTAGAGGTTGGTGGGTAGTACATGAATGATACCTCGGGATTTTCCCAGGGTTGCACATTCCTTCAAGTTCAGGAGGAGCGCGGAGATGAAACCGTTGATTCCGATTAAACGGTACCCGGCTCTTGTGCTGTTTGCAGCAGCTTTGATGCTCTTGGCCTTGATTCCAGCCGCTTACGCTCAAGACGAACCGGTTGGAATCTTGACCATATCAATCACGAATGATGGGCTGGTTCCCAGCGTTCAAAACCCTGTCGGCGGGCTTTACACCGTAGTGGTGCGCAACGACTCATCCAATCCACGAGGCATAGTAATGAGAGGTATTGATCTTTGCTGCGCCCCGTATACTAGACTAGTCAAGCTTATAAGCCCAGGCGAGCAGGTAACTTTCAGATGGTTCTTCCCATCCAACAGATCGGTGGAGATCAGGGACCTGGTCAGGTGCGAGCCGGCCGCAAGGACGTGCTCACCGTGGGTACCTGGTGGGATGATGACCAGAGTCAATTTCCTATAACTTGCATTGACTCGCAATCAGTGACAACAAGTAGGGTGCGATTTTGCGCCCTACTTGTTTATAACATTCTACGTGCATGTATGAGTACGCTCGCCACATTTAACATCTGATAGCTTCACTAATACACCGTTTGCTTCATTCTGTCATCGGGTAGTATTCTTCCAGAAGTAAATAGCTTTGACACCAAACAAGGTGCAGGAGGGGGATACCCGAGATGAACAGAAATTGTGTTGCTCTGATACTGGCCCTTTGCCTTATTCCAGCAATAGCACTAGCTAACGGCTACCAACAGAACACTGGATCGGCGATGGGCATACAGACTTCACAGCCTGCGGCATTCGGTGCAGGCCAGCAATCGGTTTTTCGCGCATCCAGTGTCAGTAACCAGGCCTACCTCGTGCCACTCGACACGTCCGGCACAATCACGCCTCAACCGATTACAGGTGCAATTAGTATGGTAGGCACACTACGCTCAGCAACTGCAGGAGTGGACACGGGCAACGTAGCGGCTAGCTTCAACTACAACAGCCAGCCCTTTACAGTTCGTTTTACGAACATAGGGCCGATTTCGGGCGCACCGCAGGGATTCAGTGGTGTGGGGATAATGAGCCCTGTGTTCGGCAACAATATGAGCATCAGCGGAGTGAATCTACCGCCCACAAACGCTTATGGCGCAATATCCGGCCAGGTCACCATATCCAGTGGTGCGCAGACTATTGCAACGAATCAAAATGCCATAGCTCTGGTAACACCCGCACTTCACGATGCGGCTAATCAACCACTTAGCACAGCGGACAACAGCTCTCAGGAGATCTACCTGATAGTGCCCGGTCCAATAGTAACCAGCGCGGCGTCTTCTCTGCCGTCCAATGGCTTCTATGCTTATTGGCCTGGGGCATCTTACAGCATCGGAAATACCAGCACGGTTCTGAGCGCTCCGCCCATTGTCGGTTCAACACCCGCTATGGTTGGAAGGGGCCCGGCAGCAGAGGTAACGCCGCTCAGAATCAGCATCACAAACAATTCAATTAACATGTCACAACGAACTGTTCCTTATGGCCTGTATGAGATCACTATTGTGAATAATTCATCGAAGCCAAGAGGGCTTTATATGACCGGCAGAGACCTGTGCTGCACGCAGTTCAACAGGTATTCGAGGGTTTTGAAGCCCGGTGGAACGCAGACGTTCCGGTTCTTCTTTGCTCCCGGCACCGTCCAATTCAGGGACTTGACCGAGTGCACGCACGGGCAGAGGACTTGCGAGTTAGCGCACTTCGGTAAACTGAGATCATCAGTCACCTTCCAGTAGGCATACAAACATCTGGGGCGCTTTGGTGAGCGCCCCAGATTTTACTTTCGATTATCTATCGACTGTAAACCCCTGAGCAGTTCAACCTCACCGTTTGTCATTCCCTTGACTTCAGCAATTGCCGGTGGGGCTTTATCTAGCGCCACCACCTGCGGGGTTTCCAGTATATTTATGCGTGCTTCTGCTTCGGCACAGGCCGCTTGGATTCGTGCTACACATTCATCCGTAACCATCCTCATATCCGCCATAAGCCGTGCTGCAGTCTCTTCCAGCACTTTAAGATCAGTAGAGGAAAGCGGCTGATCATTGCGCGCCTGTATCTGCCCGGCGTGAAGCATCCACTTGAATGCGCGATACGCACCATAACCCATTCCCAGCACTGCCAGGACAGAAAAAGCAACATCCATCATCTTTTAAGCCACCAAGTCTATGTGCGATTCGCCCTCGTCTTGATCTGCGTCATCATCACGGTCTGAATTGGCGTGGCGTTCCATATCATGGCGTCTCCGCTCACGCTCCTGCCTGATCTTGTCTCTGCGCATCTGCTCAAGGGCGTCTGTCTTCTTAGTTTTAATAACAGCGGTCGACTCGCCCGTTATTTGATCCTGGGCGACATCACTTGCTCTTTGTGTTGCACCGGGTGACCGATCCACTTCAAGCGACTTCGACAACGATGCCACAATATGCGAAACTTCTGGTCCCACCGGCCTCACCTCCCCTGCAATGTCTTGTACTGCGGGCTCGTTTATACACGAGCTAGCCCACATTATTCTTGATCATACTGAATAATGCGAGCGAGATGAGACAAACTGCTATTCCATTCTTGATTATCGGCAGATAATCCTTCTGACTACAGATTAGCCTACCATCAGGGCGTGGAGGTCATGGTCATCTACCACTTTCTTCGCATCCGCCATGTGCAAAAATCTTGTGTGTAGATGCTCAAGATCATCGGTTGTAACCCGGTATCCGAGCGACTCCAGCCTGTATTTCAACGCATGACGGCCTGAGCGGGCAGTGAGCACTATCGTGGTGCCATTTGCGCCTACATCCTCAGGACTGAATATTTCATAGTTATCACGGCTCTTCAGAACGCCGTCCTGGTGGATGCCCGAGGAGTGTGCAAAGGCGTTATCACCAACAATAGCTTTGTTTCTCGCCACCGCGAGGCCGGTCAGGCGGCTGACCATCTGGCTGGTGGGGCACAACTCGCTGGTAACGATATCTGTGTGTGCCCTGTAATACGGCTGTCTTACCTTGATGCCCATCACAACCTCTTCCAAAGAGGCATTGCCCGCGCGTTCTCCCAAGCCATTAACCGCGCACTCCACCTGCTGAGCCCCTGCTTTAACCGCCGCCAACGAATTAGCAACAGCCATCCCCAGATCATTGTGACAATGAACACTCAAAATAGCTTTATCAATATTTGGCACGTTGCGGCGAAGGTCACTTATCAACCTACCCCACTGTGCGGGAACGGACCAGCCCACCGTGTCAGGTATGTTCACCACCGTTGCGCCTGCGTCGATCACCGCTTCAACCACCTGGAATAGATATTGGCGATTGCTGCGGGAGGCGTCTTCGGTGGAATATTCAACGTCGGGGCACAGCGTCCGAGCGTATCTGACGGCTTGCACGCCCATTTCTAAAAGTTCTTCACGGCTGCGTCTGAACTTGCTGCGGGCGTGGATATCCGAACTGCCCAGAACCATATGAATACGCGGCCGCTCGGCATAACGAACGGACTCCCAAACGGCGTCTATATCACTCCTAACGGCACGTGCAAGTGCAGTGATAACCGGTCCTTTTACACTTTTTGCTATCTCACATACAGCATTGAAATCACCAGGAGACGAAGCGGGGAAACCTGCCTCGATAACATCTACTCCCAGCCGTGCAAGCTGGTGTGCAATCTCAATCTTTTCAGATGCGGTCAAACTCGCGCCGGGAGACTGCTCGCCGTCGCGCAGTGTGGTGTCAAAGATGAAAACCTTTCGTTCCATAGTATTCTCCTTTTCTCACGCTTAATCATGTCTGTAAGGTCATCAAGATCATCAAGGTCACTAAGATCACTAAGGTCCATCTACACCACCCCCAATCTACGATAAAAAAAGCCCTCGTCTCTGTATTAATGCAGAGACGAGGGCCTTGATCCTCGCGGTACCACTCTGGTTGACCGGCGCTCACGCGTCCAGTCCGCTTAGCCGCTGCGGCCCCGGCAATGTGCCTGGGCGATAGCGTCTTCCTTTTAACGGTGGAAGTTTCCGTCCCAGTCTACTCCCGGCCCGTAATCCGGTTTGGGTGGGCGACTCAAGAGGGAGTTCAGGCAGACCCCGACGACGCCGGTTTCCAGCGACCCGGCTCTCTGGCAGTCCGGTCTTCCGCCTTACTGATCTCTATCATAGTCTTTGGCTATATTTAGTTGCTTACTTGTATTATGGGCAGGATACCCGCTATTGTCAATAGGCTAATCTAAATTGATTCTTAAAGTCAAAAGGTTTAAAGCTCTGATGGGCACAGGATACCATTCCCTAATCCCGATCCGCTATCCCCTAGATGAACCCCATTCTTCTGTCTGCTTCACTAAACATTGCGCCTGCAATTTCGGCGGCTGTGCGGGCGTTGTTCTTTAGGAGAGCAATGTTGGCCTGGATGGATTTTCCACCGGTGAGTTCCCCTACTCTGTTGAGCAGGTATGGGGTCAGGTCTTTGCCCATGATTTTATTTTTGGCAGCTTCAGCGGCGGCTTCGTCGATTTGTGTGGAAACATCGATTTCATCAGCCTTAGGGATAGGCACGCCTATTAATGCAGCACGGGTGCCTACAGCCGTTGCCGATAACTTTAATATATTCACAAGATCGGATGCATCGGTTACATTGGGCACTTTTATACCAGTAGAACGTGAATAGAACGCTGGCATCTCACCTGTGCCGAAGCCGTAGACGGGAATTGAGTGGCTTTCCAGCCATTCCATTGTGGCAAGAATATCAAGCACGGATTTTATACCTGAGCAGACGATGATGACAGGGGTGCGGGTAAGCTCCCAAAGGTCAGCGGAGACATCGAATGTCTCAGATGCGCCCCGGTGAACACCGCCAATACCGCCGGTAGCCATAACAGGAATCCCTGCGACCGCCGCCACACGAGCCGTGGCAGACACTGTGGTTCCGCCATTAAGCCCATGCGCGAGAATGTAGGGAATATCACGGACAGCAGCCTTTGCAGCAGTACCATCAGCCAGCTTGCGAATCTCCTCCTCTGAAAGCCCCACTTTCACTCTGCCATCAATTAGCCCAATAGTGGCTGGAACTGCTCCGGCGTCTTTCACAGCCTGCTCCATAGCAAGAGCGGCATCCACATTCACCGGCGACGGCAGCCCCTGGGCAATTACTGACGACTCAAGCGCAACCACGGGCTTGTTGCAATTCAATGCGCTGGAGATTTCATGAGATATATCAAGCGGATTCTGCATTGGGTAGATCCTCACATAGTGGTATTGTTTTAACGCCTATATTGTACCACTGTAGCGTGCACTTCGGCTAGTGAGCCATGCGTTTTGGATGGATGCGAAGATAAATCAGCCAGCCTGTCGGGTTGTCACCGTAGACGGATTTAAGATTGCCTGGGATAGTATTGAGCAGAAACTCGCCACCGATTGCCCAGGACAGGCTGCCGGTGGTGAAGATGTCCCGCGTAGCGCCAAGGGTAAGCTGCTGGAGGTTGAACACCTGGCTGAGTGGGAAATTACTGGGGAGGACCAATTCCTCAGCGCTTTTCTTTATGTATTCATAACGCAGAAACGGGGTCCAGCCTTGATCGTGTTTTAACTGTGCCTCTACCAGATATGCATCTAGGTTCTGATGACTTATTCGATTACGCGCCCATAGGAATGTGGTCTGGAAGTTACTCCTTGGACTTAATGGATGGTTATACATAACAGATACATCACTACGATGTGTATCCTCTTCAGGGTGAAGCGACTCGGGACTGTGCAGGTATGCATAAGATCCCTCCAAGGCCCAGTTGGGATTGGGATTGAATGAGATGCGGCCGCTGAACGAATCGAATTTAGGGCTTTGAAACGCAATGCGGTTCTCGCCGGGCTCGCGACCATTGAAGCTGGAAGCATCTAGTTTCCACTTTTGCGTATTGTAACCCAGAGTTGCAACCCAGAACGAGATATGGGTCGCGTCCTGCCAGTGGTGGCCGATTGGAGCAAGGGGATCATCAAGCCCAAATGTACGGTGGAGATAAGTTACCGGGCCAAATGCAGGTTCACCTACTGGTCCGAAATAGGCAAATGCCGCCGAGTTTCTTGTAAGTGAGTGAGTGTAATATGCCGAAAGCTCGGAGATGTAGTTGTGGGGATGCTGGTGATCTTTTAACGGTTCATCATTCCAGGTTTCGCCGGTCTGCAGCAGCAGTGGGTAACCTGCGCCTCCGACGGTAAGCGGCTCAATGGATATCATGGTCGAGAGGCGTATAGCGCTCTGTTCATTCAGACGACGGTAAGCCATCGCCATCTCCCAGTTGGTCAGGATTACCTTGTCGTCGCCCCGGGGGCCGTTCATTTTATCATACGCAAGGAACGCCGCTCCGTGGTACATCAATCGCCACTCACCCGCTTGCTGCATAACCCCATACATAGGTGTGCTATCAGGCAGCCATGATGTCCCGGAACCATGCCTCGAAAATGGAATACCGATAGGCTCTTCACCCATCGGCATACCGGTCATACCCCCCATTGACTCACCGGGCATATTCATATCGCCATGATCAGACATGCCCTGGCAATGAGTATTTACTGTCGTCAAGAAAATCAGGATGATTATTGCAATAGTATACGAGGGCATAACAGTATCCAGCCTCACTATACGTTAATTCGGTAGATGCATATATTATGCTCAGTTTCCTGTTGAGCTAAACTCTTATTGATCTACTTTAATGTCTGCAGCTTGTATCGCCAAGATGATTTTATTAATTATATAACTCTTGACAAAGCGGTCTTGCTTGAGCATATAATACTTGTATTACAAGTTGTGACTGAACAAACTTGTTGTTCCAGGCTAAAATAGGAGTTTTAGTAATGCAGTCAGCCGATACGCAAGCTAAATCATTAGATATTTCGGCATTATATGAAGCGGGTGAATATCTTGCCGCTGGATACTTCGAGATGCCCGAAGCAGTTAAGATAGTGAGAATGTCCCGTGCGTTCAGGCGTCACTTTGAGCTGTTGCCTATGCCGAGTTGGAGCGGCGAGCCTGTTTATCCTGCAGGATGTGCTGGTTTCATTTCCTGTGACTGTGCCTTTGTATACCAATTCTCACCAGGGCTGGTGCTTCGCCAGGATGTTTTGCACGAAAAGATTAAGAAATGGGACGGGACTCCGGTCGCTGAGGCGTTGGTTTTAGCAGGCGAGGAGCTTAAGACGCTATACATAGCAGGCAGTTGCTTTCCCCCGAAGTACTGCCTTGGTGGAGGCGGTTACACTCACAGCATATTGAACTACGGCCGCATTCTGAAAGAAGGCTTTGCCGGATATGCAAACCTTATAGAGCAATATTCCGAAGATCGCGACGATGAGTTTTATCAAGCGATGGCTGACCTGATCGAAGGGCTTCGCACGCTTGCCCATCGTGCTGCAGAAACAGTACGTGCTCACGCAGACTCAACCATTGCTGCTCGCCTGGCAACTGCTTTGGATAACGTTCCCGAAAAACCTGCAAGCAGTTTCTACGAAGCGATTGTGGCCGCAAACTTTATGTGGTATGTAGATGGCTGTGATAACTATGGCAGGTTCGATCAGGATCTTGGCTCGTATCTCGATGCTGATCTTGCGTCAGGAGCTATCAGCAGATCAGAGGCGCTTGATCTGGTTAAGCTGCTGTGGCGAAACATAAATGCGAACAACGGCTGGAATGTCACTATCGGTGGCAGCGACAGGCAGGGTAATTCAGCTTACAATACGCTTACTGAGCTTTGTCTGGAAGCCGCTAAAGGCTCGCGGCGTCCTAACCTTGCCCTGCGCGTTCGGCGTGATATGCCTGATCGAATATTCGACCTTACGATCGACTCGATTGCAAGTGGCTGCGGGTTACCGGCTATGTATAACGAGGAAACCTATACTAGCGGCGTGCGTCAAGCCTACTCGTGCAAAAATGGCGACGAGTTCAGCGTGGCATTCGGCGGTTGCACCGAAACAATGATCCACGGCTGTTCTAATGTCGGTTCAATCGATGGCGGAATAAGCCTGCTTACCGTCCTATCGGATTCAATTGATAAGCATCTGGCAAGTGCTCAGAGTTATTCAGAGTTTGAAGAACACTTCATTGAGGACATGCGCTCGGTGATTGCAACTGCGGTCGATTATGTTAATCGCGATCAACAGCTCAGAGCCGCTTCACAGCCACATCCGATACGGAGCCTGTTCATTGACGACTGCCTCGAAAATGGTGTTGATTACAACTCCGGTGGCGCTCGATATAACGGCGGCGTGTTTAACCTTGGTGGGCTTGCTAATGTAGCCGATTCATTGGTTGTTATAAAGGATCTTATCTTCGGCGGCAAGGTTGGAGTTGATCGTATGCTCGCGGCTCTGAAGTCGAACTTTAGCGATGACGTCGAACTTCTGCAGCTAATCCGGTCTTGTCCGAAATTCGGAAATGATGATGACCGTGCCGACAGTATCGCCGCGCGCATCGCGCAGGAAGCATTCGCAGCGGTTAAAAGCCACGCCTCCTGGCGCGGAAATACGCCGTTTTTACCTGCATGCATAATGTTCGTAACATACGATATAGCCGGGAAGGAAGCAGGCGCCACACCAGATGGAAGACTTGCATTCGAGCCTGTCGCGGATTCTATAGGCCCGGTCCAGGGGCGTGACGGCTCTGGGCCAACGGCAATGCTGCGTTCCACAAGCAAGCTGCCTCTCAGCGAGGCAATCGGTACACCCGTGCTTAATGTCCGATTCTCCGCGGACATGTTCAACTCGCCCGATACTCGCGAGAAAGTGAAATCACTCATAAAGACCTATTTTGAAATGGGTGGCATGCAATTGCAGATATCGGTTGTGGATCAAGCAGTCCTGAAAGATGCAATCGCGCATCCAGATAAGCATCAGGATCTGATTGTGCGCATTGGCGGATATTCAGAATACTTCAACAATTTATCTACCGAGCTTAAATATGCAGTTCTTGAGCGCACTGAGCATAAAGGATGATCGACCTATGAGTGTTACCGACTTATCCAATCTAAACGTTGCCGAGAGAATCACACTTACAGACGATATCGTCGAAAAGCTGATACAGCATATTGCCGATAACAATCTTCGAGTGGGAGACATGCTCCCATCCGAGAGCCAGTTAACTGAAGCTCTCGGGGTGAGCAGGTTGCCTCTCAGGGAAGCACTTTCGAGGTTGAAAGCTCTGGGAGTGATCACGGTTCGCCAAGGCAAGGGCGCAATTATTCAGAGCGTAAATGTATCGAATCTTTTCAGGCAGTTATCGCCAATAATGCGCAGCCAGGGAAATCTCAATGTGCAGCACATGGTGGAGGTCAGGCAGTCGATTGAACCATCTGTCGCCAGGCTTGCTGCAGTCAGAAGAAACGATGCATCCCTTGCACCAATGAGGGAGTGTATCGCTTGTATGGAAGCCAATTTGACGGACATAGTTGAGTTTATCCGCTGCGACATGGAGTTTCACAACGCAATTGCTCTCGCCACCGGCAACCCTGCGCTCGACATACTCATGAGCACAATTCACGACATAATGTCCGCCACTCAGTGGAGCTACCCTGATGATATCAGGTCCAGGGAAGTTTCACTCGAGCACCACAAAAAGATTTATGCCGCTATTCTCAGACATGACGCAGATGGCGCGGCATCGGCAATTGAAGCCCACATCAGCGACATTGAGCAAGGTATAAGCAAGGAGCAGAGGTAATATGGCGAAGTATAAAGTCGCTGTCACCGATTATGTGTTCCCAAATCTGGAACCTGAACGGGAAATACTCAACGAACTCGACGTTGAACTGATCGCAGGCCAGGCAAAAAGCCGTGAAGAAGTGATTGAGCTTGTACGCGGTGCAGACGCCGTGCTTAACTGCTATTACAAGCCGATAGATGGCGTTGTGATGGATGCCATGCCTGATTGTAAAATCATCGTGCGTTACGGAATAGGTTTCGACAGCATAGACGTACCGGCTGCGACCGCTCGCGGGATAATGGTTGCGAATGTTCCTGATTACTGTGTAGTCGAAGTATCGGATCAAGCTGTCGCTATGATGCTTGCACTTTTAAGGAAACTTTCTGTCGCCGATGCCGGGGTAAGGTCGGGCGATTGGCAGCTTGTGCGGCTTAAACCTATGAGAAGAATAGACGCGCTTACCGTGGGGATTATCGGAATGGGCCGAATTGGCCGAGCTATAGCGTTAAAAGCCGCAGTGTTCGGCCCAAAGATAGTTTTCTTTGATCCGTATCAAAAGGATGCAGGCATTGATGCTCAGTCTGTTGATTTAGATACACTATATGCCGAATCTGACGCGATAATTGTGCAGGCTCCGGCAACGGCGGCTACTGAACACCTGCTTGATGACCGTGCATTTTCAATGATGACGAAGAAGCCTATCATAGTAAACTGTGCCAGGGGTGAGCTTATCGATACTTCGGCGCTCATTAGAGCATTTGAGGATGGACGTGTTTCAGGCGCGGGACTGGATGTGATAGAGGGAACACCGCCTATTCCCGAAGATAGCCCTCTTTTGAAGTTTGATAATGTTATCCTGGCGCCACATTCAGCATGGTTTTCTGAAGAGGCGCTTGTGTCTCTGCAAAGATTCGCAGCGATGGAAGTCGCACGGGCACTTCGAGGCGAGCGGGTCAAATCACTTGTCAACCCCCATGTAGGAGGACAGAATTGAAAGATTACGGCCTTTTTATAGATAACCATTGGGTAGAAACTTCCGGCACTTTTCTAAGCATTAATCCCGCCACTGAGCAGCCTATTGCGAAATTTGCGATGGCAAACAAGGCAGATGTAGACCGTGCTGTTAAGGCGGCTCGCAAGGCGTTTGACAGCGGTGTATGGTCTGAGATGCCTGCTGCTG
Organism: bacterium; assembly: GCA_021373255.1. Lineage (GTDB taxonomy): Bacteria > Armatimonadota > UBA5829 > UBA5829 > UBA5829 > UBA5829. The sequence goes on from JAJFTD010000019.1 coordinate 28,213, forward strand.
AGCGTGGAAGAATACTGCGGCGTGTAGCCGATCTTCTGCGCGAAAGATCAGAGATGTTTTCCGTCGCGGAGACCCTCGATACCGGCAAGCCCATCTTTGAGAGCCGCAATATAGATATTCCGACTGCAATTGACTCAATCGAATATTACGCGTCGCTCACAGTCGATATCAACGGTAAATGTATTCCCGTTGGTGACACGGCACTTGACTACACCGTGCGCGAGCCGATTTGTGTAGTTGCAGCCATCACTCCCTGGAATTTCCCACTCGCTCTTGCATTTAGAAAACTCGCTCCGGCGCTTGCTGCGGGAAACACAGTTGTTGTAAAACCCGCGAGCGTCACACCACTGACTACGGTTATGCTCGGTGAGATTTTTACAGCCGCAGGCATGCCCGAGGGTGTGGTGAATATCATTACAGGCTCAGGGAGCACTGCAGGAAATGCACTAATACACCATCCATTGGTCGACAAGCTCAGTTTTACTGGCTCGACTGAGATAGGCCGCGACGTCATTGATGCATCAAAAGATCACATCTGCGAATTCTGCCTCGAACTTGGCGGAAAATCGCCTGCGGTTGTTCTCGCTGATGCGAATTTGGACGCTGCGGTTGATGGAATTCTATTCGGAGCGTTTTTGAACCAGGGCGAATGCTGCTGTGCCGCGACTCGCGTGCTTGTTGATAGTAGCATACACAAGGAATTTGTTGATTTGCTGGTGGAGAAGACTTCGAAGATAGTAGTCGGAGACGGTATGGACGAATCCGTGCGGATGGGGCCACTCGTGTCCGATTCTCATCGAAATAGCGTTATGGATTACATCGAAATCGGCAAATCAGAAGCGGGAGAACCGGTCATTGGCGGCGGACTGCCTGCAGGTCTTGATCGTGGCTACTTTGTGGAGCCGACGATATTCGATAACGTCCCAGAAAGCAGCCGAATATACCGCGAGGAAATATTCGGCCCAGTTTTGACTGTTACTGCATTTGATGGTGCCGATGAGCTGGTAAGGGCAGCCAACGACACTGCTTACGGTCTTGCTGCAAGCATCTGGACGGGTGACACGGCAGTCGGGCAGCGATTAAGTCGACGAATCAAGGCTGGAACGGTGTGGGTAAATCTCCATAACTTCCTTTATAGCCAAGCTCCTTACGGAGGATTCAAGCAAAGCGGCATCGGCCGCGAGCTTGGGCGAGAAGGCTTGGAAGCGTATACTGAAGTAAAAAACGTTATAACATGGCTTGGCCAGGGAGCATTCAGGTGGTATTGATATGAAAATAGCAAGATTTTTAGAAGATGGGACCGAGAAATACGGTCTGATAGAACGTGATAAAGTAAAGGCTATAAGTGGGTTTCCGTGGGAGGGCCTTGAAGTTACCGGAAAAGAATATTCATTGGAAAGTGTCAAACTGCTTGCGCCTGTGCAGCCGCAGGATGTTTTCGCTATTGGGTTGAACTATCGCTCTCATGCTGATGAAACCGGCATGAAATATCCCACTGCGCCAGTTATTTTCATCAAGGCCTCAAGTTCAGTTATTGGCCCAGGTGATGATATCGTCCTACCTAAGATGGCACCCAATGAAGTGGACTATGAAGCAGAACTTGTGATTGTAATTGGCCGCACATGTAAAAATGTTTCTGAGGCTGATGCGTTGAACTATGTTCTCGGCTACACCTGTGGAAACGATGTGAGCGCAAGAGACTGCCAGCTCAAACTGGATGCGCAGTGGGCAAGGGGCAAGAGCTTTGACACATTCTGTCCGATTGGACCGTGGATAGAGACCGATATCGACCCCGACAATCAACCGATCAGCCTGAAGCTCAACGGCGAGGTCATGCAGTCCTCAAACACGAGCGATATGATCTTCAACTGTTCGCAGATTGTTAGTTACTGCTCACAGGTAGCAACGATGAAGCCCGGCACTATTATAATGACAGGCACGCCCCTTGGAGTGGGTTTTGCTCGAAAAGAGCCGGTATTCTTGAAAGCCGGAGATAAAGTAGAAGTGATTATTGACGGTATTGGCACTCTCAGCAATGGAGTGGTGAAGTAATACTCGTTTTAAAGCATGTCGCAGCCTGCACTTATGTATCGGCTGCGGCATGCTGAGCTATAATCTCAGGCAGATTGGCCGTTCATTCTATTTGAGTGGCTTGCGTTCTTTTACTTCACCTTCAAGGCTGATCACAACCGACTCCAGCGGTATATTCTTTCTGCTTTCAGTAACAGCCATTTGAGCTAATCTCAACAATCCTGAGCAGCATGGGACTTCCATTTGTACCACAGTGATACTCTTAATACTGTTATAAGCCAGGATATCTGTCAGCTTGTCCAGATACCCCGAGACATCATCGAACTTAGGACACCCCGTAACCAGAGTGCGATCGCGAAGGAAGTCAGCGTGGAATGAGCCGAGTGTGAATGCCGTGCAGTCTGCCGCCAGCAGCAGGTCAGCATCCTGGAAATAAGAAGCATGTGGGTTTACCAGGTATAGCTTCACCGGCCATTGCCGTAGTTCACTTGGAGTAGACTCAGCAGCAGGTGACTTTTTGGGGGCATCTTGATGTGTCCTGTCTAAGATTTTGGCAGAAGGGCATACAAACCCGCCACCTTTGTGCTCGTGATTATGCACTTGGACTGGTGCAAGGTGTTTAGCTACAGCAGCTTCGTCGAATTCATCGGCTTCCCTGCTCTCGAATGTCAGCGCACCCTGCGGGCACTCGCCCAGACACGCACCTAGACCGTCACAATATGTCTCCGACACCAACTTCGCTTTGCCATCGATTATTTGCAACGCTCCCTCGTGACACGCAGAGACACACAGCCCACAGCCATTACACTTCTCTTCGTCAATTTTGATTATCTGCCTGATTCTTTTAGCCATCAGTGTATACTCTCCCTGGGTGTAGACCCGCATTATTCATGATGAGATTGAATACCGCAGGTAGTAATGCGGTATTCTGTTGTGTTGAATAATACGAGTATATTCTACCTCCAGGTTAATCAGACTTCTTTGATGCAGGTCAAAGATAGAAAAAGGGTGGAGGAAATATATCCCCCACCCCTATTTGCTTTTCAATTGTTTCCGAAGAGGATTATACCGTTACAGCTTCCTTCTCTTCGGACTTACCACTCGGATTCGATGGACCACTGGTGTCGACATCAAGCGAACCACGCTTGCTCCACATAGTAGCACCAGCGAGAGCGAGAACAGCGATCACCGCAACAGTAGCACGCACGACATCAGACATAGGCTGAATGACGATCGGCGCTAGCAGAACCGCGACCAGGTTCATAACCTTGAGCATCGGGTTCAAAGCCGGACCAGCAGTGTCCTTGAACGGGTCACCAACGGTGTCACCAACGACGGCAGCTTTGTGCTCAGGAGTACCCTTGCCACCGAACAAACCATCTTCAATCTTCTTCTTAGCGTTGTCCCAAAGGCCACCAGCGTTAGAAAGAAGAACAGCCATCAACTGGCCGGAGACGATTGTTCCAGCAAGGAATCCACCCAGAGCGGCAGCGCCGTTCATTTCACCAAAGCCAAGGCCGAAGCCGACTAGAATCGGGGCGCTTATCGCCAGAACCGCAGGGCTCATAAGTTCTTTCTGAGCGGCGGCGGTGGAAATAGCAACGCACTTCTGATAGTCAGGCTTGCCCTTATCGGAACCGCTTCGAGGGTCGTAATCCATAATACCGACGATCTCTCGGAACTGTCTGCGAACTTCCTGAACCAGGTCGAACGCCGCGCGGGTAACCGCGTTGATCGCGAACGAGCAGAACAGGAACGGCACAGCGCCACCAATCAACAGACCGATGAAGACGTTGGTATAATCAATGCGGATACCAGTCTCAAGCAGGTTCACATCCGCCATATATGAGCGGAACAGAGCTGTAGCAGCGATAACAGCGGTAGCAATCGCAAGACCCTTTGTGAGAGCCTTGGTAGTGTTACCAACAGCGTCGAGCTTGGCAACGATCTTGTTAGCGTTACTGTCTTCACCGGCATCCTTAAGCGCGCCGGACATCTCGAAGATGCCGTTTGCGTTATCGGAAATCGGGCCGTAGGTGTCCAGAGCCAGCATAAAACCGGTGGTAGACAAAAGGCCGAGACCGGAAAGTGCAATACCGTAAGCAGCCATCGCCGGGTCACCCTTGAAGAGAAGAGCGCTTGCGAGGATTGCAAGACAAATCGCGACGACGCTCCATACACTCGATTCCAGACCGGAAGCGAAACCGGAAAGAATGATCGTGGCGGGACCGGTCTTTGCGGACTTAGCGCACTCAGTAACCGGCTTTGCATCGATGGCGGTATAATGCTCGGTCAGCTTATCGATTATAACCGATAAGATAATACCACTGAGGTTAGCAGCGGCGAACGTCCACCAAGGAAAGTCAAAGGATGCAGTGCTCGGTAGAGCCTTAGGAACAACTATATCGAACACATAATAGGAAAGGCCGAAGAAACCTATGGTCGCGAAGATCGACGAAATGATGAAACCCTTGTTGATCGGAACCATCGGGTTCATGTTCATGTCGTCGGAGCCCTTGACGCTGTAGATACCAATAATGGAAGCGAGAACGCCCCAAGCTCTGATAAGGAGCGGATATACAACCAGCGCAAGTCCGGCAGCACCAAGACCAAGTGAGGTCGAAGCGGCGGCACCAAGGATAATGGCAGCAACCAGAGTAACTTCGTAGCTCTCGAAAACGTCAGCGGCCATACCAGCGCAGTCACCAACATTGTCACCAACGTTGTCGGCGATAGTAGCGGCATTGCGAGGATCGTCCTCAGGTATGCTCTGCTCGACCTTACCAACAAGGTCGGCGCCCACATCAGCGGCCTTGGTGTAGATACCACCACCAATCCTCATAAAGAGGGCTGCGAGACATCCACCGAAACCGAAACCAATGAGAACCTTCATCGACTCATTGCCGAAAAGGAAGAACACAAGGCAAGCGCCTAGAAGACCAAGACCTACTGTCGCCATACCGGAAACGCCACCAGCGCGGAACGCCACATAAAGGGCACGCTTGAAACTGGAGAGAGCGGCGTTGGCAACACGAACGTTAGCCCTGACAGCCATCATCATACCGATGAAACCGGCCAGATATGAGGCGGCTACACCCAGGATGAACGCGATGCTCACACCGACATAGATCGGAATAACACCGAACCTGGCGTCCTTGCCATCAAAGCCTGGTACGTTCTTGTAAAGGAATGTAAGGCCAATAGCAATGATGATAACAAATACGATCATCGTCGAGACTTGCTTCTTGAGGTATGCGAGAGCGCCCTCTTCTACAGCCTTGGCGACGCTGACCATACCCTTGGAACCCGGATCTTCCTTGCTGATCGTTCTAAACCACATGAGTCCGAACGCAAGACCGACAATAGCGCAGATAAATACAGCCAGAACCGAGGGCCACATAACGGGCAATTCCTCGAACTTAGGTAGAGTTATCGCTTCGCCGGCGAAGGCAGCACCCGGGAGCACGACGGCCAGCAAACCCATAGCGGCAACCGCCACGGACCACATGCTGAGCCTGCTGTGAGTCTTTGACTCGCAGTGCATTGTTTTGACTTCCCCCTTTGAGATTGATTAGACAAACAAAACGCCGCTTCCCACTGCTCTTGAGCGAGATTGCGGCGGCGGTAAAGGGCCACATAAACCAACCGCGGCCCGGCTACTGTGACGTAGCCAAAGAGATTATAAGCAAACACTGCCGTTGTGTCAAGGAACCAGGCGGTTGCTTGCAGCATATCCAGAGTAAATTGTCGGCATTTGCTCGCGGTCCGGCTCGTATATTAGAATAGTAATGGAGGCTGGAGTTATTATGCAAAACTATTGCGTGGTGGAAACACGTATCGGATTCGTGGCGCTTGTCGGCAGTGGTGGTAAGCTGGTTCGCTCAACATTGCCCAAGGCTTCTCGTGAAGAAGCTATTACAGCACTCGGGGCAGGATTAACCGAGAGTGCAGTAGAAGATGAATGTGCGTTTGGCAGCCTACCGGGCATGCTTAGAGATTATGGCGAGGGAAAGCAAGTAGATTTCTCAAATGTGCCTGTGGATTTGAGCGCATTTGGAAAATTCCACGCAGCAGCACTGTCGGCCTGCCAAAAGATACCTTACGGTCAGCTTATCACTTATGCTGACCTCGCACGAGCGGCGGGGGTAGAGAGAGCATGCAGGGCAGCGGGGAGCGCAATGGCGGCGAACCGTACGCCTATTATCATACCGTGTCACCGGGTGGTGGCATCGGGCGGGCGGATCGGTGGGTTTTCATCCGGTCTGGAATGGAAACGATCACTACTCAAGCTTGAGGGAGTGGATATATAGTGAGCTTTGTCAGAAAATGGTTGGTTGGAATTGCAGCTATCTTGATCACCGTATATATATTGCACTTCTTGCCGCCCACATTTAGAATCAGTTGGAGCGTCTGGTGGGGGGCGGTGGTGTTTGTGCCGATACTCGCTATCACAAATGCGCTCATAGGGACGATACTCAGGCTTGCATCTGCACCGATATCGTGCCTTACCCTGGGGCTGTTTGGGTTCGTCATCAATGCCCTCGTGTTCTGGATTGCGGGGGTAGAGACTGGAGCCAAGATGGGCTTTCTCGCAGCGATGGTCGGGTCTGTGCTGTATACGGTCGTATCGACCCCGCTGAACTCGCTGCTCAAAGAGAGGAAATAGGTTGGACAACCGCAAGCGACTGGTTATTATCACGGGTCTCTCCGGCGCGGGCAAATCACTTGCCACGGCTACATTCGAAGACTTGGACTACTTCTGCCTGGACAACCTGCCACCAAACCTGCTCCCGGCGGCAGTAGAGCTGTGGCAGCCTCCAAGAGATGCGCAAGACGTTGCTATTACCGTGGATGTGCGAGCAGGGCAATTCTTTGAGGATTTGCTCCCCATCATTCAGCAGCTACGACAATCAGAGCTTCCACAATTCTCTCGGCCAATGCTTCTATTCCTCAATGCAAGCGATGCTGAGCTGGTCAAGAGATTCAAAGAGACGCGGCGAAAACACCCACTGGTGAAAAAGGAGCACGGAATACTTGAAGCTATCAAGATTGAGCGTGAGGCATTAGCCGACCTCCAGGAGCAGGCGGATAAGATCATCGACACAACTAATCTTGAGCCTGAAGGCCTCAGACGTCTCCTTAGAGAATTTTTCAGCCCCACAAAGCCGCAGGAGCGGCTGATGGTGGCAATAGTATCGTTCGGATTCAAGCATGGAGTGCCGCTGGATGCTGATGTAGTATTTGATGTTCGGTTCTTGGCAAATCCATTCTGGGTACCTGAGCTTAAAGAAAAGGACGGCACCACAGAAGAAGCGCAGCAATACATCCTCTCGGACCCGCTTACCGAACCGCTGCTTGAAAAACTGTTTGATTTAGTCGAGTTCAGCATTCCACAATATATCAAAGAGGGTAAAGCCTACTTGACAATAGCCATCGGATGCACTGGTGGGAAACAGCGCTCCGTAGTAGTGGCAAATGAGCTTGCAAAGTTCCTGGCAAGCGCGAACTATGTAGTCCGAGTTGAGCATAGGGACTTGCACCAGGTACGGGGGCAAACAGATGCGCGTTAGCACTTTGCTAAGCAGCTTGAAGTGGCTCTACCCTGGTATGAGGGTTAAACGATGGCTATTGCTGATTCCGGTAGGGGTTGCGGCAGTTATTGCGGGAGTGGTGCTGCTTCTCAACATGCATATTGTCGACGTGCTGGGGATGGTGGGTACGGAGGCATTTCGCCGGTTCGGCATGAGGCTTGATAAGCCGGCCACTCAAGTCCCGCTCGGAATAGGAATGGTAGGGCTTGGGCTTCTTCTCATATTCGTAAGTCTGAGGCAGGTTGTGCGGTCCATCACCAGCGTTGTGAGCCCGGAGGCGCAGGGAAAACTGGCGGATATGGTCTTCCAGAGGCGCTACCTGGCTGGTGGGCAGCGGATAGTGGTTATCGGCGGCGGCACTGGTCTCTCCACGATGCTCCGTGGTCTTAAGCAATATTCCAGTAACATTGTAGCAATAGTCACAGTAACTGACGATGGCGGTAGCTCGGGCAGAAGTCAGCGTGAAATGGGTATGCTCCCACCCGGCGATATACGCAACTGCCTCGTGGCTCTAGCAGACGCGGAACCGATGATGACCGAGCTGTTTCAGTATCGATTCGATGAAGGAATCGAGAACCTGGACGGGCACTCATTCGGCAATCTGTTGATAGCAGCAATGACTCGAATTACCGGTGATTTCGAGTTAGCTGTTAAAGAAACGAGCCATATCTTAGCCATACGTGGACTGGTTTTGCCATCGACCCTCGAGCAGGTGACGCTGCAAGCTGAATTTGAGGATGGGATGTTTGTTGAAGGCGAAACCACCATTACAAAGACACCCGGCGCAATTAAATACATGATGCTCCACCCATCAAACGTGCGCCCCCTGGAAGAAGCTCTGCGGTCTATTGAACTGGCTGATTGCATAGTGCTCGGGCCGGGAAGCGTTTATACCAGCGTGGTTCCAAACCTGCTCGTAAACGGGATACCGGAGGCTATAGAAGCATCAGAGGCTGCAAAGGTATATGTGTGCAATGTCATGACCCAGCCCGGCGAAACCGATGGCTACGCGGCATCTCATCACATCCACGCGCTTACCAAGCATACTGAACACAGGGTATTCAACCACGTCCTCGTAAACCAAAAACGCCCTAGCAAGGATCTTCTCGCTAAATATGCACAACAGAACCAGTTCTTCGTGGAGCCCGATCTTGCGACAATTAGAGATATGGGGTTCAAGCCCATTGTTGGAGATTACATAAGCCAGACTGATGTGGTTCGTCACGATCCCGCAAAGTTGGCCGAAGCTATTATAAAGTTGATCTACTAAGGTGCATTCTCTGAATCACTGAAGAACTAACGCCGAGCGCGTGTAATTCCTTGTTCAGCGCATTCATATCCATTCAGTATCTCAGCGATTCTGCGTACAGACCTGTAGCCATTACGTTGTGCCCTCACCCTGGCCCTCTCCCCCAGGAGAGGGAATGCGTTAGCTATCCCTTCCCAACCATCAAACCATCAGACTATTCAGCCATCAAACTTTTAGGCCTACATCTCTCGCAAGCGTTGGATACGGTCTTCGATTGGTGGGTGGGTGCTGAAGTTGAAAATGCTGCTCAGGGCGCGGCCGCCTTTGAATGGGTTGGATATGAACAGATGCGCGGTTGCGCTGTTGGCAGTAGTGAGTACGTGGTGATCGTTTTCTATCTTCTCAAGAGCGCTGGCGAGACCCTCGGGGTAGCGTGTCAACATCGCTCCGCTGGCATCTGCGAGATATTCTCTGCGTCTGGATATTGCCGCTTGCACTAAGGCTGTCGAAATCGGAGCAAGTATTGCGAGAGCTATTCCGATGAAGAAGAATATTACCTGCCCCTGCCCGCCTTGATTGTTACGGCTGCGATAGCCACCGAAACGGCCGGTCCACCAGAACCAGTGCGCAAGCATTGCTATAGAACCCACCAGCACAGCCACAAGCGTCATGAATCGGACGTCATAGTTGCGGATGTGGGACATCTCGTGCGCGACTACTCCCTCTAGCTCGACCCGGTTCATCATCCCTAGCAGACCTGTGGTGGCGCATACAATGGCATGGTCGGGGTCACGGCCTGTGGCGAAAGCATTTGGAGCGGGATCGTCCATTACATAGGCGCGCGGCACCGGCAGACCTGCGCCTAACGCCAGACCCTCTACCACATTTACAAACTGCGGAAACTCTTCTTTAGTAGCCGGACGGGCGTGCACTGAGGCCAGCACAATTTGGTCTGAGTAATAATAACTACCTATACTGCTAACAAACGCGAATAGCAGCGCGGCGATCAATGCGATCGGATTGTTATATGCAAGATAAAACCCATAACCGATCGCACCGACCACAATTATAAAGAACACCACCAGCAGGCGCGAACGCCAGATGTTGCCGGATATCTGCTCATACATCGCTTATGTGAAGTCGACTTTCACATTCTCGCGCGCTTCATCGTCCATCGGGAAGTACTCGTGCTCACGGAAACCAAAGTTGCTCGCTATCATATTCGCGGGGAAGCTCTGGATCAAGGTGTTGAAAAGCATAACCTGATCGTTATAGAACTGCCGCGCATAGCGGATCTTGTCTTCGGTGCCCGTGATTTCTTCCTGAAGCATCAGGAAGTTCTGGTTCGCTTTAAGCTCGGGATAGGCCTCAGCCACAGCGAACAGGCTCTTAAGAGCGCCGGTGATCTGGTTCTCAGCCGCCCCCTGCTCCTGTGGTGTGCTGGCATTGATCGCCATGTTCCGGGCCTTGGTCACGTTCTCAAAGACCTCGCTCTCGTGCTTGGCATAGCCCTTAACGGTTTCCACAAGGTTGGGGATAAGGTCATAACGCCGTTTTAGCTGCACATCTATCTGCGACCACGCGTTCTCTATCCTGTTCTTGAGACTCACCAACTGATTGTATTTCGCGATAACCCAAATCACTATCAGGATAGCTATACCCACAACTATCCCGACTGTCAATCCAAATCCCATAGTCTCACCATCCAACGGATGTAATCGATCATCAGTGTATAGTATTCTACGCCAATATGCAAAGTTCCCGCTTGGATTTTTATACTGTTTAGGAAGTAGACTATTCCGTCTCAATTATGATTGATGAAACGGCTGAACCGTCCATGTGCATCTTGATCAGCGCGTGAGTTCGTGCCTTGTCACCTGCAGCGAGTGCTTCGATGATCTCACTGTGGATATCTGCTCCCTTTAGCCGAACGGGGTTTTTCTCATTGCCAAGTGCTGCAAAGAGCAGCATTTTCATTTGACTCTTCAGACAGTTCCAAATGTGCAGCGACCGGCTGTTACCACATGCTCGCACTATGATCTCGTGGAAATCCAGGTCCGCCTCCATCAGCGCTCGTGTATCACTCCCCGCTTCATTGAACTTACTCAATTGTTCCTTGAGGGCATCCAGAGGAACGATCCCCTGCTCTATACACTTTTCGCTGCTCACAAATTCAATGGCATACCTGAGAACAAGTATCTCGTTAATGTCTTGTTTACTGAATGTGGCAACGATTGTATGCTTGTTCCTCACTCGCCTGACAAGACCCTCAGCCTCAAGAAGCATGAACGCCTCCCTGACGCAAGCCCTGCTGACACCCATACCATCGGCAAAGATCTCTTCGGCAAGCCGTGTTCCGGGAGGATATTCACCACTGATGATCCTGTCCCGGATAATATCCGCAGCTTTGTCCCCCAGCGACTGGTATCTCAGTTCTTGAACGTCCAAGTTGGTTGATTTCACGCGTTTTGTCCTCATTTATATTGGTTAATGATTTATTGCCTGCCGGTCTCTCACGGCGTTAACTTCACTCTGGCAGATTCTGTAAAGCCAGGCAATATCGCAGCCGAACCAGAACGCTTTCATGCCTTTGTCCATCCAGCGCAAGGTTGTCTCGGAATCACCCACTGCTATGCCCGGCATTACTCCGTATTTGTTGCATACTTCGATGATGTGCTCAACGGCTGCTATATACTCGGGATTCTGCAATTGTCCTGGTATACCCATTCCCAGCGAAAGGTCGTCGTTGCCCACGACAGCGATATCAATACCTTCTACTGATAGAATATCGTCGAGATTAGCAAGCGCTTCTGCGGTTTCAATCTGAATGCCGATCACAGTGTTGTCATTGACCGTCTCAATCTGCTCATCAACTGAGTTCCAGCCAATGTATTTTCCAATTGGGCAACACGATCCAGCCAGACCCCGGTTGCCTATTGGTCTGTATCGAACGGTATCTACTAGCTTTTCCACCTGCTCTCGTGACCTTATTCGGGGCACAAAAACGCCATCCGCTCCCTGGTCAAGAGCACGGTTGAGTTCGTGGTAACAGTCCTCTGCAACACGCACCATGCAGGGCAGTCCTAGGCATCGGGCTACTCTTATATGATCAGCTATGGTTTCTTCCGTAAGGGGAGAGTGCTCACGGTCAATTAATACACCGTCATAACCGGTCGCGTGAAATACCTCAACCACCGAGGCCGATCTGCTATCCAGGATGCATCCAAACAGGAGCACATCGTTGTTCTTCACTTTTCGCTTCAGGGTACCTTCACAAACTCGCATTTATACACCTTTATTTTTTGATGCCAAATAATCTGCATTCAATATACCTGAGGGAATCTTGCCGGAAAAGAATTCAATTAAGCTGGTTGTGCAGGTTGTAAGCGTATCATTCATCGACTCAGCGCTGCCTGCCGAACAATGGGGTGTAAGCACAACATCGTCCATCCCACACAGGGGATGGCTGCCATCTATAGGCGCGTTTGCGAACACATCCAGGCAGGCACCGGATATTATGCCATCTTGCAGTGCCCGGATTAATTCATCTTCGCGCACAAGCTTTCCGCGAGCTGTGTTGACAAAAAAGGCGCTCTGCTTCATTTTCTGGAAAAATTCTATCCCGATACTGTTCTCTGTCTGCGGGGTGAGAGGGATATGCAGGCTTACGAAATCCGATTGGCTCAACAAATCATCCATATCAGTGACCTTCGCACCCTCAGGCGCATCGTCACCTACATTCCATCGTAGATCGTAGGCAAGTATCTCACAATCAAATCCTCTCAAGAGTTTGGCAAGCCATTGGCCAATTGCCCCATAGCCGATAATCCCAATTGTCTTGCCATATAATTCACGTGAGAACGCTGGACACCAGTTACCTTTGCGCAATTCACGATCACACAGTGCGATCTTGCGAGTCAGCGCCAGCATCATCCCAAGGGCGTGCTCCGCGACTGCTCGCGCATTCTTGCCCGCCGTGTTGGTCACGGCTATGCCAAGATCCGAAGCTGTGGCAAGATCAATGTTATCTATCCCGGTCCCATGGCGGACTATGATTCTTAGGCTGTCGCTAAGTTGCTCCAGCGCCCAGCGGTCATACTTCTCACCACCCGCAATAATGGCTTCATAACCATGAGCAGTAGACACAGCATCCTGTGGGGCATAGCTGGCAGGTATTATCCAGTCAATGTCATATCCTTTTTTACTCATATCTTCAATGTAATCTCTGTATTGCTGCCCGTGGTTAAGATTAGTTAAAACAACTCTAATACTCATTTCCGGCCTTTCGTGCACGTATGCTTACTTCTTATTACAGGCGAATTATAGCATTCCAAGAGGTCGTTGTCTACTGTCGACATGTCGACATTTGCATTATACTTAAAAACATGCTGATCAAGTAGGAATCCGAGATGCTGTCGGACAAGTTTCTAATAGCAAATGTAGTAGACAGTGAGGAGGATCACTGGAATGGTAGTTGTACCTTTGGTCACTTTGTGCCTCTTAGCGACACCACCGGCTGTGGATGTCACAGGCGATTGGGGCGTCAAAGTCCCAGCACAAACAGTAAAAATCGACGGCAAGACGTTATACATCAAGAAGATGGCGGAGTTTAGGGTCAGCCCACCGACATCTGTTGTTGTACGTAATGAAAAACACATACGCGTTGCTGAATACACACCGGATAGAAAATGGGGATGCGGCGACAGATGTTATCAGACTATCGCCATGGAGTGCTCGGTGCCCGGCGCGGTGAAGGCTGATTCGCTGCGGCTTAAAGCGAGCCCGGATGGCCCTGCATTTATACTCGGGAAAGACTACCAGGTTGACGCGGACTGGGGAAGCGCTGGGCGGCTCAACGGCGGCGCCATCGGCCCCGATACAACGGTATGGTTTGATTATACTTACACAATGAGCAGAATCGACTCAATTATTATGGATGATGCGGGAGTTGTGCGCATTGTGCAGGGTGATGATGCTGTGCTCAACGTAAAGGTCCCACCCATTCCTAAAGGAGAGCATAGACTCGCTAACATCTGGATTCCAGGTTATTTGACGTCGCTTTCTCAGGATTTCATATACCCTATTGTCGAATCGAAATTCCAAGCCAGCACGGGATCGGCACTTGCCGTGAGGAAGTTCATTCCCAACACTTGGCGAAAGATCAAAAACGGCGAAGAGGTTACTATACTTGCCTGGGGCGACAGTGTGACTGAGGGTGATTACCTGCAGAACACCGCTTGCCGGTGGCAGGAGAAGTTCATAGATAAACTGCGCAGTGAGTTTCCGAAAGCAAAGATCAATCTTATTACAGAAGCGTGGGGAGGCAGGTCAACCGGAAGTTATCTGGCAGAGCCTGCAGGCAGCCCGAGGAACTTCAAAGATAAAATTCTGGACCGCCAGCCGGACTTGGTGATATCCGAATTCGTGAACGATGTGGTGGGCTATCCTACACAGGAGAGCACAGACAAGATGTACTCCACGATCCGCGATATGTTCAAAGAGAAGGGTATCGAGTGGATTATTATGACACCGCATTATGACACATGGCAGCATCAGCCCAGCTTCGGCGACAGAGTCCAGAAGGACACACGTCCTCATATAGAGGCGCTCCGTAACTTTGCGAGAAACAATAACATTGCACTGGTCGATGTATCAAAGAGGTGGGACCATCTAGCCCTGGAGGGCATACCCTACCCGACTCTCTTACTGAACGGCATCAACCACCCATGCCCACAGGGGCTTGAGCTTTACGTGAATGCGCTAATGGATGCATTCCGCAAATAACAATTCTTTGGCTCAGAGTGTTTGGTGATTGCATCATAACACTCTGAGCCAATAGCTTTAGCGTTATGGCTTTATAGTCTTCACAGCACGGAGCACACAGACACCGGACCCACTGTTTGCCTCCATGCCCATAGCTCCCGTTACAACCACATAATCACCCCTGGTAACACCTGTTCCGTACACTTTGAGGTTCTTGCTGCTGCCGTCGTTGACCCAGTAGTAGTTTGATCCTGTGGACTTCACCGTGCCCCATGTTGTCACATAGAGCCCCACTGCAGATAAACCACGAAAAGCAGCGGCATTATTCATACCAAGAGGAGCAGGGACTTTTGAACCGGGAAACCGGCTGATGGCTGAACTCACGAGCGTTGGTTCGCCACTGGCGGCTGATAACACACCCGAAACGTCCACCATATCTCCCGGATCAGCAGTGCCTGTCACACGAATTCCCGAAGCACGATCCGGGTCCTCAATATAGAAATATCCATCAAACGAAGCGGTCACGATCTTGTTCCGCACTGTGGCCAGTGCACCATCACCCAGTTTCCGAGCCTCTGAAATGCTCGGGATAATATGGGGTGAACGCAGGCCCATATACGGGAAATCTGCAATCACGTTGCTCATTTCAGCATCTGTAAGCAGGTATTGCTTGCCGCTGGGGTTTTGCAAGAGGAAATCGGCATCGTCTGCATAGCCGTATCGGGTGAAATTGTGTATCCAGTAGACCGATCCTCCGCTTTGCGCTCTGACGTTTAGGCCCTCAAGGTAATATGGCCCTGTTGGCATAGCTTCGATGTAACTGTCGTCGGTTACCTGTCGCCAGTCTGATTCTCGACCTGGGTTTAGCGCGCAGTAGACTTCCCAGTTGCAGTAGAGATGTGTGCTGTGGTTGAGAATCTTGAGAATGCCGCCGCCGGAGTTACGGATGTTCAGGCCCTCCGGGAAAGATAATGGACTGCCCGGCAGGCTGTCCATTTTGATCAGTGCGCAGTAAAGGTCCCAGGTGTTACATAGCGAATTGATGTCCGGGCTGCCCATCTGGCCCTTGGTATAGTTGACTTGAAAAGTTGAACCCTCAAGCTGCCCGAGACCATTACACGCGAGATATGGCGCGGATTTGAGCAGGTTTGTGGCGTCGGCATCTATCGTGGCGCTCACGTTATGCGCCTCATCGGCAAGGTTCCAAATTGCGGAAGTGGTGGCAGCCCACTGCTTGCCGTTGGCATCAAGTGACGTAACAAGATATATCTCCATCCCAGGTGCACCGGGAGGGCTTAGCAGCGAGTTATTAAGAAAGAAAGTCATAACGCAGCGGCTGAGCTGGATGCTGTATTTAACATCACCCACATTGCCGTACATCGTGATCAAGTGATTGCGAACATCGGGCTGCCAGGTGCCTGCGACAGATC
This sequence comes from bacterium, assembly GCA_021373255.1. Lineage (GTDB taxonomy): Bacteria > Armatimonadota > UBA5829 > UBA5829 > UBA5829 > UBA5829. Next base: position 44,277 of record JAJFTD010000019.1, read on the forward strand.
CCCAATGAATGCCATCATACGACTCAGCCCGGCGCATTTTGTTTGGGCCATCGCAGTCCTCGACATAATTGATGACGAACTTGCCGTCTTTATAATAGACACTGGGCAGCCCCACCCCGTAGTGCGCGGGACTCGCTGGGTCTGGGGTGCGATTATAACCCTCAATTACTGGGCGCGGATCGGAATTGCTTGGCCATTTATTCCAACTCACGCCATCGGTTGAGGTTGCGAGGTAGATGTTTCCATCCAGCCCATCATAGCGCATGGGGGACTCGTAGAACATATAATACTTGCTGCCTGAGCCTGCATCGACATAAACCACAGTCGGATGCCCTACATGGGTAGTCTCCCAACCGTTGTTTACCGGTTCCATTACCTGCTGCTTATGATAATAGTGGATGCTGTCCAGACTGTCAGCATACCATATCTTGTCGCCGTGGTTAACGCCGCGCACCCACCACATCCGGTATGTATTGCCGATCTTGAGGATGCTTGGACCCCAATCGTAGGAGATGTCGTTTGGAGGAGGATTGAACCCATCGATACTTAGCGGCCCCAGAAAGTATCTTTCCTGAATGGAATCAGCCTGCAATGTTCCGCAGATAATAAAGGAAAGGACGACGCCCGCAAGGAGTGCCACTAATTTCGTGTTTATATGAGCATATAGCAGTTTCACATGATCCTCCGCATTCGGCTGACCGAACGACAGTGCCACGTTAACTAGCTATCAGGGTAATATGGCAGGCTATCGTCCTTCCATCATTGGAGCTCTTAATTTTACCGGCACCGGCAATACATAAGTAACCGGCTCTGTAACCCTACCCTCCAGTTGCTGGACGGCGAGGTTAACAGCAACCTCTCCCGCTAACACCATATCCGGGCTGGTGGTCGGGAAAGTGGCGCCGAGCCTGTTTGCAAGGTCTAAATCATCAAAACCTGTAACTCTCAGGTCGTTGGGTATCGATATATTCAAGTCACGAGCCAGCAGGGTAATCTGCATCGCCACCAGGTCTTCAAGCGCAATGATAGCAGTCGGACGATCCTTGCTTTTCTTCCATTTGCGCAAGTAATCACCCATTTCGGCAGTGATCACGTCTTCTTTCTGAGAGTACCACGCAGTGGAGCACCAACGGTCCTCGGGACGCGGCACGATTCCTGCCGATCTCAACGCTTTCAAATAACCTTCGCAACGCTCTCGGTTAGATTTATGCATAATCTCGCCATGCGCGCTGCTGGTTTCCATGAATGCTATTCTCTGATGGCCCTCCCTGATCAACATCTTGGTCATCTCATAGCCGGCTCGGAAGTTGTCCATTATCACCTGAGTATGTTTTTGTTCAGGATAGGCAACATCAACCAGCACAATCGGATAACTGTTGGGTATTTGTTTTAGATAATCCTGGCGCAACTGCTTTCTGGTGCGTATGATAGGCGTGATGATTATGGCCTCACATCCCGCATCCATCAGACGGGTTACCTGCTGCTCCTCTATTTCATAGTCCTGGTTCGCGCTTGCGCTTATCAGTTGATAATCGAACTCCTGGCAAGCCCGTTCAATACCCGTGTGTATTCGCATTACGAAACTTGGCTCAGTCATCGCAGGCAGCACGTGGCCAATCATCCTTGGAGGACGCTTCTCCAAGGGCTGAGAATCCTCCGCCACATAACACCCGCCATCAGGGCCCTTATAAATCACCCGTCTGCTTTCGAGCAACCCCAGCGCGTGCACTATGATGCTGTTAGACCTGCCATACTGCTTCTGAAACTCTCGCACGGTCGGGAGCCTGTCCCCCGGGCTCAGAAGTCCAGTTTCTATGTAATCTGCGCTGATTGAGTTCGCGATTTTCTCGGGTAGTGACTTGTTCAAGTTCGTATCGCTCCGGTGATGTCGACTGTCTGAACACGACAATATTCTGACATATTGTCCCACTACGCTCAGCTACTGTCAAGCGATCTATTACTTTGCGAACCGCAGCGACCAGTTCACGCTTCCTCCCGATGTACTTGTAAGGGTCAATTTCAAAACGTTTCCGTCAACACTTATCTGGGCGTCACTTGGAGCGGATTCATCCAGCCGGTAGCCATCGGGAACGTATACGAAAAGGCTGAAAGCACGATTTGGCGGAAGTATCATCTTACCGGAGAGCGTTTTGTTCTGCCAGCAGACGTCTTCAAGCTCGTGCGCACCCTGGCCGATGTGGCGGTTTGTGGAGAGAACCTGCGGGCGATCCAGCGATGGACGAATGCCATATACACGGCAGCTTGCCTCAGGCAAGGCTTGTGCAATAAACCCACCCGAAAACTCGCCAACCAGCTCTTCATTCCAGAAATCGAATACCAGATAACGATCATCAGGCGCCAGACCGAGTTCTGCAAAAGTTATATCACGTTTAGACAGGCCATCCGGCTGCCAGGCGATTCTTCCGAGGACTACCCACGATTCATCGGGCTTGTTCACTTCTAACAACCACAACTCGCAATCCGGTGAGAGCGGGCGAAGTGTTGTCGGTCTCACGAAGAGCGGCGGGCCGACCTTACGCAGGATATCCAACCGGGGCTCATCATAGGTTTCTACAGGATCGCTTATCATAAGCTGCATCCCTGACAGCGCGGTAATAGTAGCCCAAGCGCGGCACTGCTCCAGCGGGACTCGGAAACACATGTAATCAGGGTCGTTTAGCCAGAGTATGTTGTTGATGTAGTAGAACTGGCACCCATACTTCGCGGCAGCCTGGATGCTGTCCCAATTGGCATCCACATCCTCACCGATTCGGCAGCCGTCTACAACTCCCGCCAGCTCAGGGATAGTCCCCCAGCAGGACTGCATAACAATCGACTGCCCGATCTCGTCTTTTATACCACTGAAAATGCGCCGAAACGCCTCGTCAACGTTTTCACCTCGCGACTCCCAGTAATGCGCCGCATTCCTGTAGGAATCGTAGAGGACGTGACGGATGCTGTCTACTTTGAAGTAGCGCCAGCCTTTCTCCTTGAGGCCGCGAATCGTCTGCTTATACGCCACCTCGACTGCTTCGTCGATCATACCATCAATCGAACACTTTACAGTCTCACACGCAAACGGCTTGCCCTGCTCATCGGTTATATACCACTTCTTCGGAAGCCCTGGAGGGACTGCAGAACTCATCCAGATACCAGGCATAAGACCGCGAGCCGAGATTTGCTCGGCAAGCCAGCCGAGTCCGTGGGGAAACTTATCTAAAGGCTTGTTCCAGATGTCTGATACATTCTGGCCGGGCGCGAGAGGTTTTGGGTTAACGCAGTCGAAATCCTGGTAGCCATCATCCATAAGGATGATATTGTAGCCGTAATCTTTGAGTTCTTTATCTATCAGATCAGCGGCGGTAATGATCGTGTCTTCTGTGATCTTGTTCCAATACGCAGCCCACGAGCACCAGCCCGAGATCGGCTTCTCCCATAACGTCTTTTCGGGATTCCAGAAGAAGTATCCACGGTGGATTTTATAGAAGTCAACGTAGAGAACCAGCTTGATTTCATCTCCTGCTGCCGACAGTGTGAACTTTTCACCAGTGTTGTTGATGCTCATTTCAGCAGCTTCGTCAACTGACAGCACCCAGTCCCCTGCCCTGTCAAATACGCCACAATCCAGGCTACTATCGCCTGTCCCGAACCGCCCACGAACCATCTCCGGTCCTTTTTCCGGTATGCAGGTGAACGCATCACTGCCAGTGTTAATGGTTCCAGTCAAACTAGCTCCAGCCCCGGATATAGTGACGACAATCGATCTCGCCATCAGGCCATCGGGAACACATCCGGCTCTCTCGGGGCCATGTGGATAGCCAAGATATACCGCCTCCGCAGGGCGTGCAATTTCTTCCCAACCGACACTGCTCTCGATCGCATCACCGGGCCATTTTACTGTTCCTGAAAATATTATCTCGCCTCGATGCTCTATATTGAGCCGATTTGATTCATGGTCCCATTTTATTGAAGTGTTGCTAAATGCCTTTAACACTCTAAATCCTCCGGTCATATTACTGCCCCAGGAAGAATACAGAACGCGCGCCCTGTTTCTCCAGACGAAGCACAAGTTTGATCCTGCCATCAGGCAGTGCCTCCCACGAATCAGCTCCTATCACCGTTCGCAGCTTATCAGTGTCGATTGGCTGGGTGACATGGGTGATTTCTCCGTCGGTGACGGTGAAAAAGGCTACCATTCCTGACGCGCTCTCGGGGTCGAGCTTTTCATATATCTCAGGGCTTGATCCTGGAAAACCGGATGTTCTGGGATATGAGCGTGTGACCGCATCGGCGGTCTGTTTATAGTTGCTGATGTGCTCAGCGAGCAGGTCGATGTCCTCAGGGCTCAGCGAGAGTAAGTCTCCCCATATACCATTGCCTCCCAGCATCATTGAGGTAAGGCTGTTCATCTGAGATAGCGCCGGGGTGTCGGGCAGATAGTGGGTCAGGAACAGGATCGACGGAATGAACTTATCGAATTTTATACCTTGGCGGCACACCCTCGGGCGCGCGGCTCCTGGGTGGAAAAAGACATTGATCGTGTTTGGATCGATCTTGATTGTGGGCGGAATATCGAAGTCGTGGTAATATGGACCATTGTTCACGAGGAAATACTTGCCGACGGACAAGAACCCAAGCCCCATGAAACGCTGCCACTCAGTGATATCGAAGTCAACAATCACATCCGGACGCCTGTTTGTGACCTCATCGACTATCCGAATCATACTCCGGCCCATCTCGTAGGCATAACAAGCCTTTCGCTCTTCCACGGAGTTTACCGAAGTGCCGTGATCGTGCAGATGCGAATCGCACCCGAACTGGGAGACACCGTCCCACTTGAAATAGGTAACACCGAGTTCATCGCGAAGCCGGACCATTGTCTCTATGAAGCTGTCCGCATATCCTGAGGCCAAGCACATGCCATAGCTTTCTTCAGTTTCCCATATCTCACCCCAATACCATGGAGTGCCATTTATGCAGATCGCATACTCAGGGTGTTCCGAAAACACTTTTGACGTCCGTGCAGCCACAATTGGGTTGAACCATAGACCCAAGCGCATATTGTATTCATCGAGCTTGCGTTTCACATCTTGGAGCGCGTCTGGGAAGCGTTTTAGGTTCACCAACCAATCGCCGGTCTTGTTGTACCATCCGGTATCAATGACAAAGACGTCAATGCCGATCTTATGCGCAACCTCTATCTCAGCCAGGATGTGCTCAAGGTTCATAGACTCGAGGTACGGCCTGCCGTTGTAATAACGGTTTCGTTCTTGATAATTCCATGTGTTGTAGAATATGTATGGCTTTCTGGACTCAGTGTTCTCACTTATCTCATTGAGGAAGAATTGCCGGTATCTTTGCCAAAGCGCCTCACGGCTACCGGGAACGACTCCCAACTCGAACCATACTGACTCAAAGAAATGGCTGCTGTCAACCACCATCCCTGTGTAGTAGTTTCCTTCAGTTGCACTTAATGTGAGATCAGGTGCCGATCCAAGGTCCAGTGAATACTTTAGGAATGAGTTCGGGTAATCAGCTCCGTGCTCGTAGGCGATTAACAGCGACACGTCTTGATCATGAAGCACAGCCACCGGGCCTGCGAAATTTTGGCCGTCATAGATATCCTGTGGGCCAAATGTCACCTCATCAGGTAAATAGCTGTGAGCGACTGTATCGAAGTGGCTGAGCTGGACTTCAGTTAGCTGCACAGTATCACGGCTCCAGCCTCGCGCAGAAAGATAACGAATAGCATCTTGGCCGGATGATTTCGTCAGCATAACTTGCGTATCAGACGAGAGTTTATACTTAAAGCGGATGAAAGGTGATCCCGGGAATGTCCTTACGACAACATCGAGCTTCAGCCCTTCGAGCGCAATTGACCCGTACGAGAGAACGCACTCCTCTCCGCCATTACGAGTAGCTCTCATGCTGGAAGTGCCGGTATAAGTAAACCCGCCTATGCTGTTGTTATCAATCTCAAACTCAGGAGATGTTATTATGTATGAGCAATCTGAGACATCGACATTTGAGACTGTAAACAATGTCCCTGAATTGCCAATCTCAAGCACAAGTTTACCTGCGCGAATACTATCAACCAATGAATGGATCCTTTCTAGGTGGTAAGCAGAAAAATGTGGTACATAATCAGCCCAATGTGGTTACGGAGATTGCACGAACAATCGGCACGGTCGAGGTTCCGCGAATCTCTGCACCCATTACACCGAGCACTGACACATAGCTGTTCCTGGTGGCTTTTCCGTAGACCCGAAGATACCGGGTGCTGCCGTCGTTTAGTGTGAAATAGGTTGTCATCGCACTTGTAACTTTACCCCAAACAACGACATAAAGCCCAACCGTGGATAATCCATTTAGAGTAGAAGCGCAGCTTACACCCAACGGAGCAAGCATTGGGCCACCTGGAAAGCGGTTGATGGTGGTGCTGGCGATAGTCCTCTCACCATTGAGAGTGACCAATGAACCCAGCACATCTACCAACTCACCTGGACTCGCATTGCCTGTAATACGAATGCCGGATGATCTATCCGGCTCCTCAGCGTAGAAATAGTCTCCCAACGCAGCCGTAACTACCTTACCGCGTAATGTAACTGATTCGCCATCCCCAGCAGCTTTTATGCTTCCCAGGCTGGGAGCCGACTTCGGTGAGCGTAGACCCATGTATGGAAAATCACGTATTACCGCGTTTAGCTGGGCGTCATCAAGAGTGTATGTCTTGCTGTCCGGGTTCTGTGAGAGGAAGTCCTGCTGGTCGGCATAACCGTACCTGGAGAAGTTGTATATCCAGTATATCGGCTGACCGCTGGAACCAGTGATGTTTAGTCCCTCTAAATAGAACAAACCTGTCGGGATGGCTGAAATATTTGTGTCAGGAACCCTGTCATAGTCGTTCTCGCGACCTGGATTGAGAGCGCAATATGTCTCCCAATTGCAGTATGAATGCTTTGTATTACCGGACATTCGGAATACTGTGCCGGAAGAGTCCAGCATATCGAATCCCTCTGGAAACATAATCGGATCAGCAGAAAATGCGTCCAGATTGACTAACACCGAGTACATGTCCCAAGTAGAACAATATATTTTCCAGTCCTCGCTAAGTGTCGCTTGCTTTCCTTTCATATAATTTACTTGGAAAGTCTTGGTGTCTATCTGCCCGAGCGGATTAGTTACGAATGTCGGGAAAGAGCGGAGCCGGTATGTCATATCCGGGTCTGCAGTTGCGGTGACATTTCGGGCTGGTGTTGCCATGCTCACAGTATTCGGAGTGGTCGTTGCCCACTGCTTACCATCAGCGTCCAGCGACACCGCAACATATATATCATGAGCAAAATTATCTGCAGTCTGCCCTACCAGGGTGCCATTCATACTGAATGTCATCACACACTTGCCAAGCAGAGGGCTGTATTTTATATCGCCGGGAGCACCGTATAGCACCACAGGATGATCGGTCGGCGGCTGAGTCAGCCCGGCAGTGGTTCCCCAGTGAATGCCGTCATAGGATTCCGCCCGACGGGTCAGGTTACCCGTACCCTGGCAATCATCAACATAATATATTACAAACTTCCCGTCTTTGTAGAACACCGTCGGTAGTCCGCAGCCGTAGTGCGACTGGTGTTTGTTATAACCCTCGATTACCGGACGCGGGTCCGAGTTCGACGGGTACTTGTTCCAGTGAATACCGTCGGTAGATGTAGCCATAAAGATGCTACCGTCAGGACCGTCGCTGTATTCACTTCCAGCCGGGGCTTCATAAAATATGTAGTATGTACCGCTGGGGAGCAAAATTACGCACGGGCTCCCAACGTGCATCTTTTCCACGTCGTTCTCAGCCGGAGCAAGCACCTGCTGCGTATTGTAATAGTGAATGCCATCCGTGCTTTCCGCATAATAAACTCTATCATGAGGGGCGCCGCGAACCCACCACATCTTGTAAGCGCCGTTCACGCGCATTGTGTTCGCCCACCAATCATAGGTGTTATCATTGGGAGGCGGATTGATACCACTAATCGCAAACGGCCCCAGATAATAGCTCTTGCTGATGCTGTCAGCTATGGCAGCAGACATCACTGCCATACATAAACACACCACAATCAAAACAAAAGACAAGCTGCACATACGCATATATTCACCATTTCACACTATGTAAGGTTGTATCTGGCGTTGTTTCAAGCATAATAACTAGTGCACAGTCAATCTCAAATAATCGTAATAGATTGTCTTGTCTACTTCGACACTCTTTTTCATCTTTTCAGGATCCATGCCCTTCACGTGACCATCCAGGAAGAGGTAGTTCACTACTGCCGCATTCTGGTGCACGCCCAATTTGGGCTGCTGTCCACCCAGCGTGCAGCACGACGGCCAGCCGAAGTCGTTATAAGCATATGCACTTGCATTAACAACACCTGGGTTCTCTATATCTTCACCCATGGCTCCGTGGAACTCTGTCAAGCTAACACATTTCGATCTCGAATAACGGATCTCACCTTCTGTCCAGGTGTCAGGATGCGACGAAACTTTGCGTGTTGCCCATGTATTGTAGCAAACCGGATCGTTGTAGGAGTAACTCCGCGCGTGCGGGATGATGTTCCTGAGAACATATCTGTGCTTCGGACGAGCCTTGCCATCTGAAGGGCACTTAAGCACGCCTATTGACTTCACATACTTGAATATGGCAATATCCCACGTTACATTATTGGGATACTGCTCAGCGTTCAACTTAACAGCGGACGGCACAACTCTCGTTGCGCAGGGATATCTTCCTGCATTGTCGCCGACATACAAATCTATGGCGGTACCAATTTGCTTCAAATTGCCCTGGCACGAAGCGAGCTTTCCCTGCTCTTTTGCCGCGCCAAATACAGGAAAGAGTATCGCCGCAAGAAT
>JAJFTD010000023.1 GCA_021373255.1 bacterium
TGGGCGTATTGTAGCGTTACCAGGATCGGTATGGAGAAGATCTTGGCTGTTTCGATGAGTTTGACGCTGTTTGCAACCACGCGTTCGTGCTCATGTATAGCCTTGAGGAGTGAATCCTGTAGGTCTATAACGAGCAGCGCAGCGCCGGACTCGTCGAGGATGTTGGGGTGTCTCATTCTACCGAGATAATCTCGTATTTCATCACGCCGCCGGGTGCGTGCACCTGCACGATGTCTCCGGCTTTGTGGTCCATCAGGGCCTCACCCACGCAAGACTCGTGCGAAATCTTGCCCTGAGCCGGGCTGGACTCCGCTGGTCCTACTATGGTGTATGTGTCCTCAAAGCCATCTTCGAGGTCTTTTACCACAACTTTGGAGCCTATTCCAATGCAGCCATTCGCTTCTGCGCTTTCTACCACAGTAGCATGCTGGACAATTGTCTTCAACTCTTTGATTCGAGCCTCAAGCAAGGCCTGGGTATGCTTTGCATCTTGATAATCGAAGTTCTCGCTCAAGTCGCCAAGCTGCCTGGCCTCACGAATTCTGTCGATGACCGCGGGACGCTTAACGGTAAGAATCTCGTTAAGTTCTCGCTGGATTTCATCGTATCCCGTGCGCGTAAGCACGATTCCGTCTTCCGAAAATTCCACAGAACTATCTCCCAATGAGTATATAGCAGCATGCCCACCGCTCAAGGGTGGGCTTCAAACCCGCATTTTACCACAAGTGTACAGAAAAAGGAACCCCTCATAACAATTATCGGGTCCAACAGGCTAAGGCTATAGGCGGTAGAGTGGAGAGCTAGAATGCTTATATTAGATCGTGCATCCAGCGGTTTCGGGAAGAGGGCTTCCCGAAACAACCCTTGCTGTTTCTTCGACCTACCGACCGGCACCTGTCACCTGACACCCGGAGCCTCTCCACAGAACCTGCGCGCCACTGTTCCAGGGACATATAGCGATAGCTGCGTAAACCGCCGCATATCCCTCGGACGCGAGATCAGTTTTACCCGGAGAGCAGCCACATTATTCCCTCGACGGATAAATATCATGACCATTTCTCCGGCTGCACACTTGGCTATTAAATGATCAAGCTGTCCTGCTGAGCACACTTGCACATTGTTGAACGACTCGATCACATCCCCAGGCTGCATTTTCCACCTTGCCGCGGGCGTGGCAGGATGCACCGATGAGATCACCACTTCATTACCCGGCAGTATAAGCGGGTGATTGTCCGAATCAGGGCGAGTATCGGTGAACTCCGCTCCCAGCCACGGGGTAGTATACGTTCTGAGATAACCAGGTAGTTCCTTCCCCGTGACGCTGCTGAAAGCTCGCCTGACCGCCCTTCCACCGGGAACATACTCGCCCGCGATACCTGTCATCATCCTGGCTATTGCACTATCCCCGGCTGAAAGCTCGCCTTCACGGATCAGCGCTGTCGCCGCACTATAATAGTTCGGCTGGTCCTCACAGTTGCACCAATTCAAAACTGCTTCCCGGGTGGTATTCAGTTCCGCATAACCTGCAAAGCGGGGCTGGTAGCGTTCCAAGAAGAGCCGCGCGCCAAGCACATCTGCGGCACGATTGGAGACACCGTCACGGAACCATCTCGTTTCGGCGTTTATACAAACCGGCCCTCCGTAGGTGTCCGCGAGGACCATCTTGTGCCTGTCGCGTGGGGCTATCATAGAGGCTTCTGTCATCTCATGCGCCACAGTCGGAGCCCAGTCCGCCCGCACTTCTCCCTTTTCATTGAGAAACACAGGGAACACGAGCCTGCGGTTTCGCCTGAGCGGCACGGAGTATTTAAGGCCTTTCACGCTGCCCGGCACTCGCACCAGGCGTATCTCAAGATGAAAACTCCAATCAATCCCCATCTCCCGCGCCACATCATTAGCCGTATCAGCGAATGCACGCGCGACCTCCTCCGCAGTAGCCGCACAGCCTTCGGGATACCTGACCGTGATGCCATCCATTTCATAAACGCCGGGCAGCACAGCCGAATCCATATACTTGCGCGCATCCTCACTCCCATCACCAGCCCACATCGTCATAGTGCTACGAACAAGGTGCATATTAATGTTATGATACTGCAGCCAGGAGTAAGCGCGCCCCGCCGGCCGGCACCCAGCCAGGCAGAATGCACTTAGCCCAACGAATAAAAATAAAATCCGACTCTCAAGTCTTAGCATAACTAACCTAGCATCCTGAGCGTAACTAACCCAGCATCCTGAGCCCCGTCGAAGGGTGCGATTAAGTTTCGCCACATGTCACTTCGGAGTCGCACGCTTCGACTGATCTGAATTGTTCGACCAGCAGTATATTCTATTACCGAACAATTCAGATCATTAGCTCAGCATGCTCA
>JAJFTD010000036.1 GCA_021373255.1 bacterium
GAGCGTCATACCACGAGTAAGGCTACGCCGGGCCGTAAACGGTTTGACCCGGCAAGCGGCGCTGTGCTATAATCCGATAAGCTGGACAATTCGCATTATTTGGAACAATGCGGGTAAAGGCTATTGGATTGTATTGCAGCATTGGTGCGGCGTGTTATATGTAAGCCGCGCCGTTTTCTTTGGCGGTCCTTTTGGACCGCATAATCTGATCTGCGTTATTCATTATCAATCGGTATTCTATCACGGATAATGCGGGCTAAGCGAGGTAACAGAGTTGAGCGCCGACGTGAACACTCTCCAAGCGACCGTTCAGGAGCTTGAACAGCGGCTGAAAGAGAAAGAAATGGCTATCGGCGCGCTCGAACAGGCCAATAAGCGCCTGGAAGAACGCGTCAAAGAAAACGAAGCCGGTGCATCCGGCCCCACCCCACTTACCGAACTCGAAGAGACACTGAAAAGGCTTGTAATGAGGATCAGCATGATCCTCCAGGCCGAGAAGTGCGTCTTTATGCTCTACGATCACGATTCCGGTGAGCTGCAGGCTGCAAAGCCGGGCATAGGGATCACCGATGAGCAGTTGAAAGTCTTCAAAGTCTCCGCCACCCAGGGTGTCGCGGGCGAAGTGTTCAGAGAACAGAAGCCCATTATCCTCTACGATGCGGTAAATGACCCGCGCACCATCAAGGAAAATGTAGGCATCCTCGGGATAAGCAACGGCGTTTGCGTACCACTGGTTATCGAAAAGCGCGACGAGGACACAAACAAAGTTACCGAGCGCAAGATCATCGGCGTTATGTGGGTGTTCAACAAGCGCTACGGCAATGTGTTTATCCAGGAAGACGTTAACCTCCTGGACCGCCTCTCCCGCAACGCGGCATCAGTCATCGCCAGCGCGCAGATGTATCGCGAAGTGGTCAAGGAAAAAGAAGAACTCGAGCACGTTATCGAGAGCGTCTACGCCGGTATCATTATGGTGCACAACAGCGGCAGGCTTATGCAGGTAAACCCGTCTGCTCGTGAGATGCTGGGGCTTGATGAGGACGCAAAGCTGACCGGCGATTACCGAGTAGCAATCGAGAACGAAGCAGTCCGCACATTGCTCTCAAAGGCGTTTGAAGAAGGCTCGGATGTTCAGGAAGAGATTACCCTGCCTGACCTTAAGGCAGAAGAAGAGGGTGCTGAGCGTTTCTACCAGGTCCAGACGGCACTGGTAAAAAGCGAGGAGCAGAGCAACATCGGTATAGTCGCTATCTTCAACGACATCACCGACATCCGCAGCATCGAGCGCATGAAGACAGCGTTCGTTTCCACCGTATCCCACGAACTCAGGACTCCTCTGACCTCGATCAAGGGCTTCATATCCACCCTGCTGCAGGACACCGAGGGGTTCTATGATCCTGATACTGTCCACGAGTTCTACACCATTATCGACCAGGAGTGCGACCGCCTCACACGACTCATCAGCGACCTGCTGAACGTGTCCAGAATTGAAGCCGGACGCGCACTGGACCTCAACCCGGTGCCGGTGGATATTCCTGTGATAGTCGACAAGGTTGTGGCAGCTCAGAAGTCCTACACGAACAAGCACGAATTTGCTATTGATCTCGACCCTGATATCCCAACAATTGTGGGAGATATGGACAAGATCGACCAGATACTCACCAACCTCACAAACAACGCAGTCAAGTATTCACCCAACGGTGGAACGATTACCGTGAGTGGAAGAAAGATGGATGGAGTTGTTCGGATGTGCGTTGCAGACCAGGGCATGGGAATCCCAAAGGATCACCTGGCCAAGGTATTCGACAGGTTCCACCGCATCGACAACCGCGACACCCGCAAAGTCGGCGGCACGGGCATCGGTCTTTACCTGGTAAAGCACCTGGTGGAGGCTCACGGCGGCAAGATATGGGTCGAGAGCGAAGCAGGAGAGGGATCACAGTTCATCTTCGAGCTTCCGAAATGCCCGCCTCAGTTTGAAGACGAGATGGGCGAAGGCGCCATTCCAGCCGGACCGACGAGCAACCAGCCCGGAATGAGGCCGATGGGCATAGACGAAGAGACCCCTGCGTCGAACTAACGCAATACACAACTTAGCAATTAGCAGCCGGTGATGTGATAGAAGTATCTTGTCATCGGCTGTTTTTGTTTCGGGATTTCCGCTTCGCTCAAATTCCGAAATAAATGTCTGTGTGAGACTGAGTGATCTTATTTTTGCGTTGTCTGGTTAGAAATGATAGGGGTGAATGGTGATGACTGTAAGTTTCTCGAGAGATCGAATGCTGCTTTTGATAATTGTGACAGTGTTTGTTGAAATCCTTGTTTTTGGCTCAGACAGCACGAAATTACGCGCTTCTGAACATGAGGAGCCACGCATGGCTGGTATAGTGTGTATTGCGACGGATATCAAAGGTTATGTGTACGCAATGACAAGTGGCTCTGCTTTAATCCTAAAGATAAACCAGTCAGGAAGAACAGTTGCGTCGTTTGGACATACGGAAAAGAGTGGGCATTATGAGTGGGGCGGTGGGATAGCTATTGATTCTAATGGCAGTATTTATGTTATCTGTGATTGGCCTCGTAAACTGGTAAAGTTGAACTTGAAAGGGCAGCGTATAGCAGAATGGAACTTGGAGACTGGTAAAGATCTTGGCACCTTTCCTAATTATGTCACTGTTGATAGAAAAGGAGATATTTACATATCGGGCGGGCCATCTGAGGTAATCCACAAGTATGATTCTTCAGGAAAGCTGCTTGCGAAATGGGGGAAATCAGAACAGGTCAAAGCGCCAGGTCCTCTTGTTGTGGACTCTGAGGGAAGCGTGTACATACTCGATGTACTTGGTGGTGTTCGCAAGTTCACTTCGTCAGGCGAGGATGTTGGTGAGGTTATCCTACCCAAGAAGCAACCAAACGGGCATTTTGCAATGTATGGTGGACTTGCTATTGATACGCACGATAATCTTTATGTGACTGATCCCACCAACGGATATATACGCAAGTATGATATGCATGGCAAGCATCTTGCTGATTGGTATGCAGGAAAAGAAGCGTATGTAAACTTGATTGCAGTGGGACCACATGGAGATATTTATGTATCGGATTGCATTCCGCTATTCAGCGATTGTGGCATATTGCACCTAGACGCTTTAGGTAAAAAATTGAGCCGCTGGCCCAACCTAGACAAACCATCGTGGACAGCTAGTGACCGGTAAGTGAGCGATAAAGAAGGATACTTCGGTTGCACGCAGCCGAGGCCGTGACCGCAGGTCACTTGGACTTTGCCTGTTATAGCAACCGGACTCACATCAATGGAGCGGTGGAGATAGACCACTTCGAACGTGTGATGCAGTCACCAGAGCCATCTGTGAGTCTGTTTGATTCGAGTTTTGACAGGGTCGGTATCCTGTATCAGTCACAACGACCCTGTCAAAACTCTCAAAGCCTGCTTGCAGAAGCTCGCGCCTGTACTCTTTTGTTGCTTCGGTTGCATGCAGCCGAAGCCGGGTTTAAAGGACCCGCAATCACCGATCAATCCTAAACGCTGTATGTGCAGAAGAACGCATGACCATCAGGATAGTTGTTGTGCCATCTTGACATGTGCTTATACATTACGCTATTCGCGTGACCTGCGGTCACGGCTTCGGCTGCGTGCAACCGAAGCAACTAAACAGAAGTTAGGTGGCGACTGCGATTTGCATTGGGCATGGGCGATTAAGGAACTGTTTGCTGATAATGATGATGAAAAGGCTGAACAGGTATTATTTGACTTGCTTCACGAATACTTGCAGCATGATGAAACCTGATATGCATTGCTTCGGGACGAAAAGCAGTCCCGAAGCACACAAACACAGTCTGCAGGTTGCAGCCTACGACTTCGGTGTTTCAGTGGTCACGGTGCACAGACTGTCACCGGTCTGGCAGTCGATGACTCGAACGCTCACCACAACAATAGCCCCTCGATCAGATATGGAACCCGTTGCTATGTATTGCGCCTTAATAGCTGAGCCTATCTGCTTAGCAGTAGTTGCGTTAAGCGGGTTGTCAGCCTCCAGCTTGAGTTCTGCTGTAGCGAGATCCCACTGCCGATTGTCCACCACCTTGAAACCGCTGTGAGTGCTAAGAGCTGTGGCGAGATCCTCGCGCGCATTCTTGCCTACAGCCAGATCTAGTCTCATTGACTCTTTCTCTGCTCTTAGCTCGAATGCTGATACGGCGATAGTTATACCATCACCTGACGGAACCTTGCTTGCTATCTGCTGTGCAAGATCCTGGCATACCTTGGTGCTTAGCGATATAGTGTAAGTATTCGCTGCTGGAGTCGTGGCCGTAAGCACTGCTGCATTGTTGGCGGGGTCTATCATAGTATCTTGGTCAACATAGGCCGTAAGCTCTGTGCCCTTGTTTATGGTCACATCGCGACCGTTGATGAATACGCCAACGACGGTCAACAGCGCGGCAGTGGCAAGCATTGCACCACCGTTGCCCTTGCCACTTCTAACCTCGCTACCACGCAGGGGTATCTTTGTTCCATCTACTGCTTTTGTATAGTCGCAACTAAACTCCAATTTTCCAGACCTGCCGAACATTCCGCGTTTCTTTGTCCTAATAATATGGCCGTAGGCTGGTGTCCCCTTCGTTGCTAGTAATTCCCGGTTGGGACCGTATATGTCTTCTCTTAGCTCGAAGTTTACTTCGTCATTGGGCTTGCCTTGCCCTGATACCAGCGTTTCCAACAGAGCAACCTTTACGGTTGTTCGCTCAGCGAGATTCACCGGCGCTGCGGACACAACCGTACACGCAACCACCAGCATGCACACTACGAGTAATACCAAATGTTTCATTGATTCCTTACCCTCCCATAAAATAGTAAAGCCCGCTGCACTTCCTGAACTGCCTAAAGCAACCTAGGAACTACAACGGACTCATTCGTATTATAACATGTCTCGGTGTCAAATACTGTCACATGCAAACACTTCTATGTTTCGGGATCTCTTTTTGTTGCTTCGGCTGCATGCAGCCGAAGCCGGGTCTAGAGGACCCGCAATCACCGATAAATCCTACACGCTGTATGTGCAGAAGAACGCATGACCATCAGGATAGTTGTTGTGCCATCTTGACATGTGCTTATACATTACGCTATTCGCGTGACCTGCGGTCACGGCTTCGGCTGCGTGCAACCGAAGCAACTAAAAGACAATTCGCCATCCCATGCTTTCTGGTAACCTCCTCGCATCGATTGACACCAATTAGGTGTTTCGGGATTTCCGCTTCACTCAAATCCCGAAGCACCTTTAATGTACCTAGCTTATGATCTCGCAGCGACTTAATTGCTAATATCCCATATCGCTTTTTCTGCCGCATCACGCAGTTCCAGAGGGATATTCCTTGACCGCACTATCCTCTGGAGATATGGGATCGCATCCTTGTCGTGTAGCAATGATGCCACGCGGACTACAATCTCATGCTGTTGAGACGAACCGCGTGAGAAATATTTGTATAGGACCCGCCACTCTTTTGCGCTGACTTGTTCAGCTTCCTCATTGGTCAAGGTTTGTAGAATGATATTGAGTCTATCGACTACGAGCTTTCTTGTTATAGAATAGGGGACCATCTTCAGAAACCATGGCAGACACTCCTTGACACATGACATCGGAATGGTATCCGTGAGTGACCATGGCTGGATTATCAGATTGTAGGGCACTATCAGAAAGAGCGTTACTGCCATCAGAACATCAATGCTTCGGATCGCCTCGCCATGCAAGCTGCTATGCAATAAGGTATTGAACTTTATGATGAACCCGATTATGCACAAATAGCTCACAATACGTAGCTTTATCATCTCGCGATTCAATTGATGAAGCATCGAATGCCGATCATCTCTTGATCTCATTCCTTGGAAATCCTCCAGTCGCTCTTCAGGTGTTTCCAGCTTTCCGCTCCTCTTAATCTTGCAACGCCACCCTAGAAACTCCCCGTCACCCCAAATTAGCTGTGCTGGCTAGAGTCGTAACCGAGCTGTAGTCCTATTCGGCCTGCTAGGTGGAGCCGGCAACCGATTAGTCCGGCTAGTTGGGCATTGGTAACCTCGCCACCGTCCCATCTCCAGCCTGTGGCGTTTGATATTTTGGAGGTATTTCGGGACTTTCGCTTTGCTAGAGTCCCGAAATACCTCGGAGTGTATAGAACTGTTACTTCACAAGTCCATTCCCTATCGCTTGCAGGAAGTGCCGTTCGTAATAGCTATAATTATCACCGGGAGTGTTTCTGTTTAGTGTAATCACAAGATCGTTATCCAAGTCTACTCGTAGGATAGCACCAGAAGCGGCGCCATGTCCGATAGTGTTGGAGCTCAGATCTACATTTATTGGATTCGGATCTTCCGCGTATTTGTAGTATACCAAGCCTACTCCCCACTCGACATTTTTTACTTCGGGGTAGTACTTATCCAGATTCTTAGGCATTATCTGCTCGAATGTATTGGGAGAGAAGAACTCCGTATCACCGTATGAACCGTGGTTCAAAAGCAGTTGTCCCATCTTTGCAACATCTTCTGCAGTACTTTGAGTAGCGCAAGCTAGATCATCATTAGTCGTGTGAGTTGCGCCTAGCGGAGTAAAGAAGTTCTCTTTGAAGAGCTGGAATATGCCCTTGCCGGCAACTACTTCCATTACCTTGCCTGCAAGATCATAACCCATTCCGTTATATTCATGTCTCTTGCCTGGTTGAAGCACTGGAAGTGCGTCAGCGATCACATTGTCCAGCCAGGGATTGTGCATTCCACCCCAGTTGTAATGGCCCCAGAGACCACTAGTGTGCGTGAAGCAATGTCGAAGAGTGATAGCCTTGTTGCCTGTGGTAGGAAAATCGGGAAGATATTTTCCTACAGGATCATCAAGATTAATAAGCCCTTGATCCATAAACTGGGCGAACAGCATTCCAGACATCGCCTTGGTGATTGATGCCATTTCCATTGGCTTATCTACAGGGATTTGCTTACCGTTTTCATCAACGCCGAATGACTCATGCATCGCTACAACGCCATGACGAACAATGCAGATGGCAAATGGTATTTTAGTTGTCTCAGCCCACTCTCTGCATACCTTGCGCACATTTTCCGGCATATCCGGTTTGATACCGGCTTCTTCCAGTGTGCCTGGGTGTAAAGCCGTTGCGGGATTACCAGCTTTTTTGTGCGGCATCTGGAGTGGTTTATACTTGCCTTCCGCTCCGATTAGCTTAAGTTTAACGGCTAGTTGAAAATCATCGCTTGCGGAAGATGGATTACTAGTAGATGCTTTAGCCTTACCGGATTCCAACTCAGATAGGTATGCAACGAGCACAGCACCGCTGGGCGTATTATCGAGGTTAGAATATATATTGTTACCTACAGCCTTTGCTATTTCTTCTCGATACTCGGTCCAAACACTAGAGCTGACTGGGAAGCCCGGCAGAGGATCCAAATATGCCTTAGGCTCGTGCTCCCAATATCTCCATTCAGATGGACGGCAATAAACAGTCAATGCCCGGCAGACATGGGTGCCATTTTTAGCATTGCCCTCTATTATAACGGAATATTTGCCTGCCTTTTTAGGAGCTTTAACCTCATTCAATTCTGAATCGAACCAGCGTAACTTGAGAGGTAGTTCGCCTATGACTCTATTTACATTGTTTGGCCTATCCCAACAATACCCGGGAACTTCATCACTGGTGAATACATAACCGGCCCATGGACGGTTGGGCACAATCTGAGCATCTAAAAACGCACTTATATTATCTCTAGCCTTAGACAGAGCTTGTTCTTCAGCATGTTTCGCTTGTTCTTCACGACGCTGATTCTTGGTCATTGAATCAAACGAATAACCCCAACTGAGTGCCCCGTTCACCACTTTTACCATCACGGTATTGAGGCCTTTGTGGAGATTTGCAGTAATGAACTGCTCATGAGGTATCGTGCCGGTTTCGGTTGTCTTATAAACGACTTGCTTGCCATTTATCCAGACCCTTGCATAATCATCAGCCCCAAAGCCGAAATATGCTTTCGTATCGCGGTCAGAATCTATATATGTAAATGCGTATGCGGTGAAGTAGTCCTCAGTGCCATCATCATTCTTCGGGCCCAATACATTGGAAAGATTGATATCAGGGATCTGGTTGCCGCCAAGGTTGGCAATTATTGGTTTAGCTTTAGCTGATTTGACTTTACCAACGATTTTATCTGCAACAACTATCTGTCCATCAATCAGTTGTGCTTTTGATTCGCCCCCGATTGAATCCAGGAAATCGCAATCAAGATTCAATTTTAAGAGCTTACTGGTATCTCCGCCTGTGTCCTGATTAACGGTAAATGGTCCCAATATTAACCACTGTGTTATCTTCCCATCAGCTTTGTTGATTGGAAGCGATGCCGCTTGTGCTGGCAGAATAATGCAGCTCATTAGCAACAAGGTTGTAATAGTACAGACGAGATGGTGCAACTTAACAGTCTTCATTCTTCCTCCTGATGATTAAATGGTTCACTTAAATCTTGAAACACATTAAATAAATATTTCTTCTAGCTCCAACAAAGCATGTTCTTCCAGGGCGATAGCTTTCGTAAGTAAATCGACTTCTCGCTCTCGCACATCCGTGCCCCAATCGGCTGCGCTCTTCTTGCCACCCCACCAGCAGATGAAATCCTTGTTTTCCTTGTTGAATGTGCTCACCAGCTCAGCCTCCTGGCGATAGAAATCCAGAGCGCGTTCCGCTGCCGCCATCTGCTTTGCATCCAGTAGATCTTTATGCGATTCAAAGAACTTGATCGCTGTCTGCCGCGCGTCGGCAAGATTCAGCATACACCACCAGTTTGTCATGAACAATGAATCACGCTCATCTTTTGTGTAGCTATCGTAACCTTCAAGATCACTGCGCCAAGCCTTCATCGCTGCATGTCCAAAGTAGAAACCATCTTCAGCGCTTCTTCGGCCATTACTGACAGCTATGCGTATCCCCTCCAGAAATGCCATCTTCTGGGAAATAGGGTTATCGTGCTTTATGAGGAAGATATATGGCGACTGTAGCATTGCATCATCATACGGCACCATTACTTCCGCCTGGTCGGACCTCTGCACATCCCTCATTGCAAGATCCCTTTTCCAGACGAAGTAACCGTACACGGTTGCGAGATCGGTATTATAATTTACGATAACCGGCAATCCTGCGCAGACAGATGCCACGATATTTGTTGTCAACCGCTCCTGCTCGAGCTCTTTATTCTCTTTCGGTAAATTTCGTATTTGCATCTGCCACCCCGTACCATTTGTCAGTGCTGCAATCACATCGCACTGTTCCCCGTGCGGGCTTACCGGGTGCCAGCGGCCACTTCCCCAGGATGTTTCTTTCTTTTCAGGATTATGGAACCAACGGGTGCGAAACGCAAGACCGGAGTATCCCATCAGATCGGTGTAGGAATAAGGGTAATCCGTGGGTGCAAGAGCAGTTTCAAGAGCATTTACAAATGAACATATATTGCGGTTCCACCAATCAAACTGCGGAACCCCATCGATAAACGTGCCCATCTTAGGTATGAACTCATTAAAGCTGGTTTTACAAGGCACTTCCGCCGCGATATCCCGAGTGTCGGGCAAGATAGGGGGCACCGTTGGCAGAACCGGCAGGTCTTTTTCCTTGTATCCCAGCTTAATAAGAGCCTTGCGGATATACTCGATTCCTTCGAGATCCTTCCTCTGAGTGAGCTGTACTATCGATGCCAACTCTCGCCGGCCCTCCAACTGTGGAACCATCGGGTCCGGGCTGGTTTTCCTCATAGTATCTATGGTATGCCAAAACCGGTATTGCAAGTCGTGAAGCATTTGCCAACTGCGCTGAGCACCGGTCAATTCTCTCTGGACTTCAGGCAGCACCCCCATAGCAGTTATAAGGAACGCTCCGCCGTAGCACCGCCGTTCGGCAATATCGCCGGCTCCCATGTCGAGGGTGTTATGCAGATCCTTATCTGCCTTGCCATAACGTGCATCATCCAGCAGCGCCTTCGCCCACTCTGTGTATGATGCAATGCCGGCAGGGCAATCCATAGTTCCCTGATAGCACAACATATCCAATGCACGTCTTAAAGCCAGGCGATATTGTTCTGCCTTGGTCGGCATATCGCGCTTTTCACCGATTAATATGATTCCGCTTGTATCTGCAAACCAGCTGCGCTTGCGGAAGCACCCGGACGGTTCAAACGATACCCGGGGATCGTTTTTTTCTTCATTCTGGAAGAAATTCCATCCGATGAGCACGTCACCATTCTCGTCATAACCAGTAATAACGCATGGCTCCGGCGGCCCGATCACACCTATCGCAATCACCGGGCGCTTCTTTTCATAAATATTCTCGATGATCTTGCGGCGGAATTCGGCTTCGTTATTGGAATGCGCCCCAGTATAATCGAGCGCCGCTGCATACTCATCTTTCATCAATGGCTCATACGAGTATCCGGCAGCCTCGAATGCATATTCGTATATATCAAGGAGATTGCGTCCAAGATAGAACTCATCTACTCCACCATGTTTTACGGCGCTAGATATGAACCTGAATCCTGTGCCCGAGAAACCGTGCATCATCCCACAGACTTCCCACTGCCAACCTGACTTGTTTTCAGCCATACCCTTGATGCTGCAGTCGTTCCCGACATACTCCATGCACGACCGCATCACACTTGGAAGCGGATAATCTTCAGGACCCTGCGTGCCATTCCAAAAACCGATGCGGGCGAAATTCTCCAGAACTGCGCGAGATGGTGCGGATACAATCATATTCTTCTCCTATGCGTAGATGTTGGTTCCTGTAAAAATTATGGCCAGCGCTAGAACGATTGTATATGTTGTCCTAAACATCATCAGTCTACTTGAAAACTCACGGCTGGTTCACTAAGCAAACGTGTGTTCGGTTATTGTAAACGTTCGAGCTTAGTGTTGTCAAGTACATTTAGTGGAGTATTAAATCTTGAGGCGTAGCGATTTTGTAAGGCTAGTGTATCTAGCCGACACTTAATACCCACCACCCGCTCTAGAAACTCCCCGTCAACCCAAAGTAGCTGTGCTGGCTGGAGTCGTAACCGAGTTGTAACCCTATCCGGCCTGACAAGTGGAATCGGCAGCCGATTAGACCGGCTAGTTGGGTGTTGGTGTCCTCGCCGCCATCCCATTCCCAGCCTGTGGCATTGGATACGTCCGTATACTTGGTTTTACTAGTCGCGATTCCAACCCCCAGGAGAAGTGCGGCGTTTGAGTTACCGAGGCAATATAAGCCCTGGATACCGTAGCCTGTTTTATCGGTTTCTACATAATAATCATTGTGTGGAATAGCTGCGTGGATGGCGTCATCATCGCCGCCGAGGTTGCCTGTCGTCCAGAGCCCGATTCCCCAGCGCCGGTTGCTAATCCACTGAACGCCGAAAGCTCCTGCCTCATCGAATCCACCCGGAGCATAAACCAACGCGACGCTGTCTGTCCTTATCGGACCGCCTCCAAAACCACTGAAGATGTTGCTCGATCCGCTGGAAGATGATTCTGTATGACTGTCGTAAACATCATAATCGTCGTGATCATGATGCTCGGTTCTGTCACGCCTTCTCTCTTCCCGTTCGACCTCGCGCCGTTTCTTCTCTTCCAGCTTGCGCTCCTCTTCCTTGCGCGCTTTTTCCTTGTCTGATTCGGCGGCCTTTGTGGCGTCTTGTGTTGTGCTGTTGGTGTTTGTCACCTCAGTGGTCTGCGCGGGCTGTTGGTCTTCGGCTGTCGCAGGTAAGGCACAGAAAATGAGTGTAAGAGAAGCGATGAGTATTGCAGTAATGATTCCGGTTTTCATAAAGCACCTCCCACATGGATCAGGTTCTTTCATCCAGGCTATCACACTGTTTGTTATTATACTTTAGACGAATGAGATATGCCAATGTTAGCCGGAATTTAGATAATTTCTAGTATTTCGGGGTTTCAATTTTATCTGAGTGCTATCCGGGTGGCGATTCGGCAAATCGCCACCCAAACACTAAAGAGGAGTTTCCGAACCCCACCCCAATTTGGTTACTCAATCCTGGGAGCTGTAGGGACTGGGCTGTTATGCGGGGGATAAGTAAAGGGCTTAATATCAGAGCCTTTCCAAGGAAAACTCACGACTGAATCGCCTGAGCTGATATCGACAGTGTATGCTGCAGGTCGCGAGTCTTTTTCCCCCCAGATAAGTGCATAAGGACCGAGGAGATCATAACCCTGCAGAGCAAGGTCGGGTATCTTTGCAACCACGTTGCGATCGCCTGTAAACCAGACACGCGCCACTTCCACAGCCTGCTTGCCATTCTCTTTGGCTTCACTTATCTCAAGAGTCTCACTCTTGTTGAGCATAAAGCGATTTTGGCCGGGGAAGTTGTACCAATTCACCTGCTTCCAGGTAGGCGATTCGGCATTGGGAGAAATCTCGTAAGTGGTCCTGCTATCGTCCTTTTTGGTTACTATCATCAGCGTGTCATCAGACCATGCGATCTGCGTTGGTCGCGTTCCCTCAGGCAACGGCAGTACCTGAGATTTTGATATCTCCTCACCAATGCGGCCTACAACTACAGTCCACTCAAACCCAAGCCTTGGCCTGACACATGCTGCCCACGTTTTATTATCACTTTTAAGTGCTGCAGCCTCAAAATCCATTGCGCGGTAGAGGATAGTTTCTTTCTCGGGTTGGCTCGCATCGATATAGAGGAGATCGTGCCCGGAGCGTGATGTGCGCCGCTTGGCAATAATGCTCCCTTTGTCCTGGGGGTAATAGTCTGTGATTTCAGAGGCCAAGCGGATGCTGTTGGTGCCGAGCAATGAACACTGATACAGATCTTTATTCAAGTTTGGGTCGTTGGGCACCGACTGCAGATACAGCATCGAGTAAGCCCATGTTTGCAGAGGCCCACCGTACTTGAATGCCTTATCACTGGTTACATAGAGATACAGCCGATTGTCAGCCTGCATAAATAATTTCTGCCCAGGGGTTTTCACCTGCGCGTATACCTTGCCTATCTCCGGCATACCAAGTGCGGCGTTCGGCCAGACTATGGTCTGCGCGTCTGCAAGTTTGATATCCTGCTCCTTCAGCTTGAGCCTCTTTGCCAGATCCGCTCTGCATTTCGACAGAACAGAATCAGCCTGCTTAACGACCGGCGCAGGTTTGCTTGCCGCTGCAACGGCTCCACCGCTAAATGCGGTGAGCATCATCACAGCAAGTAACCCAAAGATTTTGAAGAGTCTCCCAGAGCTTAGCTGGTTGCTTCCATTCATATAATCCTGCATCCCTTATCCTCCCAAGGTCTATATAAAGACATCTGGCGCACCAATTATATCAGATTGCGTGGCTGCCACATTAATTTAGACTCTGCATAAGGGAAATGCTTCAGATTATTTTCTATGTTTCGGGATTTCCACTTCGCTCAAATCCCTCAACTCACTGGTGTGTCGGTGGCTGCCATGGCCAGCGGCCTTCGAGTTCTAGTTGGAGGGATGTGCTGAGGAATGTTCGGATCAACACGATGACGCCGAGGACGGCGACGTTGCCTAGGGTGGGTGCAACAACGACGGTGCGGATAATGTCGCCGGCGATCAGGAACTCAAGCCCGAGCAGGATCGCTCGCCCGATGTCCTGCCGGTAGGACTGATACGAAACGCCGCCGCGGCCGTAGCGGCCAAGCAAAAGTCGACCAGTAGCAATAAGCGCACCAACGAAGATCACAATGACCCCGATGGCATCAATCAGCGTTCCGACAGTTCCCATAACCTCTCGATAAGGATTCATACCAGGACTCCTCGCTGTGCTCTGTTACGAGTATACCCGTCGCAGGACAGCATAAGGTGGCAGATCGTTGTTTAGCAGAATAACATCCTGATTATTTGCATGGTCGATGCTCTCGCCTTCGAGAGAGACTAGCGGGTTCGGAAGAGTGTAGCTCGATACTCCGTTCGGCGTTAGGAGTTCCAACTGCTCACCAGCCTGGATCGTGTTTTTAACTCTGCAGACTCTTTGTTCCCCGTGCATCTGCTCTGTTGTGCTGGCAACCATAACGGAAGTCGATTGATACTTGTGCGTGCTGGTTTCGTAATCGTCCGGTGTTATCCGGCCCTTCATAAATCCGAAAGTGTAGCCGCGGTTGCTCACGCGTCCCAGCATCTTATATGCGATTTCTTCAGGCATGGCTTTCCCATCCAAAACAGCCCGGTAGACAGACAGCACAGCCGCCAGATAATGCACATTCTTCATGCGACCTTCTATCTTGAGTGACGCAACTCCACAATTCACTAAATCCGGCACGAATGGGAACAGCGCGAGGTCACGGCTGTTGAACAAATACAAACCGCGTTCATCCTCAAAAACCGGGAAATGTTGGCCGGGGCGTTTTTCTTCCATAAGAGTGTAGTTCCACCGGCAGGGTTGAGTGCACTCGCCCCGGTTCGCCATTCGGCCTGTCAGGTAATCGCTGATTGCACACCTGCCGGAGTATGAAAAGCACACGGAGCCGTGGATGAAGACTTCCGTTTCCACCTGCTCCCCCTCAAGGTTGCGCTGAATCTCCTTGATCTGCTCCATCGAAAGCTCGCGAGCAAGATTCACACGTTTCGCCCCCAGGTCCCGATAGGCGAGAACAGCCTGCCAACTGGTGGTGTTGGCCTGGGTGCTGACATGAATCGGCGTCTTTAAATTCAACTGCCGCAGAGCGCGCATTACACCAAGGTCCGATACAATAAACGCATCTGCGCCCATTTCATCCAACTCTGCGGCCGTACGCATGAGTTCATCGTATTCATTGGAAAATGGATAGATATTGAGAGTGACATACCCCTTGCGGCCATTCTGGTGAAGATAATCCAAACCCAGGCGAGCGTCATCCAGCGTGAAATTGCCGGCAAAACTCCTCAGTGAAAAGTCTGTAATTCCAAAATAAACAGCATCCGCACCATATACAACAGCCCACTTCAACCTCTCAAGATTTCCAGCGGGAGCCAATAATTCCGTCTTCAATGCCAATTCGATTTTACCTCTGGGGTTATGGTCTGGTTTCTACATGCTATCAGGAAGAAGAACGGACGTCCAATGACAGCTCCGCAACCCAGCAATAATTAGAATTGATCTTTGACTTTACTTGGTACATCATGCAATCAAGACAATTGCGGCTTTTGGCAAATTGGAGCGGATCACAGATCCTGGACCATTGAAGTTTTCGCCCCTTCGCGCTGTCGCGATTATAACACACTTCACGAATGAAACGCCGCCACGCGTGTTCCACGGTCCATTCTCGATCTTGGGTCTTCTAGGGCGTTTGTGCCTGTGAGGCAGGTGATGTAGGCTTCTTGAAGGAGGGGGATGTTGGTGTCGTAGGAAAACTCTCTTGATATTACTCTTCTGGCCAGGTCGCCCATGGTGGAGGCGGTATCGGGGCGGGTTAGGAACCAGATTATAGCGTCGGCGAGTTCATCGGACCGGCCTGGGCGCACCAGGGTGCCCGTTTGGCCTTGGACGACTACCTCATCGACCGCTCCCACCTCGGATGCCACAACCGGCTTGCCCGCCGCGCAGGCTTCCAGGAGGGCCAGGGGCAGCGAGTCTTTCATCGATGGAAGCACGAACAGGTCGCTCGACTGCATAATATCCCCCGGCACCGGAGAGAAACCGGCGAACTTGACCGAGCGCCCTACCCCCAGGTAACTCACAAGCCGTTCCAGCCGATGTCGCTCCGGGCCGTCGCCTGCCAGCACCAGCCTTGCCGATGGAACCCGCTTAAGCACCTTCGGCCATGCGTCCACGAGATACTTATGCCCCTTCTCAGGGCTCAACCTGCCGACACTGCAAACTGCGGGACCGGGCGTGTTATAGCGGTCCACGGGAAGAACACATCTGATGAGGCCGGGATCCACGGAGCTGGGGATGATAAAGAGCTTTGATTGATGTACACCGAGCTTGCTCAGGCAATTATGCACCTTGCGTGACGCGCAGATAATGCCATCCATTCCGCGCAGGGTGAAATGGTTAAGCAGCCCGTAAAGCCTCATGCGTGGGGAATGACTCAACTGGCTGTGAACGGTGGCAACCACAGGCAAATTGAGGCTTCGCCCCGCCATCAGGGCATAGATATTAGACCTGTAATCCTGCGGACAGAGCATATCGATCTGCATCGTCCGCGCCAGCTCGGCAAGATGAGCTGCCCCGCTTGTACCCGCACCATGAATCGAACGAATCGTGGCAGTCGCAATGCCACATTCACCAGCAGCCTGCATGAACTGACCAGCGTAAGGCAAATCATCATCAAAAGTCACGATCGTGGGAATAAACACACGAGGATCAAGACGCTGCGCGTATCCGATGATCTGGCGTTCGACGCCACCATAGCGACGGGTGCTGCGAATAAGCATAATGCGGGTAGGAATCACAGTGAGCCTCCGTACAGCCGAAAACTGGTGCTGGACAGTAATACAATGCCAACACCTAAAACTAAGTTGTTATATTTCCGCAGAAGAGGCTATGTTAAACATGAGTTTGAAAATTTATTCTGAAGGAATGCATAGCTTGTTCAGCGCAACATACTTAAGTAACCAACTTATAGAGGTACAGCAATGCCATTCTTTTACAAACCCGACGATGGATATACCGCGGATTTTATTCCGTTTTACTGGAATGACAGCTATCATCTGTTCTACCTGAAGGATTATCGCGATGTGGATAAGCACGGTGAGGGGACGCCATGGTTTCAGATAGTGACCAGGGATTTTGTAAATTTCGAGGACTGGGGTGAGGCGATACCCAGGGGCGCACAGGGCACGCAGGATTTGTGGATATTCACCGGATCGGCAATCGAGGCCAACAGCGAGTTCAGCATCTTTTACACAGCCCATAACCACCACATGATGGAGCAGGGAAAGCCGTGCCAGGCGGTGACATTGGCCACTAGCCCCGACCTCAGGACGTGGACCAAGCACCCCGAGGTTATGATGTATGCTCCGGGCGATAAGGGTTATGAGCCGCACGACTGGCGAGACCCGTTTGTGTTCTGGAACGAAGAAGCTGGGGAGTATTGGATGCTGCTGGCAGCGAGGTTAAGCGCGATCAAACCGAGCAGGAACAGAGGCTGCACGGCGCTTATGGCAAGCCCGGACCTCAAGACCTGGGAACTCCGAGACCCCTTCTGGGCACCGAACGAATATTTCACGCACGAGTGCCCGGACCTGTTCAAGATGGGGGATTGGTGGTATCTGGTTTACTCAACGTTTACCGAGAGATGCGTCACCCACTACAGAATGAGCCGGAGCATAAATGGCCCCTGGCTCGCACCTGCAAATGATGCATTCGACACAAGGGCATACTACGCTGCAAAGACCGCCAGTGATGGTGACAAGCGATACATATTCGGATGGCTCGCTACTCGCGATGGCGAAAAGGACGAAGGCGGGTGGCAGTGGGGCGGATGCCTGGTGGCTCACGAGATAACCCAGCAGCCGGACGGCACACTTGATGTGCGAGTGCCCGAAAGCGTCCCGGCGGTGTTCACTGAACCGCACAGCCTCTCCTCAAAACCCATGCTCGGTAAGTGGGACATCGGGGGCGGTCACATAGCATCAGCATCAGTGGGCGAGCAGTCGATGATCACCCTGGGCGAGATGCCGCAGGAGTGTATGATCGAAACCGAGATCACCTACCATCCCGGCACCTACAGCTTCGGCTTGCTTCTCCGGGCGGATGAGAACCTGGAGAACTACTATCAACTCAGGTTCGAGCCTGCAAACAGCAGAATGGTATTCGACCGCTGGCCCCGGCCAGGCGATGTGCCGTTTATGTTCGAGCGCCCACTGGAAATGACCCCCGGCAAGCCAATAAAGCTGCGAGTAATAGTAGACGGCACCGCCGTAGTGGCTTATGCAAACAACAAGATCGCGCTTTCGTGCAGGATGTATAACCACCCCACCGGCGCGCTGGGGCTGTTCGTAACGGAAGGCGAAGCTGATTTTGGTGGAGTGTCGGTCAGGACGCAGCAGGTATCCAATAGAGCATAAAGTGTCGCTATAGTTGCCATGTCATACTGCAGCACTCGTTTTGTATATGTGTGAGTTAACACAAGTTCAGACATTTCATGACGAGTGCAGCACCTCCTTGAATCAACCGGGCACAAACATATTGTTGCATTACTCATATCCATAAACTCGAACCTAACCACGATAATATTGCCTGAATATGCCTCTGTCTGAACATTATTGTCTTGACATGCCGTGATTCATACTCTACAATACAAATAATCCTGTGGAGGTTCGACGTGCGTATTTATTTATCTGCAATGCTCACGGTTCTGTTGCTTTGTGTAGGATGTAATTCTCAGGATTGCACCAACGCTACCAGAACAACGCCACGCAACGAAATCATCGTATGGCACTCTTGGGGCGGCGCTCAAAAGGAACTCCTAAGTAGAGTTATCGACGAATTCAACCGCTCACATCCGAACATTCATGCAAGGGCGCTTTTCACTCCGATAGAGACAGGCTCCAGCCAGAAGTTCTTCACCGCAGTCGCCGCAAACAGGCCGCCGGATGTCATATTCACTGACGGCATGCAGACCATCGCATACGCAGAACAAGGTGCATTATTACCCCTGGATAAATACGCCGGGAGATCAGGCGTCAAACCCAGCGACTACTTCGCCCCGTCCTGGAACCAGAACTACTACAAAGGCCATGTGTGGGGCCTGACATACTGCGCGGACCCGAATTTCGCGCTGGCGTGGAACAAGAAAGTCTTCCGCGAAGCAGGCCTCGACCCCAACAAGCCGCCGAGAACAATAGAAGAACTCGATAAATATAATGATAAGTTGACAGTTAAAAAAGATGGCCGGATTGTCCGAATGGGCATCGTTCCGTGGGGGCAGTATGGGACAGCCAACTCGCTGTTCACATGGGGATGGGCGTTCAAAGGCCGGTTTTATAATGACAAGACACATAAAGTGACTCTGAATGACCCCGGAGTCTTTCGGGCTTTTGCGTGGATGGTCAACTACGCTAAGAAGTTTGATGTCACCAAGATAAACGCCTTTTCCTCCGGGTTCGGCAGTCGCGATCAGGACCCGTTCTACACAGGCCAGATCGCAATGAAATGCATGCACATCTCGTGCATCGAAGATATCAAGCAGTATGCTCCGAATTTGGATTATGGCGTAGCCGGGATGCCTGCCCCCAAGGGCGGTGAGCTGAACTCGTCGTGGATCGGAGGGTGGTGTCTGGCTATCCCGAAGGGCTCAAAAAAAGCCGACGCCGCGTGGGAGTTCATCAGATGGTGCTGCCACGACCCCAAAGGCACAAGCATTGTCGGCAGGACGCAGGGAATGCTGCCCGGATATCGCAAGTCTCCGTATTTCAAGGAAGTCGAGAACAAGCCGATTTACTGCGAGTTTGTGAAGATACTCAAGCAGTGCCGGCACCAGAGGCCTGTAATGCCGGCGATGTCTTTTTATAGCGGCGCTATCGAAAAGGCGACGGACTACGCTCTCTACGGGCGCAAAACACCCAAGCAGGCACTCGATGATGCAACAAGAGACACTCAGATCGAACTGGATGTGAGATTGGCAGGGAAGTAAGTATGAAAACAACAAAATCCACGACCGATCGCCAGAATTTGAGAAACGGCTTGCTGTTTTGCTCGCCGATTATCATGGGGCTGTCGGTATTCACACTGTATCCGGTGCTGGCATCGCTGTATTACTCGTTTTGCAATTATCCCATGCTCAAACCGCCTGTGTGGGTCGGAATATCGAACTATAGAACGCTCTTCCACGACCCCGTGTTCTACACATCCCTGTATAACACGGCCTATTACGCAATATTCGCTACACCAATCGGCCTGGGAGTCGCGTTTCTGCTCGCATTGCTGCTGAACCAGAAAGTAAAAGGGATGGCGCTGTTCCGAACGATGTTTTTTGTCCCGAGCATCGTGCCTATGGTTGCGGGATCGGTGCTCTGGCTGTGGCTTTTGAACCCGCAATACGGGCTTATCAACTCCCTGCTCATATCGATGCACGTTCCAGCAAATCTAATTCCCGGATGGATGGCCGACCCGTTGTGGTCCAAACCCGCCCTGATATTAATGAGCACGTGGGGAGTCGGCGGAACTATGCTCATATACCTGGCGGGGCTCCAGGACGTGCCGGTAGACCTGTACGAAGCCGCCGATATCGACGGCGCAACGTCGTTGCAGAAGATGTGGAATATCACAATCCCGTTTATGAGCCCGCATATATTCTTCACGTTGGTGATGGGCTTTATCGGCGCCGCGCAGTATTTCACGCAGGCGTTTGTTATGACAGGCGGCACCGGCGGACCCGTGGACTCGACCAGGTTCTTCTCGCTTTATCTCTTCCAGAACGCATTTCAATACTGGAAGATGGGATACGCCTGCTCCATGGCTTGGATATTATTCATAGTAATACTTCTGTTTACGCTGCTTCTATTCAAGACTTCTGCCAGGTACATCTACTACGGAGGTGAGAAATGAAGAAGAGTAAATGGATAACTACCCTCACATATGCAGCCTTGATCATATTCGGCACATCGTTTACGCTGCCGTTTTTCTGGCTGATATCGACGTCTTTCAAGCCCGCAGCGCGTATACAGAAATGGCCGCCCGATATACTGCCGATGCAGCAAGTATATGCACATCAAGACGGCAAAAGCCTTGCAGTTTATATAATAAATGCACCTGATAAAAAAGCCGGCGACGTGCTGCTGCTCAATAAACTCAAAGAAGGAAACGCACTGGTCAAATACGCGGATAACCCCCGGTCAACGCCGATGGTCGTCAGCTTCGATAACCTTACAGAAAAAGCAAAGCCGGGGCTGGAATGGAAGAACTACACCAAGGGGCTTACCTTCATTCCATTCCTCCAGGAACTGCGCAACACGCTCACCGTCAGCATCCTGAGCGTCATCGGCACGATCTTATCATGCAGCCTCGTAGCTTACGGGCTCGCAAAAATAGACTGGCATGGAAGAAACAGCCTGTTCATCATAATGCTCTCGACAATGATGCTGCCTGCACAGGTGACGATGATCCCGATATTTGCCATATTCGTAAAACTCGGCTGGGTGGACACATTCCTGCCGTTGATTATACCGGCATTCCTGGGAAGCCCTTTCTTCATTTTCCTGCTCAGGCAGTTCTTTATGGGTATTCCTAAAGAGCTTTCCGAGGCGGCGAGGCTCGACGGCTGCTCCGAGTTCGATATCTATAGAAGAGTGGTTATGCCCCTATCCAAACCGGCGCTGGCTACTGTGGGGTTGTTCACATTTATGGGAGCTTGGAACGACTTCCTCGGCCCGTTGATCTATCTCGTCGATGAATCGAAATATACGCTTTCGCTGGGGCTGGCGATGTTCACCGGGCAATACGGCAATGAATACGGCATGTTGATGGCAGTGTCTACCGTGGTGACCATCCCCATTATCGTTATGTTCTTCTTCACTCAAAAAACATTCATACAGGGAATGACAATGAGCGGGATCAAGGGCTGAGAAGCAGGAGTTTTTTGCAACTATGAACTGGAAAGCAAAATGGATATGGAGCGGGAGCGACCCCTCGCCAATAAACTACTATTGGTGCGCCCGCAAAGAGTTTAACCTCAATAAAATCCCAACCAATGCGCAGCTTCATATCACTGCCGACAGCCGCTACAGCGTCTGGGTCAATGGCTCATATGTAGGATACGGCCCGATACGGTCGTTTACGCAAATCTGGCGATTCGATACTTATGACATTGCATCATATCTAAAACCCGGCGCTAACTGCCTCTCGATTCTCGTGCAGCATTACGGAATCTCGACGTTTCAATACTTGCAGGCGCGTGGTGGACTGCTCGCCCAGATCGATTGCGACGATGAAGCGATTGTATCGACTGATAAATCATGGAAATGCTCAGAGCATCCATCATATTCACGCCAACAGCCAAGAATGGCGTGCCAGCAGGCATGGACGGAAGAGTTCGATGCACGCTGTGAACCGGTCGGTTGGACACTACCCGTCTTCGACGACACAAACTGGGAATCAGCCGAAAAGATCGGTGATGCCGATTGCGAGCCTTGGGGTGAATTGATCGCCCGTGACATTCCGTTTCTCACTCAGGAGCCGATATATCCTGCGCGAATATCCGGCATCCGGTGTGTGCAGCCGCCACGGCAGGTTTGGTGCATGGACCTCAAGCCAAATCTGCTTCCCGGCGACACAACATGCAATCGCGTTCCGGTAAAGGGACTGGCAGCCACCGTAATCAATTGCTCCGAGCCCATGCATCTCTCAATCACCACCGTGTGTAACTACTTCGGAACGATGCGCATAGACGGCATTGATTACTCAACCGAGCAACTCTCCAGTGGCATCGATATCTCGCAGGGAGAGCATTTGTATCTCATCAAAGTGAGCGGGGAATTCCACGAGCTATCCGCTACTTTTGCGTTCGATTATGCCAACGGTGATTTAGTAATGACATCTCCGCGAGGTGATGTCGACGCTTACCCGTTTGTCGTTATGGGCCCGTTCGATGAGTGCGACACTCAATCATTTGATGATGCGTGGAATGCAAAGTCACGTTCCGAGCTTATACAGCACGCACAGGCAAACACACAGATTCCCAAGCGCATATACCCCGTCCACGTCTCCGCGCTCACATCGCTGGCTAAAGGGATTGATGTCCAACCTGTCGTTACAGAGCCCAACGCTATATTGGCAGAAGATGACAACTGCATGCGCGTTCTTCCCAATGGTGCCGGAGACACGGAACTCCTGGTCGACTTCGGCATCGAGGTGAGCGGATTCGTGGAGATTGCGTTATCGGCGCCCGAAGGAACGATCATCGATTTCAACGGATTCGAGCACATGCAGGATGGCGACATTCAGTGGACAAGCGGCATGAACATGAACAACACATTCAGGTATGTCGCAAGGCAGGGTGTTTCGGGAACTTGTTCCCGAAACGGGAAACGCGCTATCGCGCGTACGGGATGGCAGCAATGGCGATCAGTGGTGCGCAGAGGCTTTAGATATGCGACCATCACTGTGCGTATTCCAGAAAACTGCAGCGAAGCGGTCGAGATACGCAGCATAAAGTGCATTCAAAGCGTGTATCCGTATTCCGATAAAGGGCAGTTCGAGTGCAGCGATGCTCTCCTGAACAAGATCTGGGATATATCGAAACGCACTATCCGGCTGTGCAGCGAGGACACGTTTGTTGATTGCCCTGCCTACG
This sequence comes from bacterium, assembly GCA_021373255.1. Classification (GTDB taxonomy): domain Bacteria; phylum Armatimonadota; class UBA5829; order UBA5829; family UBA5829; genus UBA5829. The sequence continues at coordinate 23,282 of JAJFTD010000036.1, forward strand.
AGCAGACATTCTGGGTGGGCGACGCCAGAAACGAGAGCCTGTTCGCGTATACGGCGTTTGGGGATTACCAACTTGCCCGGCGATGCCTGAAACTGGCCGGTGAGTCGCTGCAGCATTCGCCAATTGTGGAGAGCCACGTACCGAGCGGTTGGCACAACATTCTTCCCGCCTGGAGTATGCTTTGGGCTATTGCATGCAACGAGCATTATCTGTATACAAACAATGAGTGTTTCCTGCGGGACATTTACCCGATGATCCGCGAGCAGAATATCAACATCTACGGGCAGTTCATCAACAAGGACGGGCTGTTTGAGATTGACGGCTGGAACATGCTCGACTGGGCCGCTATGGACACCCCCGACAGCGGTGTTGTGACTCATCAGAACATGTGGCTGGTGGAAGTACTTCGCCAAAGCGCCGCAATGGCTGATCTGCTGGGTGAATACTGTGATGTGCTGCTGTTCTCGGAGTGGGCGGAGGACCTTAAATCTGCTATAAACACTCATCTCTGGGATAATGACAACCAGGCATACATCGACAGTATCCACGCCGACGGCAAGCGCAGCAATGTCTTCAGCCAACAGACACAGACCATAGCTTATCTATGTGACATCGTGAAGGAAGACTTGAAAGACAAGTTCGCGCAATATGTAACTGAGGTTCCTGAGCATTGGGCCAAGGTGGGAAGCGCCTTTATGATGGCGTTCAGCATAGAAGCCCTGGAAAAAGCAGGCAACCGGTCTAAGATTCTAAATCTGATTCGCAAATGGTGGGGACTGATGATCGACAGCGACGCCACCGCCTGCTGGGAAACTTTCTCTTCCGGTATTGATCAAAAGTGGCCCACAAGAAGCTATTGCCACGCCTGGAGCGCCGCTCCCGCACACGCCCTACCCTCGTACATCCTCGGCGTCAAACCGCTGGAGCCTGGTTTCAATAAGTTTGAGGTAAAACCATATCTGGAAGACCTGGACTGGGCGCGCGGCGAGGTGCCGACCCCGCACGGACAGATAATCGTCGACCTCAAACGCACCACTGACAACACCATTGAGCTTCGCCTGAGCGTGCCACCCTGCACCGTTGCAACCATCGACGGTTTAGAATACGCAGCCGGCAACCATACGATCGATGTATGTGACAAAGATACCATGATGAGTACAATGTGAGCATGCTGAGCCTGTCGAAGCGTGCGACTCCGAAGAAACATGTGCCTAAGATTGGTCGCACCCTTCGACGGAGCTCAGGATGCTGGGTTGTACTATTGTGGTTACTTCTTCTCTCGGTGGCGATTTCCGAATCAATGTTGTCGAAAGTTAGCCATCGGACATAGTTGCTTCGGACCGCGAAGCTGCCGAAGCCGGCCTCGAAGAGGCCGAAAAGACCACGTTTCGCATAGTTTACAGGCTTGGTCTACCACTGATACGTTGTTTCGCCGCCTTCGGCGGCGGCTTCGGCAGCTCCGCTCCACTCCGCAGTCCGAAGCAACCTCAGTTTGCTCGCTAACTACTGGCGTGGTTTTCTCGACCGGTAAATGTTGTCTCGTCGACCAATAGCCCATAACCGACACCTGTCACCTGTCACCCGAAACCCTTACCAACCTACCAAAACTTCCAATAAGCAGCTACCCAGATAACGGCAAATACGCCAAACCACAGTGCCACGCTCTGATACCACGGGCGGGATATGCCATCATTGAGTTGTTTCAACTGCGACGGGAACCACTGGAACGGTTTCCACTGTGACTCGGCAGGCGCGGGGTGTCTCAACGCTACAATAATCATTCCTATAGCTATGATAACCTGCGCGATGAACCCCTGGTATATCCAGTGCAGCCCATTCGGTATCCCCCACTGCGCGTAAATGCCGTTCGACCGCAGTAGATGGTCGGCTATGATAACCCCGATCAAGATCACAATTCCGCCAATCAAGCCGAATCTGGCAGCTTCATAGTTGGTCCTTTTCCACAGCAGGCCGAACAGCACAACGGTTATGAACGGCACAGCCAGATAGGTTACACCGGTCTGGAAATACATGAATATGCCGATCTTTGAGACCACCGGGGCAATGATGCCTGCTGTGATCAGTGCAATCATAGATGCAAGCCTTCCCACCTTTACAAGCTGCACATCCGAGGCATTCTTGTTGATAACCTTGTGATACACATCGAGGCTGAATATGGTGGCAGTGGAATTGGCGAGCGCGCTTATTGTAGACATCACTGCAGCCAAAAAGCCGGCCAGAATAATTCCCCTAAGCCCCCATCCGGGAGCAAAGTTTTGTAGAGCGAAAGGAAAGGCATCATCAGGCTTTGCGAGAGCAGGCGCCTGGTGCATAACATTGATCCAATGATACACTATAAGCCCAAGGAAGCACGTAACCAGAGGCCTGGCCATATTGATGATCCCGGCAAACACTATTCCCATCATGCCATCCCAAAGAGACCTCGCTCCGAGCACTCTTTGGATCATCACCTGGTTGCCTGCCGAGTAGAATATAAATACACCAACAGAACCCAACAGCATCCCCAGGAACGGAGCAGCAGGATCGCTGGGGGGATAGTAGAGATGGAACCGCTGCGGATTAGCATGCACCATAACATGCCAGCCGCCGGGTATTTGCGCCAGCGCGATAAAGAAGAGTATGATACCGCCGCCAAGAAGCATCGAGCACTGAACTGCATCGGTCCACATAACGGAGCTCAAGCCGCCCTTAATCGAATATGCTCCGACAAGTATTATCGTGACCCACAGCACCGCGTAGAAGTTGAACCCTGTCAGCATGGAGAATGTCAGGCTTCCGCCGTAAACCACCGGCACAAGAAAGATCACAACGTAGGCAAACAGCATCACCCAGCTATATATATCCCCGCAGAGCTGTCCGAAGCGCCGGGTGAGGAAGTCGGGAATTGTCGTGATTTTACTTCGCAGGAACATCGGTATAAAAAACACAATGAGCATGCTGTATACCGGCAGGCTCCACCATTCCCAGTTCGCAACCCCCATCCCTGACTTATAGGCCTGCCCCACCGTACCGACTATCTGCTCACTCGATACACTGGTAGATACAAACGCCGCCCCGATTATATACCACGGCAGCCTGCCTGATGCGAGAAAATAGCCCTTAGCAGACTTATCCTGATTTCGCGATGCAATTAAGCCGACAATCATAACTATCAGGATAGATGCCACTATAATGACAACGTCTATCGCACTTAAAACAAACACTTCCTCTCCTCCTATGTTCGTTAATTATTTATCACAGGCATTGATTATTTTCAACAGTGATCGCGTAGGCATGGCCTGTTGTTCAGACACATGCGGTAGGTAGGTTAAATCTGCTTAATAGGTAGCAGCATGAAGGAGCACTTAACGCGCTCATGATAGGTGGCGATCTCCGAATCGCCACCTCAAGGCCAAGAATGGGGTCTCCGAACCCCAAAACCTGTGCCGAAGAAACCGGATTCGGAGATCCGGCATTAGCTGTGGGGAGGCGATTCGGAGATCGCCTCCAATCAAGCCATTCGGAGATCGCCTCCCATCAAGCAGCTTTAGGTTGTTTCGGGAAACCCTTTTCCCGAAACCGCCGAACACACAACGTGATTTGACATGAGCTGCTTTATTTCTTTCGTATTTCTAAATTTCGTGCCTTAATCGTCAAGCGCGGAAGTTCTAACCCTGATCGGCACCGGCAGTACATAGGTGGTGGGGTCTGCAATCCTGCCCTCGAGCTGCTGAACAGCAAGGCTGACAGCAATCTTTCCTGCAAGAGCCATATCGGGATTTGTCGTCGGGAAAGTTGCGCCTAATCTATTAGCCAGATCGAGGTTATCAAAACCGACAACCTTCAAATCATCAGGCACAGATATCCCCAACTCACGGCCCAGGGTGATAATCTGCATGGCATAAAAATCCTCAAGCGCAATTATTGCTGTTGGCCTGTCCGGCATTTCTTTCCAGCGCCGCAGAAGGGCTATCAGCTCATTGTTCATCAGATCTTCGTCTTGAGTATACCAGGCCTTTATCAACCACCTGTCTTCTGGACAAGGAACAATACCCGCCGATCGTAAAGCTCTCAGATACCCATCGCACCGCTCCCAGTTCGACCTGTGCATGAGATTGCCGTCCGAGCTATTAGACTCCATAAACGCGATCTTTCGATGCCCTTCATTCAAGAGCAGCTTGGTCATATCGTAGCCTGCGTTGAAATTGTCCAGAATGACCTGCGTGTGTTTTTGCTCAGGATAAGCGACATCCACAAGGACCATCGGATAAGTCGAAGGGATGCTTTTCAAATAGTCATGCTTGATCTGTTTTCGCGTTCGTATAACCGGTGTAACAATCACAGCTTCGCAGCCGACATCTATCAGCCGCATCACCTGCTGCTCCTCAATCTCATAACTCAGATTCGCGCTCGCGCTTATTACCTGATAACCAAATTCCCGGCAGGCCTCTTCAACCCCGGTATGAATACGCATCACAAAATTCGGCTCGGTCATCGCAGGCACAACGCTGCCTATCATCTTCGGCATCCGCTTTTCAGTCAGCTTCGCTTCCGATGCAACATAACATATGCCATCGGATTTCTTCTCGATAACTCCACGTGAATCCAATAAACCGAGGGCGTGCACTATTATGCTGTTGGATCTGCCATACTGCCTTTGTAGTTCCCTAATAGTTGGAAGGCGGCCTCCACATTTTATAAGGCCGCTCTCAATGTAATCTGTATATATTGAACTTGCTATTTTATCAGGCAATGTCTTGCTCATAGCAACCATGTCTCCCGTATCTGCTTGTCTGAACAACGCACTTGACAGACTAAATATACCAGTAGATATAGCGTTTGTCAAGAGTGGCTGACATGGTTGCTATGCGTAGTAATCGTGTCTTAGTAAACGTTTATGAAATCGATCATAATCACATTACTACTCCCCCTAATAATCAGCGCGGACTATGATATTGCCGGCGCCGGTTGGTCGAATAGTGACGCACTCGCGGCTGTTGTCGAAGTCTTTCGTCTGAACCCCGTTTACAGTGACCGATTTCATCTTCTTGCCTTCGGGGTGTCGCAGCCGGAGAACTATCTCCCTTGGCATTTCACGAGTGGGAGGAGCAATAACAGCCTCAATATAACCTTCGGCTGCATGAGAATTGATGCTATAACTAACACAACCAAACCCGGTCGGAGCTTTCTTCGCGGCAACTGTCATGCCGTCTTTTAGCCAGTTATTGGTAACAAACGGTGCCAGCCAGAGTTGATCGCCGCGCGTCATCACCATCATGGTTGCGCTCTGATGCAGGAAATAGCCTGTCTCGTGAGTCTTGTTATACGCTCCGTTGTGGAAATGCTCCCACAGAGACAAATCTTCACGGTTCAGAAGCGATATGATGGTATTAAAGTAACTGCGAACGAACGCCTTAACGTCATCCTGCTTAGCATAAATTTCAGCATTTCTCGCATAATACGGCTGGACTTTGGCAAATCCACCGAGGTTGAACCAGTCTTTGCGATTTTGCTCAGCGGGATAAAAGGTCCAACCGTCGGCGATGAATTGTACGTCCTCCATATGATCCATCATCCAACGCGCGTCCTTGCTGTTGGGGTCCATAACTCCCTGCGGGATGATATGATGCGCGCCTAACTCGACATCGTAACACCAACTGCGCCCGAAGTCCTCACCTTTATAGAAGTTCTCTATAGGCGACGGGCAGTATACATGAGTGGGATACTCCGGCACCCATGTGCCATTTTGCAGCGGGAATAGCGGAGCCTGGGACTGCGTCCACTTGAAAGCACGCATGATCTGCTGCTTAAGATCCTCGGCATTCTCAAGAACCCTCTTTGCCGCCGGGTCTCCGATATCCGCAAGGGCTCTGCCTGCGGCGTTCAGCCCGGCGTAGTAGTATCCATTGAGATACATATAATAAGCATAGACTTCCCAGTCCGCCATCACACCGGGAGGCATCAGACCCCACTCGGGAACCCTGTTACCGAACGCATCGACTTTCATCGTCTTCCGGCGCTGGGCTATGATCCAATCGCACATTTTAACGACAGTCGGCGCAGCACTTTTCAGCCATACGGAGTCTTTGGTAAGATCGTAATACTCGCCGAGTGACCACAACATCCAGCCTGTACCCATTAAGGTGTAGCCGGTGGTGAGGTATCCCTTGTCATTAACTTTATTAAGGAAGTAATCGAGCCCTCTGCGGGAGAAGTCGGTGTTACCCATAAACTCCATACCACGGATGATCGACTGCGCCTCGCTCTCAAGCGGACCATAACTAATACTGCCGATCCACGGAGCTACACTCTTCGCATCATGGTTTCTCGCGGCGAGCATGCAGTGCACCTGCGATGCTTTTATCGCGTTCTCAAGAGTCGCATTGGGGATGTCCACCTGCATTCCCTCAGCCATAACCTTATGCCAATAGGCAACTGTGGCTGCGGCAAGATCATCATCACCCTTCAGATTGACTATCTCATCCTCACTTACGGCCCAGCCGGGGATATAGGAAAGAATGCGGACCTGTGACTTCGCGGGAAGCACACCACTCAGCACATATGCACCATCAACAATGGTTCCCTTCAACGCGGAGGCACCCAACGAATTCACAACAGCAACCGGCTTATCATCACGATAGGCAACCACACCACTTGGAACTACCTTGAGCTCCGCCTGCAGGCCCTTGTTATAATCGCGAAGAAATTCCAGCTTCGCACGCACATCAGCAGCCATAGCCTGGGGGTTCTCTATAGTTATCTCAACAACACATAGAGGCTTCTCATTCCACCAAACCGGCTTATCCGCCGGAAGCGAGGTTTTGTCGTATGGCGCAACAAACGTGCGTTGATTATAAACCACGCCATTATCGGTGACACTCATCACAGGGATTGGTATCCAGCCATCAGTCAGGTGACGGGTGATATTATCACGGTTGCCCGAGCCGAATTCCGGTCTGAAGTGGCACGCATACCAATGCGGAGCCTCGTGGTCAATACAATCATAAACCGCAGGATCATTGTCCCACTCGATGTGGCCATCTTTGTATTGAGCGAACTTATGGTTATTACATGCCAGCGAAAGCATTGTCGGCCCATTATCAGCGGCAGCTCGATGCACGTGCTCCATAGCCTGCTCAAATGTCTGATCCGGCATTGAATTCACACGTTCCAGCACAGTCTTCTTGCCTGCTATCTGCTTCTTATAATCAGCCAGGCTGATTTTCTTGGCCTCGGACGTTGCGAAGAAACCGGCATCTTTGAAGTAGACGCAGCCGTTGGCCAATATATCGTCAACCGCCACGCCGAATTCAGCGCCAGGCAGTTTGACGCGAACCACTGTGCGATCCGTAAGCCGACTTTTAGACCAATCATACCGGACGCGAATATTCAGCGGTTGGGAAAGATCCCATTTCTTGCTCAAAGTATTTGCATCCGACCCAACAATCTCGCCATTATATACTTTGATCTCGGCAGTCTTACCGGGCAGCGGATTTTCGAGCTGTAGAACCAGACCGGTGGTCTTCCATTTGGAGTCGGAATATGCGGTCAACTCGCGAATGGAGACGGGCATCGCTGAAGCCGCGAATATCCAGCGGACTTTCAGGGTGCCGGTACGGCGGTTCGGACTATTGGCCCAATCGATATCATATATCCACCGATTGCCGTTTTGGGTGAGATTGCCCTTCAGCGGCTCCCACTTGCCCTGCCAGTTCGATCCACCAGGAGAAGACCCAGCCTTGGTCATCACCCAGTACTCCACCTGAACATCACTTTTCGACGGTATCTGAGCGTTATCAGCAAACAAAACACCTATCCGGCTTAGTCTACGCCGCTCCAACCACTGCAATCCAATGCACCCACGGCCATCGGCAGCTTTTGGCACGACGTATGCTCCATCAGCATTCGGCACCACATCCGTCTCAAGGAACAAATCCTCCGCGGCAAACTCACCGGTGCGCCCATTTCTAGCGCCATCATTTCGAGAAGGATCGTATGTAACTGTGCGGCCGAATGAAGCAAGGTTTACCTGCTCTGCATCGTATTGCTTCGTTGCATTCAGGTCTGGAACCAATCGAGCATCCGCCCAATCGGCATAATCAGCCATGACTCCATCTCCCTTGCCACTGCAAACCAACCGCAGCTCCTGAACTCCGCTAACATCTATACTTACAGGCTCAGCGGCAGTCGATTCACCCATAGCACCGGTCTCAAACACTTTCTTGCCGTCAGCAAACACCTGGAAAGCAACCAATCCGCCGCCACCGAGCTGCCACTGTACGCCAACCTCGGCTTCAAACCTGCTGAATTCTCCATTCAAATCAAGCACAATCTCACCAGGCGCGTGGCTGCCAAGCCCTTTTGCATAGGTTTTGTCCTTAATCTGCAAAGGCATTGTCTTTGAACCATTAAGGTAAGCGGCTATATCCACACCCAGTTCACTCCAACCCTGGCGAGCGGATGCAATACGATCCTGCATATCACTAATGTAAATCGCGGTCGCTGGTTGAGCCGCATCAGACCCTGCGCATAAATTCATGAGAACCATTCCCCCCAACAAAACTGTAACTAGCCGCATCGGTTGCCTCCTGTGCCGTAGATTATCACAACGCACCATTTCATCTTGATTAGTAACGTATCACAAATTATAGTACAGTATAGTATATTACACGGGCGATGTAAATAATAAACTGAACAGCCAAAAGTTAGATCAGTAGAGATTTACTGTTTCGGGCTTGCATCGAAATACACTACAACGGTGTTCTCCCCACCATGCGCAGCCGTACCGACGAGATCTACGTAGAAACAACCAAGGCCTCTATTTCGCGGATAACGATAATCTCGAACATCAAGCGGGACGCCGTTAATCCAAGCCTTGATAGTTGCTACTCGATCTTTGCGTATAAACGGCAGGACTAAAATCGTATGATCTTCAATACGCGGCTCACTCCCACCCGCCCAGTACATAAACGGCAGATAGAAAGAAGTCTGCAGCCACCAGTTGCCATTACGGCTCTTCGCCTCAGAGGAAAGCGGCGCGATACCCGGTAAACTCTTATTACTTATAAGTTCACTAGGTTTGCTGAGAGGTGCTCCGGTAGTTTCCAGATCGATCCAAGTTTCCTGCTCCTCCTGGAACGCGTTATCTATATAAGCACCGCAGAAGTTAGCCAGCGGCCCGAGATCAGTAGAATCAGCATTAGAGTCCCACATAGGCAGCTTCACACCGGCATCGTCCACATCAACAAACAGCGGGAAATGCATTTCAGCAGCATCAGCCACACCGTTGGAAAAACCACCACTCAAGCCTGTCGCGAGATCACACGACCTGGCTTTCCAGTTTCTGAGTTCACCAGGAGCCGGATCCCTGCGGAATGTTATGTCCAGCGTCAACGACTCAGGTGAGGTTTCAACAATACTCACTGGAGTCGCGGACCACAATCGCTTGGGCTGCTTGGGCACATCAGGCCTTGTCTTTTCCGATAACACGCTCTTGCTGCCCCGCGGAAGGAGTATAGTGCACCGCCGCGATACTCCCTGCATCCCCGTTGTCTTTAGTACATAGCCGTCACCCTGAACATCAACACTTCCAGGCAATCCATAAAGTCTGGGCTTAGTGATATTAGCGGGAGCAGGGCTGATTTGCAGCACAAGCACCTGCTGCGGCTCTATATAGAAAGGAACAGTTGTGCCGAGTGAAACAAAAGGCCCCTGAGCCGTCAGGCGAAGCTGCTGCGTCGGGTAAAGCTCCTTTACCTCGACATTTCCTCTACCCGAAAAACCGAGGCGCGCCCCCAGCGGCACTTCGACCGTCCGTCCCCAGTAATTCGGATTTACAATGAACACAAACCCGGAACTACCCGACGCGTGGCCATATATTTCAACAGCCCCAACCCCAGGGCGCTCACCTACACAATATGTCTTCTTCCAAAGCTGAAAATTCGTCTTCAGGAAATCAGTCCAATGCTTGTAGAACGACTGGACTCGCTCCTGATCAGCAGCGGAAAGGCTATCGTACCACGGCCTCACTTCTCCCAGAGTCAGATTTGGTGTGACAGCGATAGTCGACAGCGCGCCATACTCAAAGTTTCTAATATCAGGCACTATGGAGTTCTGGCAGAAGAAATACTGGCAGTTTGACAGGCATCTATATGGCACAAATGTCGAATAATGAAGCGATACCATCTGTTCACGCCGTGCATCATCAAGCAGGCGGGTCATGTTAAGCCCCTGCCAGGGATTTGAGATACATGGATCTGTGAGATATAAGTTCTCGTTCCACCAGGCTATCTTGGGCAGGAACTGGCTCCAGTTTCCTGAATTAGACCAAGTCATCATATCGGGCGAGACTGAGTTCAGGCCCTTGAGGATACGTACCAAACCGGATATCTGTGCATATATGCTCTCTCTACCGATCGGATGACCATGATTGGGATTATCGCAGGGCTGAATATTGAGAAAGTCCAAACAGTGAATCTGAAAACCATACTTCTTGCAATTCGCCACGACCTGACTTGCATAAAAATCAACGAACCTGGGATTGCCGAAGCACGCATCTGAGTTGGTGAGATGCCATTCAGGATAATCCGCCAATGTCTTGCAATACTCATTGTAATGTCCACAAAACACGGAATTACAACCCGAGTAATCGCCCAGCCTAAGGCCGATCTTATTGCCAAACGCAACAACACTTTTAACGTAGGCAGGATCGGGGTCATCGGGAACAGAGTCGAATGGGCCAGTCCATACCTGGTAATACTCCATGCCGAGTTTAGGCAAAAGCGTCATCTCACGCTTGAGCAAATCAGGATTGAAGCTCAGTGTGGGGTGATCTTTCATAGTGTAGAACACAGCTCCACCGCCGAGCTGCGTGTAGCGATTATTAATGCAAGTGGAAATAAACATCGGGCGCTCAAACCGTGGTTTGAAGCGGTTTTGAATATAACTGTCCATTGCATCCACTTCGCCATCATCGTAGTCATAGCTCGAGTGGCCGGTAAGCCTGGTCACACCAACT
>JAJFTD010000042.1 GCA_021373255.1 bacterium
GCTGGTATACGATGATCTCGACCCGCTTGCAAAGATTCAGATCTACGACAAGGGTGTGGACAACCCGCCGCACTACGATACATTCGGCGAGTTCCTGTGCTCTTACCACTATGGTGATATCCACATACCGCGCATCCAGGAGGCCGAGCCGCTCAGTGTGATGTGCAAGCACTTCCTTGAATGTATCGAAACCGGCAATACGCCTCGCAGTGACGGTGAAAGTGGCTTGAGAATGGTAAGGCTTTTGGAAGCGTCAGACAAGTCGATTGCCAATAATGGCATGGAAATTCCCGTCTAGGCTCTCGTGGTCAAAAAATCATAAAGTCAAAAGGTCGGAAGGTTGAGGTGGTAGCACCCGAGCGCCTTTCGACCTTTTTGATGTACAAGTATGGAATTGGATAAATGCTGCTCCGAAGAAACAAAGCCCCCTCACCCTAACCCTCTCCCGCCTGGGGAGAGGGAATATAACATGATCGATCACTACATCTACTCACCACGGCAGTTATGTAACTCACGTAGCTTGAGCGGTGCTACTTGCCCGCATAACCCACACACGAAGTGAGATGGCTCCGGGCTCTCCGACTCTTCTACCAGTCTGGCGTAGCCTGGCGACACCGCTTTCAGTGTCTCGTAATCTTCATCAGTAATATGATAAGCGTGCTCATCGCACATTACTATTTTCTTCATTACAGATATTAGCTTAACACGCTCATGACGTCTTCAGCAAGTTTTCATATCTGATTCAGATTTCCCCGTTGCGCGTGGTCTCTTCAAAGAGTGCCGTGCTCAAGTATCTTTCAGCAAGATCGGGGAATATTGTCACTATCGTCTTTCCTGCAAACTCATTCATTCGTGCTATTCTGTCGGCTACAGCCATTGCCGCGCCGCATGATATGCCCACCAGTATCCCTTCCTCCTGGTGCAGCCTGCGTGCATATTCTATCGACTCATCGCTGGTAACCGTTTCTACTCTGTCCACCAATGACAGGTCCAACACTTCAGGAACGAAGCCCGCGCCTATCCCCTGTATTTTGTGCGGCCCCGGTTTTATCTCCTGGTCTTGTATGGTCTGAGTGAGCACTGGTGATTCAGCCGGTTCTACGGCTATGGAGATGATCTCCTTGCCTTTGACGCACTTGATGAACCTCGATACTCCAGTGATCGTGCCTCCGGTCCCTACGCCGGATATCAGGACGTCGATTTCTCCGTCAGTATCTTCCCATATCTCAGGTCCGGTGGTTTCTTCATGAACCTTTGGATTAGCAGGGTTCTTGAACTGCTGGGGCATGAAATACCTGTCCGGTTCCGAATCTATTATTGCTTCTGCCCGTTCTATGGCCCCACGCATGCCCTTTGGGCCTTCGGTGAGTACCAGCTTTGCTCCGAGCGTTACCAATACCTTGCGCCGTTCGAGGCTCATCGTTTCCGGCATTGTGAGCGTGACCGGGTATCCTCTCGCTGCTCCAACAAATGCCAAGGCAATGCCTGTGTTACCGCTGGTGGGCTCGATTATTTCTTTGCCATGGAAGAGCTTGCCTTCCATCTCAGCATCCCATATCATCGCGGACCCTATCCGGCATTTAACAGAAAAAGCCGGATTTCGTCCCTCTATCTTTGCCAGCACAGTCGCCTGCGCGCCTTGAGTGATTCGATTGATCCTCACAAGCGGCGTATGACCTATGCTATAAGAGTTATCTTCATACCAGTTAGCCATGCTGTGTGCTCCAGGAAGATGACTTAGTCACATCCTTATACCCTATTAAAACCTGCGGTATTCTGCTGTGGTGAATAATGCGAGCTAAATGGAATCATTAAATCACAAGCCCCAATGGCAGTCAGTTTCTTATGAGGTGGTAGATGAGCAGTTTTGGTGAGCTTCCTGTTCTTGGCGAAGATAAATGCACGGGTTTCCCTGTGGGCAACTTCAGCATATCTGCGGAAGTTCCTCCGAACGGTGATGCATTCTCGCGCATAATGTATAACCCACCAGTGTTGGGCCCATGGCTTGAGGAGATCGGTCGGGGGCGGTTCAGGTTTTCTTGCGATGGAGTGAGCCTGGATGCATCCGAGTTTGAGTCAAAGCAAGTCCATCGCCTTTTCCCGGAAGCGCAGGTCATTTACTCTGATCCCAAGCTCAATGGCTTAACCGTTGGTGCCAATTTCTTCGCTCCGATCAAGGCATGTGACACACTTCTGCCCAGTATCCCTGCGTTGTGTGCCGATATTGAGCTTACCAATAGTGAATCAGAAGAGAGAGAAGTATCTGTTGAGTTTAATCTTCGCTTCGATGTTGATCCGTCGTCAATTCGACTGCTGAACCAGGGCAGTTTCTGGCTGGTGGGAAATGATGGCTTGAAGATCGGCTTTGACCACCCTATGCAGTGGCATGGCATTGAGGACGGCATATCTGTGTCAGCGTCGATGCTGCTTCCACCGCAGGACAGCGCTGTGCTTCGCTTCACACTTGTGTGTCACGACTCCAGGGGTTTCTACGCGGACCGTTGTTCTGATATGGCTTCTCTCACCGAATATGTGGCTCTAAACTGGCAAAAGCTGCGCAGTGAGCATGACGCGTTCATAACCATTATTCCACGCACTCATGACGAGCAGATCGACCGTTATCTCAGGTGGTATTTGCAAGCCGCGGTATTGCTCACCAGGGTCACGCGTGAGCACGTACTAACTATGGGCTATTGCGAACTTAACCAGCGTGACAGTTTCTGGACATCTTGGCCGCATCTCGTCCTGTGGCCAAATCTCGAGCGAAGGATGCTGGAGGAAAGCTCTGAGTATCAAAGACCGTATGGCAAGATCCCGACTACTATACTCCCCATCATTGAGCGTGAAGATGACATAGACATCAACGAATACTACAACCTGCGTGCCGCCAGATATTACGAATGGACACACGATCTGGACTTCATTCGCAAACTCTGGCCGAGTCTCAAGCGCAGCATAGAATACCTTAAAACGCGTGACAGAGACGGCGATGGCTTGCTTGACCAAGGCTCCTATTGGGGTGACTGGAAGGACGTACGTGGTGTCCAGGGACGCAAATCCGCACCGCACTTTGAGTTTCTCTGGCTGGCAGTGCTTAAATATGCAGTTGACTATGCTGGTAAATTAGATGACAAGCCTGCATTAGAAGAATATTCTAAGCTCTACCAGCGAACCTGGGACGTAGTGCATGCCGATGTTGAAGCCGGCGGTCTGTGGAATGGGCGTTTCTACACTTCGCAGTGGTATGATGGCAGGACTGACGATCATGTTCAAGAGGACCAGTTCCCTGGCCCGCTCTATGGCGTGGTGCCGCCTGACCGGGTGAAGAATATCTACCAATCGCTAGGGCCTAATATGACTCCGTGGGGAGTGCGCGACACTTATCCATATCGCGAACAATTCAGCCACGCACCCGGCGACTATCACAACGGCGGTATCTGGCCATTCTTGAATTTCGCTGACGCCATGTCCCGATTCACGACGGGTTATCTCGACGGCGCATACGAGATTCTCAAGCGGGTGGGTGAGTGGGACCTGGAGAAACAGGGCGACTTTATGCCCGCTGAATACCTGCACGGCGAAACCGGCGCTAACTCCGGCAAGTCCATCCAGGCATGGAACGCAGACTACTTCGCCGCCGTGTTCTTCGGCACTTTGGGTGTAGAAGTTATTTCACCAAATGAAGTCTCAATCATGCCTCGCATACCGGCTGCAGAGTGTTTTGAGACGCCGATACTCCTGCCCCAGGGTGTCATCCACATCCGGCAGATTCCATCTCAGAACTCAATTCAAATAGAGATAGAGTCACAACTTGACCTGCCGGTCACGCTGCGCTACGGTGTAATGGCACGAATGGTTGCCCACAATAGTGTGAGCAAGATAATGGGTGATTGTGAGTTCAGCGTTGTGGAATTGCTGGTGCACAAGGGAGAGACAACCACAGTGCATTTTACAAGTTGATATAGCCGTGTAGTGGTTGGTATATATAGGCTGGAGGTCAAGCCAATGACTCGCTCGCCTAAACCCGCTGTGTCGGTTATCATAATTAACAATCACCACATCCTGCTGGTGCGAAGAGGCCATGAACCAAGTAAGGGTTTATGGTCGCTCCCAGGTGGCAGCATTGAGCTCGGCGAGACTATGCGTGAGGCTGCTGCCAGGGAGGTTCTTGAAGAAACCGGGCTGGTGGTTGAGGTTGGGGATATTGGTGGTGTGCACGATGCAATTATCCGGCAGGGGAATGAACTTGCCTTTCATTATGTGATCATCACCTTCCACGCGCGAATTGTATCTGGGGAGTTGAAGGCCGGGTCTGATGCTGCCGATGCACGTTGGGTGAGCCTTGATGAGATTAAAGATTATCAAACTACCACTGGTCTTATAAACAGGCTCCGTTCGGCTGGGATTACGATCTGAAGGTGTACACTTGTCAATGATGTGTTACAGCACATGCTGGTAATTCTCCAGCATTTGTTGTGCAGATCGCCAGCCGTGGCAGGATAGCGGCTGACGGTTGGATGTTCTGAGGTATCGGTTCATTTGCTCTTTGATAAACTTGC
>JAJFTD010000047.1 GCA_021373255.1 bacterium
CGAAAACGCGAAATTTTATTTTAGTAGTGTTGTAAAAAGGTTGTTTCGGGACGCCCCCGTCCCGAAACCCCTCCGAATTTAAGGAGACAGAAATGATAGATATAAGGTTGGCAAAATCTGAAGATGCGTCGGGAATAGTGAATGTTGTCAGGAGTTTGTTTGATCAGAACCTGCTTAATACTTTCATCTATGGTGCTTCGGGGATTACTCAGTATATAGCCGATCAGATATCTATTCGGGATTGCGGCAGCGATACCGTGTATGTGGTCGCCTTGGATGATGGGATAGTCATAGGGATGGCGGAAATGCGCGGTGTCGGCGAATTGATGTTCTTGAACTACATCGGAATACTGCCGGAGTATCAGGCACAGGGGATCGGCAGACAACTTATGAAAACAGGCGTCAACGCGCTTGGTAGAAATGGGTTTGAAAGGATCATACTCGATGTGCTGACGAGCAATATGTCAGCCAGAGGTTGGTACGACAGGATCGGCTTTCAGCCTCAGTATTACATGACGTGGTGGGATATAGCTTTGCAGCAGACGGATGCCGATGGCGGGATAATCATAGGTTACCCGCAGGCGCGAGTGTGTTATGACAACTTTGGCTTCGCACAGTTCAGGGTAGCGACACCAAGCGGTGATTATGCGGTTGGGCTGATGTGTCAGGAGTGGTATCGTATAACCCAAGTCCCCGCACTTATAGACCCTGTGCTTCCCAGTGTATTGCGAAAGTTCGATGCGTCACGCCGAATTCTTGCAATATTGCAGGATGATCACATGCCTGACCATGCACAGGATCAGGCACGTCCTATTGCTAGTTCCGTAAGACTTGCAGCGAATCCAGATGATCTGATAGAGCGATTGTCCTAACCAGGAGATGGGTATAGAAGGTAGGCTTGGACATTATTATTACTCTCTCCAGCCATCAGCTCTGCAGAAGGAGGTCCATTGGTGACTGCGCGCAATCAACTAGACATACTTACAACGGCCGAATCAGATAACTGGCAGAACACCCTGGCAGAGATAGGCACCTATGACACATATCATATGCCATCTTACCACAAAATCGCTGAAGAGTGTGGCGAGGGAAAAGCCATGCTGCTGGTTTACAGGCAAAACGACTATATCATAGCATTCCCGATGCTCATTCGAGATATTAAAATACCCCGAACGCATGCTTTAACAGGTCTGAAAGATACTACATCGGCTTATGGCTACGGTGGGCCAGTGGCGAATAGAGAGGTGCCGGCAGAGGTACTAATGAAGTTCAACGCCGCACTCCATGACTTCTACACATCTAACAATGTGGTCTCAGCATTCGCCAGGTTCCACCCGCTTCTTATGAACTCTGACATACTCTTCGGCTACGGCGAAGTGGCGGAAATAGGCGCAACCATTTCCATCGACCTCACTCCCTCGCCCGATGAGCAGTATGCCAATTATCGGCGTGCCCACCGCCGGACAATGGAGAAGCTTTGGAGAGCAGGGTTCACGGTGCGGAAAGCCAGCCACGAAGAACTTGATGAGTTTATCTATATCTATTATCAGACTATGGCTCGCAACGATGCGGACGATTATTACTACTTTGACAAGTTTTACTTCCATCGGCTCTTTGAAGAAATGCCCGGTGTGCCACAGCTCTTCTTCTGCGATGATGAGGATGTAGCCGTAAGCTCGTGCATAGCGTTCCAATGCAATGGAATTGTCCAGGGGCACCTTGGCGGCACACTCAACAACTATCTGCCACTAGCCCCGATGAAGCTGGTTCTGGACTGTGTCAGAGAATGGGGAAACGAGATCGGTGCGCACACATTCCACCTCGGAGGCGGCGTAGGCTGCCGGCGAGATTCACTGTTTGAGTTCAAAAGAGGCTTCAGCAGGCGGGAGCATGTCTGTCACGTTTGGAGGAACATTGTGGATCAAGATGCCTATGATGATCTCTGTCACGAGGCAGTCCACGCAACCGGCGTGCATCCTGACGATGACTTCTTCCCAATGTACAGGCATCCAGCGTTTGAACCATCAAGAGAACTGAATGCGGAGGCAGCGGCGGCGCTATAGCGATGCTGACCGTATTGACGCGTTTAATGTCGAGAAGGAGGTAATCATTGGTAGCTACGATTACTAGACAGTCAACTTACTCTATCGTCTGCCCTACTCTGCCCGACGCTGGCGAGATCATTGGTGATATCAGGGCGGTATTTGAGTCCGGTCGCGTGACCGTAGGTGAAAATGTGGCAGCGCTAGAGGGAGATAACTGCGCACACTCCGGTGTTCGGCATACCATAGCCGTCTCTTCGGGCACCAGCGGCCTCATACTGCTATTGCGTGCACTAAATCTACCCAGAGGGAGCGAGGTCATTACCCCGAGCTTCACATTTGCTGCCACCAGCCACGCACTCATCTGGAACGGCCTGAAGACGGTGTTTTGTGACAGTGAGCCGGATAGCTTCACAATGGATGTTTCCAAAGCGGAAGCACTTATTAATGAAAACACTTCGGCGATATACCCAGTATGTATCTTCGGTGTGCCAGGTGATCTTGATGCATACGAAAAACTGGCCAGTAAATATGGCTTGGCATTGCTGTTCGACAGTGCGCAAGGGCTGGGAAGCACATATAAGGGCACTGGCCTGGGCAACTTTGGAAACGGTGAAGTGTTCAGCCTAAGCCCCACCAAGGTCATCACGGCAATGGAGGGCGGGCTGGTAACCACTAACGATGATGAGTTGGCTCGCGTGATCCGGCAGATGCGCGATTATGGTAAAGCCCCCGATGGCGAAGATATGGGCTGGCTGGGGCTATCAGCCAGGATGCCTGAGATTAATGCTATTGTGGCAAGGTGGTCACTTGCCCGAATGGACGAGTGGGTGGCCCGCAGGATCTCTATTATGGACAGTTACCGCAGTTGGCTTGGTGATCTTCCCGGAGTAAGTTTCCAAAAAATACCTGATTATTGCACATCAACGCGCAATTATTTTGTGATGTTGCTAAACCCGGATATGTGCCCGGTTTCACGAGACGAACTCTACCATGCTCTAAAAATAAAGGGCGTGCAGACGAAGCGTTATTTCTATCCTGCCCTGCACAACCAAACTCTTTACAAGGACACTGATCCAGAGTGCAGAGCACGCCTGCCTGTGGCGGAGCGTATAGCGGCTCGAAGTCTGGCGCTTCCAATGTATTCGCATATGTCGCTGGATGCAGTCGACGATATATGCGAGCGCATCATGAGCTGCTTTACCTCTGCAACAATACGTCCCGCTATGTGACATATCTGATGAGCCCACGCACTTCTGTCAATGTTTATTGACAAGAGTGCGTGGGAAGAATCACTGCAGCCTGCACGGTACTTTAGCCCGGATTATTCGTTAATGAATAGCGGTCTCAGAATCCTTACCTATTAGCCGCTGTATTGAATGATCCGGGTGAATGAAATGGAGATACTGACCATGATGCGCACTCTTATACCTTGGGCACACGTTAGCATGCGGCCCCTATATCTGATTGCCGCATTCGTCGTGGTTACGGCACTCGCGCTGCCGTGCGTGGGACTCTCTGACGAACAATGCCCAGCATATACAATCGGACCTGAGGACGTGGTATCCGTCACTGTGACACGGCATCCAGAGTTTTCAGGCGATTTTTTAGTGCCTGCGGACGGCAACATCAACATTCCAGCCATTGGCACACTGGCAGCCTCTGGCAAATCACTGTGTGACCTTGCCGCGGATGTAAAAAAGCGACTAAAACCACGTCTGCGCGATCCTGAAGTGGCTGTTGCCCTGAAATCCGCCCGTCCACAGAGGGTATATGTGCTGGGCGCAGTGGATAAACCTGGAGCTTACGATGCTAAGCCGGGGTGGAGAATCACCGAGGCGATGGCGGCTGCAGGTGGACTGACGCAGGGTACCGAAGCGTCGGACTGCTGCGTGACAGTGCTTCGGGCCGGAACCCAAAAGCAGGATACTTTCCAACTTCCTGATGTTATGAAAGGCTCGCTCGATGCTAATACGGCTGTAGCGAGTGGAGATGTGATAACAGTCAGGTCGCAGGAGACGATCCCGATATATGTGATGGGCAAGGTGAAGACTCCTGGTTTATACAGACTGCGAAAAGACAATTCCGGGGTGATGGCTGCGCTTAGCGTTGCAGGTGGAACGCTGGACGAAGCAGCGTTGAGTAAAGTGACGATCAGCCGCACCAGCGGCTCTACTGAGAAAGTTGATCTTGCGCCTGCAGTTCTAAAAGGGGGTCAGGAACCCAAAATATTGCTGGAGCCTGGAGACACAGTCCTGGTGCCTGCGGAAACCAGCCGCATCGCTGTAATGGGATATGTCAACAAACCCGGATTCTTCCCTTTAAGCAGTGATCAGACAGTGTCGGTAATTGACGCGCTAGGAATGGCTGGGGGAATAGAAAACAAGAGGGGCAATCTCGGAGCGGTGGCGATTCTGCGCACAGTCAATGGTAAGCAAGAGCGGATCAACGTAGATGTGCAGAATTTCCTTAAGAGTGGAAACCCGGCGTCCAACCCGCCCGTGCAACCCGGTGACATAGTATATGTCCCACAGACATCCAAGCCTGATTGGGACTTCGTTGTCCGATCGCTGACAGCCGTAGGGATTATGATCAATCCATTTTTCTAAATCTTAAGATCGTGAATGGACAAAAACATCCCATTTTCAAGGAGTGTGAGACCCATGACCCGGCGGGAGCAGGAAAATATTCAAATTCGGCAAGGCCCATCGCTGGACACTTATATCCCCGATGTATCCATATCCAGTGAGCCGCCGTTGATCGATTTTCAAAAGTACTCGACCATACTGACGCGCAGGCGGTGGGTTATTATTGCAACCGCTCTGATTGTGTTCTTCCTGGGGATGGCTTATACCATGACCAGGAAGCACATATATGAATCTACCGCCGGGGTAGTGGTGCTCACAAACAGCAGCGTGACACCGTCTTCCGGTGATGATATTCCGCTGATGAACGACCTGCAAGGTCTCACCCGCAGCCGATCCATCGACACTCAAGTAGAGCTGATTTCCAGCCCAGATGTCGCCTCGGAAGCGTTCAGCAATCTGGATGCATCGATGCGCATCGATGGCTTTGGAAGCGACAGTGTGCCGGGATGGGCTTACAGAGTGGGTACGAAGAAAGGCACGGATATCATCAACGTGACGGGACGGGCGTATACCCCTGAAGCAGCGGCGCGACTGGCTAACACGATGGTCGCGACTTACTTCAGCCATGATCTCAAGCAGAACAGTCAGGCTACTCGACAGGCGCGCAAATACACAGAAGAACAGTTGGACAAGACCAAGAAAGAGCTTGCCAAGGCAAATACCGAGCTGTCGAAATTCAAGCAGTCCTCGGGTTTGATTTCGCCAACTACTCAGCTCAACAGAATGGCCGAGCAGATGGTGCAGCTTTCTGCTGATTATGACAGGTCAAGTGCGGAGATGGCTGCGGCGGAGCGCCAGGCGGATTCGCTGCGCGAAGAGCTGTCCAATGAGAGCCAGGATGTGGCGTCCAGCACAACCGTTGCCCGAAACCCACGGTTCGATGCCAGTCTCGGAAGAATCGACTCTCTAACTAGTGAAAGAGCAAGGCTGCTGCAGGAATACACACCGCAAGCACGTGAGGTCAAGGCACTGGATGATCAGATCAAACGTGAGGAAGCACAGTTAAAGAAAGTGGCGCAGAATGTTGTGACCGCTAAGGTGCAGTCACGCAACCCTGTTCATGACACCCTGCTCACGGACTATGCCACCCAGGTAGCGGCGGCAGCGGCTGCATCCGCGAGAGCATCCGCTCTGCAAGCGGCGCTTATGGCAAGGCAGGACGAGGCAAAGAGTCTACCCCAGGCAGAGCAGGGTTACACGGACCGCATGCAAAAGGTTACGCTGCTGCAGCATGCGTTTGAGACGCTCTCCAACAAGTATTACGCTCTTCTCCTGCGAGAGCAGGCGACAATTCCCAGTGGTATGCTGGTATCCAAAGCGGAACCGGCGGCTGCGCCATCTTATCCCAGCGTAAAGAGCAGTGGTGTATTCTACTTACTGTTTGGCCTGATGCTTGGAATAGCTATGGCGGTTCTAGCTGAATGGCGAGATAACAGGGTGCATGATCAGTCGGCAACTGAAGGCATTACCCGCCTGTCTACATTATCAGTGGTGCCTGAAGTGTCAACTCGCTCCCCACAGCTCCTGGGCAAGGGTGGGCAACATGATGGGGCGTTGCTTGAAAGTTTCCGAATCCTTAGAAACAACATTCTGCTCTCTGGCACCGAGGACGGAATGAAACTGATCGCTGTGACGAGCCCCAGCCGGGGTGACGGCAAGTCCACAGTTGCAATTAACCTTGCAGTGGCAATGGCGATGGAGAAAAAGAAAATCCTTTTGGTGGACGCTGACATGCGCAGGCCATCGATTCACAAGTATCTGAACCTGTCACGCGAACATGGGCTTACAACGCTTATCACAGGCAAATCCAACATCGACCAGGCTGTACAGCGAGTGGAAACGGAGAACCTTTTCGTCCTGCCCGCAGGCACTCCCCCACCCAACCCGCCGGAGATGCTCAACTCCGCCGCGTGCAGAGATATGTTCAAAAAGCTGGCTGAGATATACGACGCAGTAGTCATCGACTGCCCGCCGGCTACCGGTTTGAGCGATATGCAGGTTATTTCCACTATTGCTGATGGAGTCGTTCTGGTAGTATCGATGAACCGGACTCCCAAGCCGCATCTGCAGGTCACGATGCGGTCGCTAAATCAAACCGGTGCGCCGCTCATCGGCATGCTACTGAACCGCATAGACGTCAACCTCAAGGGCTGTGGGTATTACGACTATTGCGACTCTTCGCAACACATGGGCACTCCAAAGCGCCAACGACGCGAGGCAAAGGGTGTGGAGACGAAGAAAGTATAGCAATCTCAGATGAGGTGAGCATCCTCTATAGGAACTCGGATGCTCACCTCAGAGAAAATCCTCACGATACTTCGGGACAAGTTTTTCGTCCCGAAGTCCCGGCTCTTCGAAGTGCTTCGGGACGAAAAGCAGTCCCGAAGCATAAAAGCATAAAAGGACAAGATCGACAACATCGTGCCCGCAGCATAGCCACACATCCACCCCACATTAGCAACTCGCTTGGATAAACCATCACAAAATGTGTCTGAAAAAGTCAGCCAGCTTCCTTTACTTTGTGGGGCAGAGTTGATAGAATGAGTACCCGTGATGGAGTTAAGAAATGAGGCCGGTCTGAACCGGCTGACTTACGTATTTGACCTCGACGGTGTTATCTATCGCGGGTATGAGTTGCAGCCTCATGCGCGGGAGGTAATCCTGACCCTCAGAAACCAGGGGCACGCCGTCCGCTTCTACACCAATAACTCCGCAAAGTCCAGACAATCCTACGTTCTCAAACTTGATTCACTTGGTATTCCCACACCTATTGAAGACATTATGACTTCGTCTTATGCGACGGCCCTGTATTTCATCGAGCAAAACGCCGTGGGCAAGACTGTGTACCGAATCGGAGAGCGCGGGATGGTTGAGGAGTTTGAGGCGGTTGGAATGAAGGTCATTTATGGCGATGAGGACCCTGATGCGCACATTGACTACGTAGTTGTGGGCATTGACAGAGACTTCACTTATCGGAAACTCGCGCGGGCGCAGCAGGCTATCTTGCAGGGTGCAGAGTTTATTGCTACGAACAGAGACGCCACATTTCCTATCGAGGGCGGGAGCATATTGCCTGGAGCCGGGCCATTGATAGCGGCTGTCGTGATAGCCACTGGCCAGGAACCGTTTGTGGTGGGCAAGCCGGAGACTTACGCGTTCAACAAAATATTGGAGTTGACAGGCACTCCGCCTGAGCGAGCGACAATGGTTGGAGACAGGTTGGATACAGATATATTAGTTGGAAACCGGGCGGGAGCGCACAGTGTATTGGTACTCACAGGGATATCGTCCCGCGAGGAAGCCGAAAATGCCGCTGATGGGCTGAAACCTGAACGGATAATATCCACGCTGGGAGAGTTGCTTTAATGGTCACCGCCATCACAATTGCAGCATCGGATTGCAGCAGTGGAGCCGGAGTGCAAGCGGACTTGGCCGTGATGAGGGACCTGGGGGTCTACGGCTTTTGTGCAGTGACAAATGTGACGGTTCAAAACTCGCAGGGTGTCCACAAGGTCTGCAAGGTACCGCCGAAGATTGTGGCTCAGCAGATCGATGCCGTTACACGCGACTTTGGGGTGGCGGCTTGCAAGGTTGGAATGCTTTACTCGCCTACGGTGCTTGATTTGGTTTCCGAGCGCATTCACAGGCGCGAGATACCGAACGTGGTCCTGGACCCTGTGATGAATGCCAAGCATGGCGAAGTGCTCCTGATGCCGCCTGCTATTAAACGGATGAAGCGGTGGCTTATACCCAAGGTCACGGTGATAACGCCGAACGCTGATGAAGCACAAAGGCTGACGGGCATAGAAGTGCACGACATCGCCGGAGCGAAAGACGCAGCGAAGGCGCTTACGGATATGGGAGCGAAATACGCACTCGTAAAGGGCGGGCACATTTCCGGTGAGCCGGTAGATGTGCTTTATGACAGGCAGAATTTCACCGAATTCCCTGGAAAGCGACAGGACAAAAACATGCACGGCACAGGATGTGTGCTGAGCGCGGCAATAGCCGCAAGGCTTGCGCTTGGAGACAGCATGGTCGACGCCGTCCACTTCGCAAAGGAATACGTAGCAAAAGCCATAGAGCACTCAGTAAGGATGGGCAAGGGAAAACTGGACTACTTCTTTCAAATATGAATTCTTAATTACTTAATCGGGGGGCGCAAACGGATGAGCACTAAGTATATATTTGTTACCGGCGGCGTGGTATCGTCTGTGGGCAAGGGAATTACCACGGCGTGCCTGGGCAGGCTTCTCAAGAACCGTGGATTTAAGGTAACGGTTCAGAAACTTGATCCATATATCAACGTGGACGCGGGAACGATGAACCCATTCCAGCACGGCGAGGTCTTCGTGACCGATGATGGAGCCGAAACTGATCTCGATCTCGGACATTATGAGCGGTTTGTCGATGAGAGCCTGTCACAATTGTCGAATGTGACTA
The DNA here is from genome assembly GCA_021373255.1 of bacterium. Taxonomy (GTDB): domain Bacteria; phylum Armatimonadota; class UBA5829; order UBA5829; family UBA5829; genus UBA5829. The sequence goes on from JAJFTD010000047.1 coordinate 9,134, forward strand.
CGGGCAGGATCTACGACTCGGTCATCCGCAAGGAACGGCGCGGAGACTACCTCGGCGGCACTGTGCAGGTAATCCCTCACATTACCGATGAGATCAAGAGCTGGATCAAAGTCAACGCCGAGCAGACGAGTGCGGATATCTCCATAGTAGAGATTGGCGGCACCGTGGGTGACATCGAGGGGCTGCCATTCCTCGAAGCCATCCGCCAGTTCCGCAAGCTCGCAGGACCGCAGAACGTGATGTATGTTCATGTGACGCTGATACCATCCGTGGGACCGTGGAACGAGCTCAAGACCAAGCCCACCCAGCACTCCGTAGTAAAGCTGCGTGAGATTGGTATCCAGCCGGACGTGCTCATCTGCCGCACAAAGAAGTCTATCTCCAAAGAGATGAGGGAAAAGATCTCCCTGTTCTGCGACGTGGAGAAAAACGCGGTAATCGAGTGCAAGGATGCTGATACCATTTACGAAATCCCCCTGAAACTCGAAGATGACGGCCTCTCCAACCTCGTGCTCAAAAAGTTCGGTTTGCAGGACGGCAAGCCCGACTTGAGCGAGTGGAAGAAGATCGTCGATATCATCAAGAAACCAAAGCACAAAGTCAGCGTGGCAATAGTCGGCAAGTATGTTGACAATGGCGATGCTTATATAAGCCTTGGCGAGGCTGTGCGGCATGGCGGTGTAGCCAATGACACCGGGGCGCAGGTGCTGTGGATCGACTCCGAAGACCTGAACAACGACAATGTTGCCGAGAAGCTCGGTGATGTGGATGCAATAGTCGTTGCAGGTGGGTTCGGTGCGAGAGGCGTGGACGGTAAGGTCGCTTCAATAAAGTATGCTCGCGAGAACAAAGTGCCGTTCCTGGGTATATGCTTCGGCTTGCATTGGGCGGTGGTAGAGGTTGCCAGGAACTTGTGCAAACTCAAGAATGCCAATACTGAGGAAGTAGACCCGGAGACCTCTGATCCAGTTATCCATTTAATACCCGATCAGCATGGCGTTGAGGACAAGGGCGCTACAATGCGGCTGGGGCTCTACCCCTGCTGCGTGCAGGACAAGACACTGGCTTCCAGGCTCTATGGATCGGATTTGGTCTACGAGCGCCATCGGCATCGATTTGAAGTGAACAACTCCTACAGAGTGAAGCTGGAGCGCGCGGGCTTGATTTGCTCGGGAGTTTCGCCGGATTACAGGCTGGTGGAGATAGTGGAGTTTAAGGACCACCCATTCTTCATTGCCACTCAGTTCCATCCAGAGTTTAAGTCCAGGCCGAATCGGGCACACCCGATCTTTGCCGGGTTGATCAAAGCTGCGCTTGAGTATCAGGAAAAGAACGGTGGCCCAAAGGTCAAGGCGCCAAAGTCAGCGGTAGCGAAATAGCACATTGGCTTTACAGAACACTCTGACAACCATTTTGTCCATATTCCTGCTTCTGTTGGTAGGCTACGGAGCGAAGAAGTTCCGTGTGCTGGGTGTCAACGATGCCGGTGTGGTTAATTCCATTGTGGTCTATTTAACCATGCCGGCTCTCATATTCCTGTCCGTGCACTCCAAGCCTATCACAATGGCGGTTGTAAAAGCGCCGTTTTTGGCGTTTGTCGTAGAGATTGTAGTTATGGGGGCGGCTTATGCAGTCGCCCGCCTGCTCAAATTGGACCGCCGGACCACAGGCAGCCTTATTCTCGTTTCAGCTTTCGGTAATACTGGATTTTTAGGTTACCCAATGGTAAGCGCGGCGTTTGGGCATGATAACCGGGCTATGCTCACCGCTGTAATGATCGATGAGTTCGCTATGTCGCTGGTGTTGAACTCACTTGGAGTGGCGATAGCAGCGACGTTTGCAGGATCGAGATTTGAGTGGAAGAGCATGTTGGAACTCCTCCGCTCGCCACTCTTTATTGCGACGATAATCGCACTCCTGCTGCGCAATACTCACATGCCCGACCTCGTTATGTTTACAATGGGCTTCCTTGCAGCCGCGACTGTGCCCTTGGCTATGATATCCGTAGGGATCAGCCTCAGTACTAGATCGGCTAAACAGTACCCGGCTGCGCTATTCGCCGCAATCACTTTGAAGATGCTTCTGCTTCCTGCTATTACTTTTTTCGTCTTGCCGTTCGTGGGAATCACCGGAACTGTGGCCAAAGTTATCATGCTTGAAATGGCCGTGCCGGCAGCCGTGATCTCAGGTGTTATAGCCAGTGAATACGATGCTAATGGTGCATTTGCCGCTGGGGCGATTGCCCTGGGGACATTGGTCAGCGTCCTTTGGATTCCTGCTGTGTTGATGTTTGTTCATTAGCCCTGTAAGCCTCCCATCTCATGCTCCTAACTGGTATAATAGTGTAGTTATGGATTCTAATATACTTGATACTTTGAATGAACAGCAGAGGGCTGCTGTTGAACATACTGATGGACCGGTTCTCGTATTTGCGGGCGCGGGAAGCGGCAAGACACGGGTGCTGACTATTCGCATCGCCAACCTCATCCAAACCCACGGGGTGAAGCCATGGAACATCCTCGCGGTAACATTTACTAATAAAGCCGCTAACGAGATGAAAGAGCGCATTGAGCAGCTTTTGGGCAAGGGTGCGGAGAGGATGTGGGCAGGGACGTTCCACGGTATTTGCGCGCGGATTCTACGTGAGAAGGGTGAGGAGATCGGCCTGGACCGCAACTTCACCATCTTTGATGACGGCGACCAATTAGCGGTTATCAAAGAAGCGATGGAAACTCTCAATCTTGACCCCAAGCGTTATGCGCCACGTGAGATTCTCAGCCTGATATCTCGCGCAAAAGAGCAGCTTGTAATGCCGGATGAGTTTGGTATGAGGTTCGTGGGGCACAAAGAGAGCGTCGCGGGCAGGGTATACGGGGTTTACCAAAAGAAACTGGCGGCAAACCGGGCGTTGGACTTCGACGATTTGATCATGTACGCCGTGCTGTTGCTCAAAAACCGGCCAGCGGTGTTGGAGCACTACCAAAACAGGTTCAAGTATATCCTCGTCGACGAATATCAGGACATCAACTATTCTCAATACCAGCTCGTAAGGAGCCTGGCGGAGAAGCACCATAACATATTCTGCGTCGGTGATGACGACCAGTCCATCTACAGGTGGCGCGGGGCCGATGTGGGGATTATTCTGCAGTTTGAGTCGGATTACCCTGAGTCTACTGTTTATAAGCTGGAGCAGAATTATCGTTCCACAAAGAAGATCCTTGAAGCGGCGCATCACGTGGTCAAACGCAATCGTGGGCGCGCAAACAAGAAGTTGTGGACTGAAAACGATGAAGGCTGCGACATCGAGATCATCGAGAGCGCCAATGATGTAGACGAGGCGAGCAACATCGCACGAGCTATTTTTGAATACACCGAAATAGGAAACCGCAACTATTCAGACATCGCAATACTTTATCGAATGAACGCGCAGTCGCGTGTATTTGAAGAGGCGATGATCAACAGGCGGATACCGTATAAGATTGTCGGCTCACTGCGGTTCTATGAGCGCAAGGAGATCAAGGACATTCTCGCATACCTCCGGCTGGCTATGAACCCGCACGAGAGCGTGAGCTTGAAGCGCGTAATTAACGTGCCTACACGTGGGATTGGGCAGACGTCGATGTCGCGCCTGGAAATGTTCGCGATAAATAATGACATCACCCTGTTCCAAGCTATGCGGAGAGTGGAAGAAGCGACTGATGTGCCCAAAAAGGCGCGCGCGGCTATCGCTAAGTTTGCTGAGATGATCAATCACCTGCATGAGATGTCCTCCACGGTATCAGTCCGGCGGCTAACAGAAGAAGCACTGCTGCTGTCGGGTTACGTTGATGCCTTGCGAGTAGACCGCAGCATGGAAAACCAGGCGCGAATTGAGAACGTAGAAGAGTTTTTGTCAGTTACCGAGCAGTTTGAGTTGGGCAACGAGGACTCCAGCCTGCCGGCATTTCTGGAGCAGGTGGCGTTGATATCAGACATCGACACCTACGACGACTCCGGCAACGCAGTCACCTTAATGACCCTCCACGCAGCGAAGGGTCTGGAGTTCCCAATAGTATTTATGACCGGTATGGAAGAGGGAATCTTCCCGCACAGGCGGTCTGCTGATGACAGGGAAGAGCTTGAGGAAGAACGGCGGTTGTGTTATGTGGGAATGACCCGTGCACGCGAAGAGTTGAAGTTCAGCTTCGCCCATCAGAGGATGGTAATGGGGCAAATTCAACGATCGGAGATGTCCAGATTCCTTGGCGAGATACCTGAGGAGCTTTTTGCCGAAACACTGCCACGCAGGCGTAGAACGGCTGAGGCAAGTTGGCGGACTGAGTTCAAGCCCATCAGGCCTACCGGAACAGCATCATACAGGCCGGGACAGAAGATCGAGCATGAGACATTTGGTAGAGGAATTGTGCTCAACTCCACCGGCAGTGGCGAAGATGAGACGGTAACTATAGCATTCGACGGCCAGGGGATCAAAAAACTAAAGGCATCGCTGGCCAACCTTCAAAAGGTTTAGCGCGAATTTGGGCAAGGGGAAAATGAATGTGAGGGAGTTAATCCCCGGCCCGCATTATTCTATATAGAATGATGCAGGCAATTGGCGCGCAAAGAAGGTTGAGATCATGGAGTGGTATGAACGAGGTCCTGACAGCCTCGGTGGATACACCGAGCGGGACTTCAAAGTCTGTGACCTTTGTGGCGCGCTGAACCCGGTGTCGAACCACGAATGCTTCGTCTGTGGCTGGTCAGGTCAGTTCAGGACAGACGGTGAGTCGGTAAGACTCGCGATGGAGGCACTGGAAAGCGAATACGGCAGCCTTGATGAGTCGATATTTGAAGAAGAAGTGGTCCCGAGCACCCCACCAAGGCCAACGTTCTGGTCTGATTTCTGGGGGAACTTAAAAAGGCTGTTAATAGGCCGGGAATAGTGCGCCGCGGCCGCGGCTATGATAGTCCTATAGCGGGTTTGCCTTTCGAGGCAAACCCGCTTTGTGCGTTTACGCCAATTGCACGCCATTCTCTTCAAACGCGAGGCGGATTCGGCGATTCAACTCCATAGTGACTGCGTCCTGATGAACGGCGGATACACCGCCTGTGATCCTTACAGTGACCGCGGCAGCAGTTACTTGGGAGATACCGTCGTATTTGAAAGGCTCCTTGACCTTGCCGGCCAGGTCATCGATCAGCGCGCATCCTACTTCGTTGAGCACCCGGGCTGCAAGTTCCAGATCAGTGGAGGCCTGCAGGGCGATATCCTGCGAAACTCGAAGCGTGCCTCGGGAATGGTTGCAGACCTGGGTGATATCACCATTCGATATAATAAAGAGCTTGCCGGAGCGCTCCCTGATGCACGTGGTGCGCATTCCCAGTTCTTCTACAGTGCCAGTCGCCAGGCCGATGGTCACATAGTCACCCACCCCATACTGGTCTTCGGCAAGGATAAAAAAACCGGATATGACATCACGCACCAGCTTTTGAGCTCCGAAGCCGATAGCAAGTCCGGCAACGCTGGCGGTTGTGAGAAGCGGGACTATGTTCAGCCCAGCGGCTTGCAAGATCATAATGCCCGCGACGAAAGCGAGCACGAATCCTGTCACGCTCCTGAGCACTGTCTGCAGCGCGCGAATCCTGGCTGCCCGCACACCTGACAAGCCGTGCATCGCCTTTTTTGAGGGAGCACGCACAAGGCGGCTTATGAGTTGGAAAGCCAAAAACCGGGCGATCCCGTATGCAAGCAATATGAATACGATCCTGCCCAACGCTCCAATGACATCATCACCGTGGTTAGTCCACAGAGTAACCCAATACCCCGTGCTTCCCATTTTCGCTACGTTAACGTCCAATAGACTCCCCAATGCAATCAGAGCCGGGAGAAGCAACTCCCCCCGGCTCGAACTATTTCGTTATCTAGTTAAGGCTCTCGCCTGATCATCTTCTCCGCAGGAAAGCGGGGATGTCAAGTTCGCCATCGGGTATCATAGCCGGCTCCGGCATCTCTAGCGCAGAAGACGGGGTTGGTGGCACACCCTCACCCACAGCAGCCGCAGCTCTGGCTTCCACACTGTGTAGCGTCGGAATCTCATCGAAACCAGTCGCCAGAACGGTGATGCGGACCTCGTTGTGCATGCTCTCGTCGATAACGGTACCGAAGATCACATTCACGCTCTCCGAGTCGCATGCCTTGTAGACGATCTCAGCGGCTTCGTAGACTTCGTTGAGTGTAAGATCAGGACCACCAGTGATGTTGATCAGCACACCGCGTGCACCGTCGATGGTGGTCTCAAGCAGCGGGCTAGCGCATGCCATCTTAGCGGCGCTCTGAGCCTTCTGCTCACCACTGCCGCTGCCGATTCCCATCAGCGCGCTGCCCTGGTTCTGCATAATAGCCTTGACGTCGGCGAAGTCCACGTTGATCATACCAGGAATTGTGATGATGTCGGAAATGCCCTGCACGCCCTGCCTTACCACATCGTCAGCGATTTTGAACGCATCCACAAGGCTGGTCTTCTTTTCGACCACGTCCAGCAATCGATCGTTAGGAATAGTGATCAGTGTATCGACACGATCGCGAAGTTCCATAACACCGGCGTCTGCGCCTCTTGCCCGGCGCGGGCCTTCAAAGCCGAACGGTCTGGTCACAACAGCAACCGTAAGCGCGCCCATCTCCTTGGACATCTCAGCGATCACAGGAGCAGCACCAGTTCCGGTTCCGCCCCCCATGCCTGCCGCTATGAACACCATATCAGCGCCCTCAAGCAGCCTGCGAATTTCGGGCCTGCTCTCTTCAGCAGACGCGCGGCCGATCTCGGGATTGCCTCCGGCACCCAGACCCCTGGTCAGGTTGGAACCCAACTGCAATTTAGTCTTTGCGCCAGACCTCTCCAAAACCTGAGTATCTGTATTCATTGCGAGAAAATCAACGCCAACCAAACCGGCGGATATCATACGGTCAACGGCATTCATCCCGCCGCCGCCGACACCTATCACTTTAATCTTGGCATAATAATCGCCACAATTATTGCTCATACGACCAAGCTCCTCTCGTCGTCAGAAAATATGAAAAATACTACAGCCCTTATCAGGCAAACCCGGGTTTACGGGTGGTTTATCTACTTAGCGCGGCGCTCTGCGCCACTTGAAAATATCAAGCAAACTCTGTTTAAGTGTAGCGCCTTTTTCCTCTGCCCGCAAGTCCGCATGCTGCTTAGCGGCATACAAAACAAGACCGACCGCGGTGGTGTAAATCGGGCTTTGAACGGTATCGTTAAGCCCACCTACGCTGCGGGGGAGGCCGAGTCTCACGGGCATCTCAAGCGTCTTTTCGGCAAGCTCCAAGGTCCCCGGCATCATCGCGCCGCCACCAGTGAGCACCGCTCCGGCAGGTAGCAGTTCCATGTAGCCCGACTTGATCAGTTCCTCGCGTGCCATCTGCAGAATTTCCTGCATTCTGGGTTCTATGATCCTCGCAAGAATCTCGCGAGGCAGTTCTCTTGGGGCATCAGCGCCAAGGCTCAGAATCTCGAAGGACTCATCTTCGGCCACCATATCCACAGTCGCACAGCCATAGGCAATCTTTGCCTTTTCGGCCTCTTCCTGCGCGGCACGCAAGCCGACTGCAATGTCTTTGCTCACGTGATTCCCGCCTACCGGCAGCACAGCAGTGTAGTAGATCTCACCGTTAGCAAAAACGGCAACATCAGTGGTCCCTCCACCGATATCAATAAGTGCAACCCCGAGGTCTTTCTCAGCGGGTATAACGGCGGACTCAGCGGTCGCGAGCGGTTCGAGCACGGTAATGTCTATCTCAAGACCCGCGCGCTGCACGCATTTGACCACGTTATCCAGGAACGAACTGGACCCGGTCACGATATGAGTCTCGACCTCAAGCCGGCTCCCGGACATCCCAAGCGGGTCCTTGATACCGTCCTGACCGTCCACAGTGAATCCCCTCGGTATCGAGTGTATGATCTCGCGCTCAGGTGGGAGAACGATCACTTTGGACGCTTCGATGACTCTATCGATATCCGACTGGCGGACCTCGCGGTCTTCGCCAGTAATGGCGATCACCCCTCGGCTGTTAAGCGAGGATATATGTTCGCCCGTAACTCCAACGACAACCGACCGTATGGATACCGTACCAGCCATACGCTGGGCCTTGTCGGTGGCGGTTTGGATAGCCTGGGTGGTGGCGTCAAGATCGACTACCACTCCCTTGCGTATTCCATTAGATGGTGTAAGTCCAACGCCGACAATGTCAGCGCTCATATTATCAAGATCAACGTCCGCAAGAACGCAGGCGGTCTTTGTTGTTCCTATATCAAGACCTGCTATAAATTCTTTTCGGCTCAATGCTCAGTCTCCGTCTTTTATGTTGGGCACAGGTGCTACGCGCCGTCACTCATACGCTTCTTCATGCTGGTTTGGGTCAGCCAATAACGGCGGATCAGCGACAGGTTAAGGAATATTCTCCCACCCAGTACAACAACCGCCGCAAGGAACAGGTCAACTCCAATTTGATCTCCCAAGAAAGCCAGCATCGCTGCCAGAATCGTGTTTACGGCAAAACCCGAGAGAAATATATCGTCATGAAACTTGCCTTCGATCCCGGCTCTAATTCCGCCGAAGATCGAATCGAGCCCCGCCAGCGTCGCCAGCGACAGATACGCCGACCAGTCTGATGGCAATTGGATCGGCACGATCCAATACGTAACCATAAAGCCAACTGCAAGGCCCATCAAAGGAAGCCAAATCATCTATCTCTCCGAGTTTAATGTCCTTTTCTCGTCTGAATCACCGGCCGCGCAACTCCAAACCGTGTGCTGCCCGCGAATGCCGGTACGAGAATATTAGACACTTTCTTGACCTCGATCATATCCAACAAGAACAGTGCATCAGCAACTCCGCCTGGAAGCGTAAGTGCCTTTTCCAGCACGTCTGCCTTACCTATCGCCTTTATCACATAAGGCGGGGCGAGTTGCACCGAGTTCACAAGAACCACCGGTCCCACGCACCTGACCGATGAGTTCGCAATCAATCTCTGGTCATTTATGGCAATCGCCTCGGCTCCCGAGGCGAAAAGCTCATCGATTATAGCCCTTATGTCATAATCATGTACGACATAATTGGATATAACATCCTGCCGGGTTTCAGATGGGTCTTTCTTTGGACTATCATTCAAAGTAACGATAACCCCGGTGCCCGATGCCGCAACAGTCCCCGCGAGCAGCTTAGCCTCATTGAGCGCCTGCTCAAGACTTTTTGAGCTGCTCACGCCATTGGCCTGCTGACGTGCCAATTCTTCATTACGGTCTTTATACTCCGCCAGTTCCTTTTGGAGTTTAATATTGTCTTGTTTAGTAATTCTGAACGCGGCGCGGAGCGCGGGTAATCTATTTGGCACACCCTCATTTGCAGCCTGACGCTGTGTCTTCAGCGACAGCGCAAGCAGCATACCAAGGACTATAGATAGTGCAGTGACCTGAAAGACCCACGACCTACCTCGAACAGACGGCGGAATAATTGACATGATAATTCGTCACTGTGTATCGCGCAGATTCTGGACATACTGCCTCGGCATCCAGACCGTTGATCTTGGACAACTTACGTCCATATATAACGCATCCCGAGCAATTGATGGCCTGTATGTTAGAGCCTGTCGCAATCGTGACATTTTCCTCGCAATATCATCAGGCTGACCCAGCTTGACGTAAAAACCACTCCTCATATTTAAGCATATATCAAGCCCATGGTCAATTGAAATTTTACTTAATGCCAGCTTGGCTGCCCTGGCATCCTTAAGTGTTTCAAGACCGTATTTCACCGCTGCCGACGTGGCTATCTTGCCCGCCTTAAGTGGTTCACACTTGTCCACATCTATCACTGGAACACCAGGAACAGGACCACCGACTTTGTGGAACATCAGTCCATCAGACTGAATCATGAAGAAGTTGGAACCATCCGTGACAACCGCGTCCGGCTTGCGTTCAGCAACCTTTACCCACACCTTATCAGGCAAGCAGCGGCCAATTTTTACATCACGAACTTCACTCAACGAGGTTATCCTACTCACAACCGGTCCCTTGCGTAAAAGCAGGATATTTTTACGAAGCATAGACCTTGCGACATTTTGCACAGTAGCTTTGTCCGCCAGTCGTACGCCTTCGACCTTGACTTCAGACACATCAAGCCCCGGCGTACGGAGTGCATAAGTTATCACGCCCGACATAAAAGTCGATGCAAAAAGTATAAAGAACAGAAACCTGTAGTTCGGCTTAGCTTTATTACGTGATGATCTTTTTGCCGAACGAGTTGCGCGTCGAACACTTCCCCTGTTTGAGGCGCGTCTCACCTGTCGGTTCCCTCCTCCAGTGCGAATTCGATCAGCATGTCCAGCAGTTTATCAAACGAAATCCCTGCCGCTTTGGCAGCTTGCGGTAGAAGACTGGTGGGAGTCATGCCCGGAATCGTGTTGACTTCCAGAACATACATACCGTCTTCGGCTACGATGATATCCGTCCTCGACACACCCCTGCATCCCAAGGACATATGAGACCTGACCGCCATATCCTGCGCCATCGCCGTAGCCTCAGGGCTAATCCTCGCCGGGACTATCTCTTCGGTGGCGCCTGGTGTGTATTTCGCCTCGTAATCATAAAATCCCGTAGAAGGGACAATCTCGATTACCGGCAGCGCAAACGGCTCATCGTTGCCCAACACCCCGATAGTCAGCTCAGTGCCCACCACAAACTTTTCGATGATAATCTGCTTATCGTAGCAAACAGCCTCTCTAATAGCATTATTCAACTCGCCAGGCCCATTCACCTTCGTCATTCCAATAGTTGATCCCTGACGACTTGGTTTTACTATTACAGGGTAGCCCATCGCGGCTACGGAATCTGCAACGGCTGCCTCATCCCACGTGCCATTAATGCAAATAAGGTCAACTGACGGCGGAACCCGCACTCCATCAGCAGCAAGAACTTTTTTTGCCATAGCTTTGTCCATAGCCAGCGCGCTGGCGAGTACACCGGAGCCGGTGTAGGGGATTCCGAGAAGCTCAAGCAGCCCCTGCACAGTGCCGTCTTCGCCATAACGGCCATGCAGGGCTATCATCACAACATCAGGTCTGAGATCAGACTCAGTGCCTGCGATTTCCTGTACAGAAACAAGGCTATTACTACCGGATATCTCATCACACGCTTTCTCAAGCGCTTTTATAGATTGACCGGCATTCACACACCGGCGATTAGTGCCCGGCAATAACGCCGCATCTACACCGATTGCCTCATATTTTTCGGCATTCAGTGACTCAAGTATCTGTTTTCCTGTTGACAGTGAGACTTCACGCTCGGAGGAAAAGCCCCCCATCATAACTGCAACTCTGATCTTCCCGTTCCGCTCTACCATTCGCCTATCAGTCTAACCTCGTATTCAAGTTCGATTCCGTGGACTTCGCGCACCTGATCCCGAACCCGCTCAGCGAGCATATAAAGGTCCGTGGCGGTCGCGTTGTCTGCGTTCATAATAAAATTGCCGTGGATGCCGGATACAACAGCCCCACCCTCGCGCCAGCCCTTGCAGCCGGCGCCTTCGATCAGCTTGCCCGCGCTCAGGCCGGTGGGATTCTTGAAGAAACATCCCGCGCTCTTTCCCTGGGGCTGAGTCTCGGCACGGTGCTTGCGGACGCTGTCCAGATGCTCCTGGATAGCCGCGCCATCGCCCCTGCGCATATTGAAGACAGCGTAGGTGATGATCATCGTGCGGTCCCATTGGAAGCGGCTGTTGCGGTAGGTAAACCCACACTCGGCCTTGGAGAGCACTCGTTTCTCACCCGTATACGTGACCACTCTCACGCTGTGCGTGACCTCGTCTATGTAGCCTCTGTGCGTGCCAGCGTTCATCACAATTGCACCGCCGACGCTGCCGGGGACGGTCCCCACACCCTCAAGGCCGCTCAAATCGTTCTTTGCGGCAACATCGGCTACCTTGGAGATGCGAGCGGAAGAGCCCGCAGTGATCCGCATGCCGTCCACTTCTATCTTGGAGAACTCCTCACCCAGGCGAATCACGATGCCGCGAATCCCCTTGTCGGAGATCAGCAAGTTGGCACCGTCGCCAATGATCATCCACTCCAGCCCGTTTTCGGTAACATACTTCATCAGCGATGAGAGTTCGTCCTCACTCATCACTTCGACGAAATAATCAGCAGGTCCGCCTACTCCAAGAGTGGTGTAGCCCGCCATCGGCTCATCCTGGGCGACGCGCCCGCTCGCAATGCGGCGCAGGTCGTCAATGAGGGCCATTATCCGTTACCTCTTTCTGAAAGTATTGCGGCAAGTCTTTCACCGACAATACGTATATCCCCCGCGCCGAGGATAATTACTAAGTCTGAGGATTTTACCTCGCGAGCAAGTTGTTCAGGAATCACATCTTTGTCAGGAGCGTATTGAACGGATTGGAAGCCGTTCTCGCGCATCTTATCAACGATGCTCTCGGCAGTCACGCCTTCGATAGGCAGCTCACGAGCAGCGTAAATAGACGATACAACAACCTCATCTGCAATGGAAAGAGCCTCAGCAAACTCGTTTCTAAATGCCCTGGTTCGCGAGTAGAGGTGCGGTTGGAAGACCGCGATGATATGCCGGTCGCCATAGGCTGCACGCGTGCCTGAGAGGGTAGCTTTGATCTCGGCAGGGTGATGGGCATAGTCATCGACCACCATCGGCCCTCCGGCGTCATAAAGCACTTCAAACCGCCGTCCAGCGCCGTGGAACTCCTCAAGTCCTTTACACACCGCTTCGAAATCCGCACCTAACTCGAATGCAACACCAGCGGCAGCGAGGGAATCTGTGACGTTTTGGATACCCGGCACACCGAGTGTGACCTCACCCAGCGCCTCACCGTTGCGGACCAGCGTGTAGGTCGGCTCAGGCTTGGTAATGTCTACATCGACTGCACGCAGATCAGAATTACCGTCCAGACCAAACCAGATAACTCGCCTACCGCAGCCATCGAGCACCTTACGCACCCGTGGGTCATCCCCGCAGGCAATCACGCATCCATCGGCATCCAACTGACTCACAAACTTACGAAAAGTGTTCTCTATAGCTTCGATGGTGCCATAGTGGTCGAGGTGGTCGGCGTCGATGTTGGTGATGACGGTGATAGACGGATAGAGGTGAAGGAACGAGCTGAATGCCTCGCAGGCCTCGGTGACGAACACGGACCCATTGCCCAGCCTCGCGTTGCCGCCGAGAGACTTGAGATCTCCCCCAATGAGCACGCTGGCATCGATACCGGCTTGTTCAAGGATCATATCGATCATGGAGGTGGTGGTGGTCTTGCCGTGAGTGCCTGAAACGGCCACACGGTGCTGATATGGCTCCATCAATCGCCCAAGCATTGCAGGTCGCTCAAGCGTAGGAATGCCTTTGCGAACCGCCTCGACACGCTCGGGATTATCCGGTTTGATAGCAGCCGAGTAAACGACCACATCGGCCCCGTTGACATTAGCCGCCGAATGACCGATCGACACTTTCACACCAGCGGCTCGAAGCCTCCTGGTAGCATCGTTCTCCTGCCGGTCTGACCCGCTTACGCTCTCGCCGCGACCGTGGAGAATATGAGCAATGGCGCTCATTCCAGCGCCGCCTATACCTATGAGATGATAATGCAGTTTAGCAGACAAAACAGCTTCCTTTGATTTTATAAGTTGGTCTGGATCTCTGATCCAGACCCAAAGACCAGATGGCATCTCTGATGCCACCACGTATGCTCATGAGCTAGGCGTAGTGGGATCAGAGATCCCATTTTGTTTCTTTCGGCGCAGATCAGAGATCAGTAGTGTCGAAAGTTGCTCTTTCCGAGTCCCCGTAGGGGGACTTTGTGCAGTTGTTGCCGTGACTTTAGTCGCCCGGCGAATAAAGTCGCAGCAACAAAGGCACGAAGTCGACTCGCAGCGACAGCAGGCTCACAGAGACTGCGATAGCCTTCGTCGACTGGAAAAGCAGACAGCATAAATGAACCTTCGACATTACTGATCAGAGATCTGCCCGAACACTAGGACTTTAAGATCGAGCCACCTGCGCAACATGGGCGGCGGCGTTTGGCTTACCCAGCGATTGGCTCGCTGATGCCATAGCTTTTAGCTTCTCAGGAGATGAGCGCAGGTCGTTGACTATTTTCGCCAGCGATTCGCCTGTGGCTGTGCTCTCCTCGCACATCACTGCGGCACCATGCTTTACCACGTAGTCCGCGTTAAGCCTCTGGTGGTCGGCATAAGCGTGCGGGTAAGGTATCAGAATTGATGGTAAACCAGCAGCCGTGATCTCAGCTATGGTCGATGCCCCACTCCTGCAGATTACCATGTCCGCTGCCGCAACCGCTGTGGGCATATCGAGATAAGCCTCTACATGATACATCTCAGACGCCGTCACAGGGTTCGCTCGGCACTGGTCCACATTGCGCTGCCCAACCTGGTGAAGGACCTGCGTCCGTCCATCATCCACCAGCGGCCACATATCCATTACGATCTCATTCACTCTTTTCGCACCCTGGCTCCCACCAACGACGAGAATGGTGAATGCGTCTTCCGCCATGCCCAGCTTGCGTCTGGCTTCGGCTTTGTTCGGCAGTAAAGCAAACTCACGCCGCACGGGCATGCCCGTTACCACGACTTTCCCATTAGGAAAAAACGCAGCCGAGCCCTCAAAAGTTACGCATACTTTGTCGGATATTCGCGCAAGCCAACGGTTGGTCCGGCCCGGCACCGCATTTTGCTCGTGGATTATTGTTCGCAGGCCAAGGCTTCGCGCCGCGAGCAGGACGGCAGCAGTGGTATAGCCACCGGTCCCTATGACTACATCCGGCCCAAACTTCTTTAGAATCCGCCGCGCGCGAAACACGCCCATAAACAGTTTCCAAAGCGCACTCGCACTCCGCAGCGACACGGATTTGGTCAGTGGTGCACTTGGGACCGCCTGAAATGGGATCCCAAAACTTTTGGCAATATCACCCTCAGGACCATGCGAACTACCTACAAATAAGAGTTCAGCGTCTGTATCGGCTTCTAGCAGGGCTTGTCCTACGCTTACGGCCGGATATATGTGCCCGCCTGTCCCGCCGCCCGTCAGTACCGTTTTCATATAACTCTTTCTCTTCTAGCTCAACATTAATCTGTCTTGAAACAGCCAGCAGAATGCCCGCCGCAAGCATCATAGATACAAGCGATGAACCGCCGTAGCTTATGAACGGCAGCGGCACCCCCGTCGCCGGGATCGATGCACTCACCACAGCCACATTAATAACAGCCTGCAGGCCGATTATCGACGTAACGCCCACTGCAAGCAGGTTGCCATAAGTGCTCTTCGACCGGCGGGCGATATCCAGTCCTCGGTAAACAAGGAACAGAAACGCGCCGAGAAGAACTACGCCGCCGATCAGCCCTATCTCCTCAGCAAGCGTTGCGAAGATAAAATCTGTCGAAGCCGCCGGAATATAGAGCTTTTCACGCCCCAAGCACAACCCGACACCAGTCACACCACCCGAACCCAACGCGAACAGCGAGTGTATAATCTGGTAACCATCACCGTATGGGTCTCTCCATGGGTTCAACCACACCCAAACGCGCTGCATCCTGTAGGGTTCAAGCAAGACTGCCAACCCTATTAATCCGCACGCTCCGGTAGCTAAACCGAACAGGTGCCGCTTCATGGCACCTGCCGCCATCAACATGATATACGCAGTGCCTACAATAGTCATAGCCGTGCCCAGATCAGGTTCGGCAAAGATAAGGCCGGCAATGCATCCAACAATCACAACAGGCCCCACCCACTCACCGCTTATCCTGCGCACAAGCCTCCTGCGCTTTGAAAATAATCCAGCGAGATAGAGTACAGTTGCAAGTTTTGCGATCTCCGACGGCTGCACGCGTATCGGGCCGAGATTAAACCACCTGTAGGCGCCATTGACCGTATGGCCGACTCCGGGGATCATAACCGCGAAAAGCATAACTATCGAGATGCAGATAAGCGACAGCGTGATTTTGATCAACCTTGAAAAACGAAAAGTAGAGACCCAAGCCATTGCCCCAAGCCCGACTACTGCATAAACCAACTGGCGCTTAGCCATATACCAGGTATCGAAGTTAGCCCACTTAGCGTCGCCTGTTTTGGCATAGCTGGCATCGAACACCATCACCACGCCTACAATCAACAGCACGACTACTGCTCCGAGCACACCGACATCCGGTGTCCCAAGTTTGGCTTCCTTCCTCATTGGTATCTCCTGTTACGCGTTACGCGTCGTACAGCCTGCTCCCTCGCCCAGAGGGAGAGGGCTGGGGTGAGGGCGCAATATTACTCCGAAGATACGTTCCCCCTCACCCTGACCCTCTCCCGCCAGGGGAGAGGGAATAGTTTATCTCCCCCAAGAGAGGAAATGGGTTAGTTTATACCCTGCGGTCAGCTAGGGCTTTTACGGCTCTTTTGAATGTCTGGCCTCTGTCTTCGAATGATGTAAACATATCGAAGCTGGCGCAGCTTGGTGTCAGCACGACTACATCTCCGGGCACAGCCAGGGTGTGGGCGATCTTTACGGCATCCTGCAGTGAACCGGCTCTGGATATGTCTTCGAAGCCTGCACTTCTGGCGGCGGATTCTAGGATATCTGCATCTACACCTATAAGCACTACATGCTTAGCCTTTCGCTTGAATGCTTCGCCCAGCGGCTTGTAGTCCAGGCCCTTGTCCTTGCCTCCGGCTATCACTATCTGAGGCTCGGATATGGCCTCCACTGAGCGCACAGCGGCTTCTACGTTGGTGCACATGGAGTTGTTGATATACTCAACGCCATCCACTACCCCCACCGGCTCTAACCTATGCTCCACAGGCTTAAACTCCCGCACGGCTTTTGCAACGCTTTCGGGCCTGGCTCCCAGTGCAAGGCAGGCACATGCGGCGGCGAGGATGTTCTCGACGTTATGCTCACCACGGAGTGGGATGTCCGAACGTGTGCAGACAACCGACTCAACACCATTGATCCTCACAACCAGCTCATCACCACGTACAAATCCGCCCTCGCTTACCTCGGATTTGCGGGCGAATGGGAGTAGATGGCCTTTGAGTTTGGGAGCGATTGACGCCGTGAACGGGTTCTCCATGTTTATAACAGCAAAGTCATCTGGCGTCTGATTCTCAAAGATCCGAGCTTTGAGCCCAGCATACTCTTCTATGCTGGCGTGGCGGTCCATGTGGTCGGTGCCGATATTGAGCAAAGCAGCGGCCTTTGGCTTGAATGTACTGATCCATTCTAGCTGGAATGTGCTGATCTCAGCGACTATTACACCGTTCGCGGAGGCTTTGTGCGCGGCTACAATCAGCGGCAGCCTGATGTCACCTGCTACCACGTTGCCCGCGATGTAAGTCTCGCGGCCATCCGCCTGCATTATCCTGCCTGCAAGGACTGTTGTAGTGGTCTTGCCGTTGGTGCCGGTGATGGCTATGATCGGCGCTTTAGACAGCCTGTAGGCCAGCTCTATCTCGGATATTACCTCAATGCCGCGCTTCTTGGCTTCGGCAAATACGGCCATTCCGCGCGGGACGCCAGGGCTTGGAACAACGAGATCGACCCTGGTGAGATCGATGTCGTTAGTCCCCACTCGTGTCTCGACGCCGATGCGCCTGGCTGAGTCCAGTGCATCTCCAAGCTCCGACTCGCTCTTCTTGTCCCACAAAACCACACGAGCGCCAAGTTCGGTCATCACCTCAGCCACCGCAAGGCCTGTTCGTGCCATCCCTATAACCGCTATCGACTTATCTTTGAAATCCAACGTATACCTACCAAATCCTAAATGCCGCGCCAGAGAATGCCACCAGCGCAGCTACTATACCTGTAACCCAAAATCTTACAACAACCGTCTGCTCCGGCCAGCCGCTCATCTCGAAGTGATGATGGACCGGGCTCTTCTTGAACACGCGCCTGCCGGTGCCGGTCCTGATGCGGGTGTATTTGAATACAGCCCACTGCAGCGCTGTTGAAAGACCATCGAGTATAAACACCATGCCGATGATGATTAACAATATTTCACGGTGTGTCAGTATAGCCACGGCAGGCAGGGCAGCGCCAATAGCGAGCGCGCCCGTATCACCCATGAAAACTTTTGCAGGGTTGGCATTGAACCACAAAAATGCCACACACGCGCCTGATATCGCCGACATAAGACCGTATATGGTTAAATCGGCAGCAGCGCCGGTCCCAGGGATCATTATTGTTGACACAACGAATGTGAGCGCAGCTATGGCTGTGAGTCCAGCTACCAGACCATCCAGGCCATCGGTGATGTTCACGAAATTTGCCATACCAGCGATGAAGACAACTGCGAAGATCCAATACAACCAACCCGAAAGTATAGGCACGCCTGCAACTGAGAGTAACGGCATAAATCCAGTCGGCTTGGCAATCGCCAGCCACATTACAAATGCAACAGCAATCAGTATCTGCACAGCAGCTTTTGGCTTGCTTGCAATGCCGCGCACTCCGTTTATTGGGTGGATAGTGAGGTAGTCATCAATCATCCCCAGAAGCCCATATGCGACGGCCAATATGATCACGGGCAGCAAATCGCGGCCTATGCCTGTTTCCGGGGCAATTGAGAGGCCCAGGCTGTCCAAAGCAAGAGCGGTAACCAACGCGCCTACAAGCACTCCGGCAATTATTATCAGGCCGCCCATAGTGGGAGTGCCTGCTTTCGGCTTATGTGACTCCGGCCCATCGGCTTGTATGGTCTGACCAATCCTTCGCCGTTTTAGCATATCTATCACGCCGGGACCGAATAACAGTGATACAACAAACGCCACGGCAAACGGCAGCGCGGTCAGTGCAAACTCAAGCGGCAATTAACCCCTCCACAATTCGTTCCATCTTCATTGCGCGCGAACCCTTTACCAACACCACGTCGCGCTCACGCAGCTTTGCGGGAATCTCCCGCGCGGCCTGCCAACTGTCCTCATACTCGCTCACCAGGTTCACCGGCATTCCGGCATCGATAGCGCCCCGTGCAATCAGCTTGCCCAGTTCACCAACCGCGATGAGCATATCCAAGCCCGCCTCTTTCACAGCGCGGCCTGTGTCTACATGTGCATTTAGCGCGTGATCGCCGAGCTCTAGCATATCACCCAACACGGCAATCTTTCGACCACCCTCCATCATCGCGAGAGTCTTCAGGGCGCTGTTCACCGATGCGGGGCTGGCATTATAGGTATCATCGATTACTACTACGCCCCTGCGGGTCGGAACTACATTCGATCTCTTCTCCGGTGGCTTGAACCCCGCCAGGGCATCACGCATGAAATCGTGCGGAATCTCCAACACTTCGCCCACGGCAATCGCGGCAAGTGCATCCTTTATGTTATGCTCGCCTGGAACGGGCACACGGACATCAAACGAATTCCGAGGCGTCTTTACGTGAAATGCACAGCAGCCCTTTGAGTCCAAACCAGCCGAGACCGCTCTGATATCCGCCTGCATGCTCTCGCCAAATGCGACTACACGGACGTTGGACCGGCTGCGAAGGTAATCGAAATATGCGTCATCGGCGTTCAGAATGGCGGCGCCATCTGAGGGTAGATGGTCCAAAAGCTCGCCCTTTGCATCAGCGATAGCATCCATGCTCCCAAGCAGTTCGATGTGCGACATGTGAATGTTGGTGATAACGCCTATTGAGGGCTTAGCCATCCGCGCGAGATACTCGATCTGCCCCGGCCCACGCATCGCCATCTCAACAACGGCTGTAGTATGCTTGGGCGCAAGTTCGAGGAGAGTGAGCGGGACGCCTATCTCGTTGTTAAAATTGCCTGCGCTCTTGAGGACCGGTCCCCTCTGCGCGACTACAGCTGCGATCATTTCTCTGGTGGTGGTCTTTCCGACACTGCCTGTGACACCGATCACCACGGGATTAAACTTGGAGCGATAATACGCCGCCAGATCACCCAGCGCGATTAACGTGTCTTCCACGCGAATCGCCAAACGCCTGGCCTCAACCTTTCGGGACACAACAACCCCCGAAGCGCCTTTGGCAAGAGCGTCCGCAAGGAATTTATGCCCATCCGAGCTTTCACCTGTAAGCGCAAAGAACAGATCGCCCGGTTTTAGGGTGCGGGTATCGGTGCTAACACCGGTGATCTTTACATCCGGCGCGCCGGACAATAGCTCGCCACGGCAGGCCTTTAAGATTTCTTCAACCTTGATGACTTGCATATCTAACTCAGCTCCGTAAGGATTTCTCTCGCCACTTCTCGGTCGTCGAAATGGATAGTCCTATCGGCAAAGATTTGATAGTCCTCATGACCTTTACCCGCAATCACGACGATGTCTCCACTTTCAGCCATCTTGATTGCCTCGCGAATCGCTTCTTTGCGGTCTACCTGCACTGTTACCCTGGGCATAGCATCAGCGGGAATCCCCGCAAGTATGTCATCAATAATAGCTTTAGGCTCCTCTTTACGAGGGTTGTCGGATGTGATGACCGCAAGATCAGCAAGATCAACGCCCAACTTACCCATAATGGGGCGCTTACCTTTGTCACGATTACCCCCGCAGCCAAAGACCGCTATCAGCCGCTTGGATGTAAGGGTCTTAGCAGTCTTGAGAACGTTTTCGATCTCATCGGGTGTATGGGCATAATCCACCAGAACGCCAAAGTCCTGCCCGCACTCCACCGACTCAAACCTGCCCGGCACCGCGTGCGCGGCGGCTAGCCCCTTGGCGATTGTGTTCATATCCAAACCCAAAGCTATACCCGCGGCAGCAGCGGAGAGGGCATTATATACATTGAACGCTCCGCCTATGCTCATTCTGATGGGCACACTCTTGCCTTGATAACGCATATTAAAGGATACGGATTTTTCAGTCACAACGGCGTCAACAGCAGTGACATCAGCAGGTGAATCTACAGCGAACGTGATGACATCACCTTTGGTAGCCGCTTTCACCTGCTCGGCAGCCGGGTCATCGGCGTTGATTACAGCGTGAAACTGTTTCTCAGACGTCATCGGGTGATCCCGGAAAAGTATCAGCTTAGCGTCGAGGTATGCTTCTACAGTTTTGTGGAAATCGAGGTGGTCGCGAGCGATGTTGGTGAACACGCCACAGTCGAACTCACAGCCCAGCGAGCGGCCTTGATATAGCCCGTGTGAACTCACTTCCATAGCAACAGCCTGCGCGCCCTTTTCCACCATCTTGGCAAGAATCGCCTGCAGGTCCACGGACTCCGGCGTTGTGTGCTTTGTCTCGATGAACTCGCTGTCTACCTTAGCTCCCAAAGTACCGACAAGCCCAGCTTTGAGCCCGGCAGCACTAAAAATGGATTGAAGCAGATGGGTAACAGTGGTTTTGCCACTGGTGCCCGTAACCCCTACCATCTTCATCTTTCTACAGGGGAAGCCATAGAACGGCGCGGAGATTTGGCCCATCGCAATACGGCCATTAGGGACGACTACATATGGCACACCGCGCTCCACAGCCTCGGGCACTTCACGCTCAGCTACAATCGCCACTGCGCCTGCGTCGAGTGCTGTATTAATGAAACCGTGGCCATCAAACGACCCGCCTTCCATCGCCACAAACACCCAGCCAGGCTGAACCTTGTGGCTATCGTAGGTGATTCCAGCAACTTCGGTATCCGAAGTATTGATCACGCTGCTATCTTTAAGGTATTTGTTCAGCTCTGAAAACCACATATCTCTTATTATAACGTCCTTGCTCCCGTAATGGCACAACTGATTGTAGATTGTTGAAGATTAAGGTGAGGGAGAGATAGTGCGCATGTCAAATAATGTATCGTATGGCAACCAATAAATCTACAATCTGCAATCTACAATCTAAAATAAAAAAAACGGGGTTGCGTCGAACTGCACAAGAATCGCCCAATCATCTTGTGTTACATCCGAACACAACCCCCCTGACTAGTATTCGATCAATCGGCTTGACCAAATACCGGCTCTTCGCCGAAAATATTCGCCCAAAAGAGGCGAAGAGCAAAACTGTTACCCTGCAAAACCTTTTATACTTCGATCAGCAAGACGTTTGCGCTCGTTTTCTTGCCTGCGCATTTCCTCGTTGGACGGCGTGTCCGACGGGACTTTTAAATACCACAGCGATTTTTCGCCTATCTCCCGAAACACAGGAGCCGCTACCGTAGCGCCCCAGTGTGATCCCTGCGGGCGATTTACCACCACCGCTATGACTAGCCTGGGGCTCATCACCGGAGCAAAGCCCATAAACGAAGCGATAAACGTGCCGTTTTCGTATCCCCGCCCGTTTTCCTTTGCTACCTGAGCACTGCCGGTCTTGCCTGCCACTGTGCGCCCGTCAATTTTCCCAGGCTTACCAGTGCCGACATCCACACAACTCTTGAGCAATCGCATCGTGGACATCGCCGCGTCTTTGGATATAACCCGGGTCGCTTTGCCTGGTTTGAAGGCCCTAAAGGTTGTTCCGTCGCGGTTTTTGATCTCACGAACTATCTGCGGCTCCACACGAACACCGCCGTTCGCGATCGTGGCGTAAACACCAGTCATCTGCAATGGTGTCACAGCCATACCCTGTCCAAACCCGATATTTGCCAATCTGATCGGCCGCCACTGGTCAGGTTTGTCCATATAACCAACAGCTTCACACCCAAACCCGGCATGAGGCTTATCCAAAAGCCCGAAAGCCTTTTCGTAAGAATAAAGCTTCTTCGCACCCAGCCTGAGTGCCAAATGTGCGGCACCTATGTTGCAGGACTGCTGGATCATCTTGAGCATGTCCACTCCACCGTGCCCATTCTGGAATGGGTGGTGCAAGGTGCAGCTCACTCTGCCTCCAGCTATCTTCTCCCGGCCCGTGCAATGTGCAATGACCTGATAAGGAGATATCCCCTCATTCAAAGCAGCAGCAGCAGTGACTGTTTTGAGTGTGCTGCCAGGCTCATAAAGATCAGCAACAGCACGGTTCCGCCAAAGTGCGCTCTTTGTCTTGCGAGCATTGTTCGGATCGTATGTTGGATAGTTCGCAAGGGCTAAAATCTCGCCGGTGCGCGGGTCCATTACAACTGCACATGCGCTGCGGGGGTGATACTTTTCAGCCAACTCAGCCAGCGCCTGTTCGGTAATGTGCTGAATTGTCATATCAATGGTCAGATATACATCTCTGCCATCCTCGGCGTTTTTGAGAACATGCCGCGTTTCCGGTATGACCCTGCGCTCACTATCGAGTTCAGCAGTAAACTTACCATTCTTGCCCTGTAGCTGTGAGTTTAGAACTCTCTCAAGCCCCTCAGCACCCTGGTTTTCATAATTCGTGAATCCCACAATTTGCGCTGCAAGCGCCCCAGCAGGATAGATACGTTTTGTATCTCGCTGCATACCGACACCAGGCAGCTTGTTGCGTTCGTTCCATATCCTATCGCCTATGCGCGCATCGAGCTGTCGTCCAAGCCATACAAAATGGCGTGTGCCATTGAGTTTTTCTTCGATAACGTTAGTGTCCTGGTCAAGCAGGGCAGCTACTCGCACAGACGTTTTCGATATATCACGAATATCTCGAGTGTTTGCGAACACAGACGCAGTGTCGATGTTAACCGCCAGCGCGCGGCCG
The DNA here is from genome assembly GCA_021373255.1 of bacterium. Lineage (GTDB taxonomy): Bacteria > Armatimonadota > UBA5829 > UBA5829 > UBA5829 > UBA5829. The sequence goes on from JAJFTD010000047.1 coordinate 32,762, forward strand.
TTGCGGTCATAAATTGTGCCTCTCGTTGCGCGCACAGGATAAGTACGCTCTCTTACACGCTCCGCTTTTGCCTTGTAGTAGTCGCGTTTGATGACCTGCAGATACACCAATCTGCCCGCAACCGCCACGTAAAGCAGCGAAAACAGGAGGAAGAGCCATGTAGTTCTCTTCTTAACAAGTCCTCTTTGTCGCGATGCCATGTCTCCTGCGCCTTTACGAAACGATATGTTAGTCCCACTACTTTTTACTTATCTTTTACGAAAGACCTTTTTAATCGCGAAAACGCGAAAGGACGAAAATACGAAAAGGGACAAAGAGATAACAGGCAATGACATAAGTTGGGCCGGATCTCTGATCCGGGCCCTATGAGCCAAGTGGCATCTCTGATGCCATAACGTGTGCCTATAAGCTAAACGTGGTGGGATCAGGAGATCCCATTTGGCCCTTTTCGGCGCAGATCAGAGATCTGCCCGAACATTAGTAATTGATTACTTGCATCCTGATGCCGAAGCCGCCGAACGCACTATGTTAGGTTGTTTCGGGAAACCCTTTTCCAGAAACGATATCAATTCCCTTTTCGCGCTTTCTGAATTTCGCGCTTTCGCGATAAAATCCCTTTCCCTTCGATTATGGGGCAAGATTAGCGAGCGGCGCTGGCGACTGCCTGCGGGCCATGGATGTAGTCATATTGAGCCGCGTAGACCATTCCTGATCTTTCGGCGGCTGCAACCACGTTGTGGGGGCTCGATAGCGAGTCCCACTGAACCTTGAGCCTCTGGTTCTTCAAACGTTCTTCCCGGCAAAGGTCAGTAAGCCTGCTGCGATTATAGCCCGTAACAGTGATGCGCGCATGCACGCTCACCCAGCCGAACAGCATCGCTATCGCCACGGCGAACGTAAAACACTTGAGAGCGTTCCTGAACTTGTAGTTGGGTCGCCTTCTGGACCTTGTCCGCCTCGGCGCCTGGGTACTGTGGGTTACACGTGGTGTCTGCACAGCATTACTGCGTTGGGCAACAGCAGCCATTCTCTTTTAACCCTCCCTAAACCCGCATCGTTCTCGTCTTATCGCGTTTGTGAATTATGCGGGCCAAATCGCGACATCGCACTGCCTCCGCCTGTGGATAATGCGATAGTTGTGCCTGCCAGCACTTAAAAAGTGTTTACGCTAGCCTTTCAGCGCAGCGGAGCTTTGCGCTCCTGCTTCTGGGGTTCTCCCCAATCTCGTCTTCTCCCGGAATAACTGGTTTGCGAGTGATGATTTCTACCATCTTGCGCGCACCGCAGACGCATTCCAGAAGCCTAGGCGGGCATTCGCACCGCCCTGCATAACGTCTAAAAACTGTCTTAATAATCCGGTCCTCAAGACTGTGAAAGCTGATAACACAAATCCTGCCACCCGGCTTAAGCATCTCAATCGCCGCTGGAACTCCTGTCTCCACAGACTCAAGTTCACTGTTAACGGCTATCCGAATCCCTTGAAACGACCGGGTAGCTGGATGGATGTCTCCCCATCGATGCTTGCCCGGAATCGCAGCGGTGATTACATCCGCCAAGTCCTTCGTCGTCGTAAAAGGCTTGCTCCCGCGCCGCTGGACAATCGCCCGTGCAATCCTGCGAGAGTAGCGCTCTTCACCATATCTCCAGATAATATCTGCGAGATCATGCTCGCTGTATGAGTTCACAATGTCCGCAGCAGTCGGTATATCTTCACTCCGCGACATCCTCATATCCAGCTCTTCGTCACGTGTAAAACTGAACCCACGGTCCGCATTGAGTTGATGAGATGACACGCCAAGGTCAAACACTGCCCCATCAAGCTCATTTATACCAAGCGAACCGAGTATCGCCCGCAGATCGCGAAAATTGCCCTGCACGAGCTTCACCCGGTCACCATAATCTTTGAGCCGCTGCCTGGTGTATTCCAGGGCTTCTGCGTCCCGGTCAATTCCTACAAGGATGGCCTCTGGACCGATGCGCTCGAGCAGTTCAGCCGCGTGGCCACCACCGCCCACTGTTGCATCAAGAAAAACGCCACTCTCCCGCGGGTTGAGCAGCGATAAGGTTTCATCTAGCAGGACCGGTTTGTGATATTCCGGCATCCTGTTCTCCAAGCCCCCGGTTAATTGGCACAGCAAGCAGCGCCGTTCCGGAAGCAATCAAATCTGCTATCCCATCGTTTTCAGACTGGTACTGCGCGAGTGCCTCAGGCGACCACAGCTCAATGCACATCCCCCTGCCGACGATCACAACTTCTTCAGTGATCCCCGCATAGCGCCTGTGCTCAGGCGTGAGCATAACTCTGAACTGGCTGTCCGTGCTAGCCGTCACCATCTCGCCAAAGAAATGACGATGCAGGCGCGTTATGTGCGGATTCAGCAGCAGTTCCAGAGGACTGCCCAGGCTATTGAGCTGCGCTTCAAGCTTGTTTTTCCACTCGACAGGAAACACACACAGACAGCCCAATCCCCTGGTTATGATGAACTCTTCGCCCAGTTCATAACGGAGTTTCTTGGGCAGGACAAACCTGCCGGCCGAATCAAGGCTGTGAGTGTAGGACCCACCGAACATGGCTGTCGCGTCTCCCACGCTTATACCACCAACACACCGCCGGATCTCCATAATCTTTCCATAATCCACCAAATTTCCCTCAAAAGGGCCGTGAATTAGGAACCAACCAACCATGAAGACTCCAACACGATGTAGAGAGTTTACCTCACCCATGGCCGCTTGTCAAGGGGTAATGTAAATTTATGGCAGCCTTGCTTATAAATAGAGGAGATGCAGAGACAAAAAGAGCCGCCCCGGGGATGGGGCGGCGTAGATTAGTATAGATTGATTCGATCAGTCTACTGAGACTTGGCCTTGAGTTCGTTCAGGGCTTGTTTCATTGCCTTGATATGCTCACCGTAGGCGGCCCAGTCGCCATTTTTCTGCGCCTGCTCGGCTTTTTCATATTCTGATGCGGCCTTGTTTACCAGGCGTGTGATCTCCAAACTAGGAACTTCTCCCGAGGCTTTGGGACGCGCAGGACCTTTAGGCCCGGTAGCATTGCCCACCACTGCCGGTGCAGAAACTTGTCCACCAACCACATCCGCCAAAGCCTGCTCAAGTGTGGGCTGCATAGAGAGTTTATCACCCAGAGCGACTATCACCCGCTTAAGTTCGGGGATCTGAGTGCTGGTCGAGACCAGATACACAGGCATTACGTATAGCAGCGATGATTCTATCGGAATTACCAACAGATTCCCGCTGCCGACCTTGGAGCCCTGCTGGTTCCACAAGCTGAGCTGCTGGGATATGGTGGTGTCTTGTGTGGCACGCCCGGCGATCTGCTGAGGACCGTAGACATTCTTATTCTCAGGGAACTGGTATAACACCAGCCGCCCGTAGTCCGGCTCATCACACTTCGCGCATATCCACGAAACCATGTTCTTCCTACCGGCGCGGGTGTAGGGAGTCATCAGAATGAACTCCTCGCTGTCGCCGTTAGGGAGCTTCATAATGTTGTAATAGGGTTCCATTGGGTTAGCCTGCTCAGAATCCATCCCCGTAAGGTCCGCGCGGTCAGGGATTCTCCAGAAGTCACTATTCGTATAGAATCCATCCGGGTCTTTCTTGGAATAATGCCAGCGGGCATAAACCATAGTTTGAATTCGGAATAGATCCTCCGGGTAACGGGTATGGTCGCGCAAGTCGGCAGGCATACTCGATATATTCTTAAAAATACCTGGGAATATCTTCTCATAAGACCGGATAATGGGGTCCTTGAGCGGTTTTTCAATAATATAAGCATCCAAATGGCCCGTATATGCGTCTACCACAACCTTTACGGAGTTCCTGATGTAGTTGATATCGTTGCCCCACACGCCCTCGTGCTTGGAGTATGGATAGGCATCAGTCGTGGTGTAGCCGTCACGCATCCAATAGAGCTTGCCGCCGGCAGTCACCAGGTAAGGGTCTTGATCGAACTGTAAGAATGGGAGCAGGGTTTGAATCCTGTCCGTAACTTCTCTGCGGAACATTATCCGGCTCTCGGACTTGATATTCTGATTGAGCAGGATGTTGAGATCGGACATCCTCGCCGCGAAGAGCAACTTGCGGAAGAACCCTCCCACAGGAACTCCGTTGTTGCCTTTGTAGTTCGTGGTTTTATTGCCTTCACCCGTTGGATAATCAAACTCCGCCGCATCTGTTTTGTTGAAGACGTAGTTGTCCGTCATCTCGCCGAAGTATACTCCCGGCACACTTGTCGCGATATCAGCAGTTGTCTTCGGCGGAATATCGTAAACCAGGAAGCTCGGTAAGCCTTCCTGGCTGACCTCATTAACCGGGCTCATGGCTAATCCATAACCGTGCGTATACTGCAGGTGCTGGTTGATCCACGTCTGCGACCTATCCGGCAGGCGCGATTGGTCGAGTTCGCGAGCCGATAGCCATACTTGCCTGTAGCTCTTCTGACCTGTCTGCGGGTCAGTGATCCAATAGCGGTCCACATCAACATCACTGAAGTGGTAATATTGCTGGATAGTTTGAATCTGATTATAAGCCGCCTGCAAGTGATCTTTGTCCCAGAGCCTGATATTCTCAATGGTTGCATTGTTTGCAGAGATCTGATCCGGTGTCAGGCCCGTATCTGCGGAGAACGGCTTAGCAATCACTTCAGATAGCCCATACGCCTGCTGTGTAGCGGCGATAGCACGCTTGATGTAGGGCCTTTCCTTGTCTTTTTCATTCGGGGTAACGCTGAACTGCTGCACCATTGCGGGATAGATGCTCCCGATAAGAATCGAGGCTGCGACAAGGCCGATAAGCCCGGTTGCTGCCAGGGTGATACCTCTGCGAGAAATGTTGAGCAGCACCAGCACGCCGCCAATAATGGCAATTACCAGTAATATCCATAACACTGGTACGCGAGCATGCATATCAGCATAACCGGCGCCATCGAACAGACTGCCCCTGGACAGGACGACGTTATACATCGCCAGCCTGTAGCCCCATGCCTTGAGGAAGAACATCAACGCAATTAGCACGCCGATATGAGCTTTCACGCCAGGCGCGAACTGCACCCGGCCGGCGTAGGTCTCTATGGCCTCATCAGCGTAGTGTATGGCAATCGCGGCAATTGTGGAAACTGCAAGCGCGAAAAACAGCCAACTATAGATGTAGCTAAGGAACGGCAGTTTGAAAACGTAGAATGATATGTCCCGCGCGAACACAGGGTCGGTCGTGCCAAATGACACCGGGTTAGCAAACTTCAGCCACTGCTCCCAGTGCGTGGCAGCCTCCAAGCCGACCATAAATGACACGATCACGCTCGCGCCGAAAATCACCACACCGATTCCGCGGCGAGCCAGGCGTCCCAAGCGCTCTATGAGTTGAGCCTCCAGCCCCATCGGCGAAGGAGGCGGGGCAATTCTGCGGGCGTACCAGAGGTTGCCGTATATCACCGCGAAGAACAGCAGCCCGAGGACAAGGCCCAATTTCAATTTTGTAAGAATGATTGTGGAGAAGACTGTGCCGAACCCGAGGTTCTTGAACCACAACCAGTCAGTGTACATCGCCACCAGTGCTCCACTAAATATGAGAAGCAAGACCGCAACTGCGATCACCACTGGCCAGAAGAAAGTCCGTATTTTCTGCATTTTTCTATGCCTCCATCCGCGGGATTATATCATTTACCCAACCTAAGAGCAAGGCTGCCATATCTACTCGCATTATTCACCTTAGCTGAATACTCTTAAGCGCGACAGCGCGTCTCTTGTTTCGGGAACAAGTTCCCGAAACACCGCAGGTTTTAATGCGGTATTCCATCTCATCAGGAATAATGTGGGTATAGTAGTAGACCCATCAAGCCGATAATTCCATCAAGCGACCCAGTAATTTTGCGGGCCATATTAGAAGAGGAGCGACTCCTTATGCAGGCAATTATCCTGGCGGGTGGGAAGGGAACCAGGCTACACCCACTTACTACGGACTTTCCCAAACCTATGGTTCCGCTGTTCGACCGACCCGTAATGGAACACACAATCGAACTCCTGAGCAAGCACGGCATCAGCGATATTATTGTCACCGTATCCTACCTGGCACGCGATATTATGGACTACTTCGGCGACGGTTCGCGCTGGGGGGTAAGGATACGTTATTCCGTCGAGCACGAGCCGTTGGGAACCGCGGGAGCAGTGAAACTGGTTCGAGAGATGATCGACGACACTTTCCTCGTGGTATCAGGGGACGCAGTAACCGATTTCGACCTTTCGGCTGCAATATCTCGTCATCGGAGAGCATCTGCAATAGCAACCATGCTCCTCTACCAGGTGGATGAGCCGACCCAGTTCGGACTGGTGCAGCACGACGAGGCGGGCAAAGTAACCCGATTCCTTGAAAAGCCGCGATCAAGCGAAGTTTTTACGGATACGGTCAACACGGGAATTTATATACTGGAGCCTGACGTGCTGAGTTGCATTCCCTACGACCAACCCTGCGATTTCGCCCGGCAGATTTTTCCCGCTATGCTCAACAATCGCGAACCGATCTATGGATTCTCCATGCCCGGTTATTGGTGCGATGTAGGAAACCTTGGGCAGTATAGAAGTGTTCACTTTGATGCTCTCACAAGGAAAGTAGAGCTCGACCTACCAGCTACCCATATCGGTGAGGGTATATGGATTGGCGAGCGTGTTGCAGTCGACCCGTCGGTGGAAATCGCTGGACCTGTATATATTGGTGAAGGCACGACTGTCCATCGGGGTGCGATATTAGGCGAACGGGCTATAATTGGCTCCGAGTCTACTATTGAGGAAAACGCACGAATCCGACGCAGCGTAGTGGGCAGCCGGAGCATGATCGGCAAGGGGGCTCAGATCAGTGACTGCATAATCGGCGATGGTTACAACCTGGCTGACAGCGAGTCTGTTTCCGACCGCACGCTGGTATCTCATGTGAAATATCAGAAGCCAACAATGCCGTCCGCGCCTGCCACAGTCGTTTCACGATCACGAACCCTACCACAGGTCGCGCACGAGAGTGTTCACAGCGAGAAAGCTGCTGCATAGGGTTTGAAAGTTATAAGGTCATAAACTTCAAGGGCGGGATACTTAATGTGATCCTGCCCTTGTGTTCATTATTGTAACAGTGGATTTCTTAAGCTACTTCAACCAACTCCACATCGAAAGTTAGGTCTTCGCCTGCTAGAGGGTGGTTTCCATCCAGTGTCACGCTCTGGTCATTTGCCTCGGTGACGGTGACCACTGCGGACATTCCGTCAGGTTGGCGAAGCTGGAGTTGATCACCAACCTCGGGTTTGATATCTTCAGGGAACTGGTCACGGCCTACTTCAAGCACCAGATCATCACGACGCGCACCATACGCTCTGGTCGCGGGAATTTGGACAGTCTTTTTGTCGCCGGGATTCATTCCAACTAAAGCACTCTCAAAGTCAGGAATTACTTGTCCCCCACCGATTGTGAACTCCAACGGTTCACGGCCATCCGAGCTGTCAAATATAGTGCCATCCTGCAGCTTACCTGTGTAATCGACCTTAACGCGGTCGCCTTGTTTCGCCTCTGCCATTTGTGTGAGTCCTCCTGGTGTTTTGTAGATATTACCCTCACACCAGGAAATGTCCTTCACATGTGCAAAAAAAAGACCTTGCTGAAGAGATTATTACGCAGGAACAGGCGTCGCAGCAGCGCGGCCAATTTCGTAGGCTTTCAAGTTGAGTTCCAGGAACCTGGGCTTGACCAGCGCGGTTATCGCCTCTCGCCACACTTCATCAACAATTTCGAGATGCTTGGAAAGGGCACCGATCATTACCACGTTCACAGCTCGCACGTTGCCGAGTTCGCGGGCCATATCCAGAGCAGGAACAAGCTCCAGCTTGCTAAACGTAGAACGCAGCTTGCCGTCCAGATCCTCAGGCCACTCAGATTGGCCGGTGGATACGGTTACAGGGCGAATCTCTTGGTCGTTAACCATAGCAATGCCATCGGGCGCGAGGAAGTGGGCGAAACGAAGCGCCTCGACCTTTTCAAATGCCATAAGTATATCCGTCTCACCAACAGCGATCAGCGGCGAGTGGACTTTATTCCCCACCCTAACCTGGCTGACAACACTGCCACCGCGCTGGGCCATACCATGAACTTCGCTTTTCTTCACGTCTTTACCGCTCAACAGCCCCACATGGCACAAAATTTCGCTAGCAAGCAGCGTGCCCTGCCCACCAACGCCGACTAGGGATATATTTAGAATGTCTTTCTTCATTACAGCTTAATCTCCTTGATCGCATCAAACTTGCACACTTGGACGCACATTCCGCAGCCTGTGCAGAGGACGGGGTTGATGCGGGCTTTGCGGCGTTTGGAGTCGGTGTCTTCGCTGTCGGCTACTTCGAGTGCGGGGCATCCGAGTTTGAGGCACGCTCCACAGGCTTTGCATGCTTCAGAATCGACATCAAATTGTCTGGTGACCTTGATCTTTGCGCCGAGAACACAGGGCCGCTTTGCTACGACTACAGAGGGTTCGTCGGAGTCGAGTTCTTCCTTTAGGACATTCATTGTCTCGTCGAGGTTATAGGGATCGATCACTCTTACGCGTTTCACGCCTAAACCCTTGGCGATGTCTTCTACTCGCGTCTCTACAGTTTCTTTGCCCATCAGGGTGCGGCCTGTGCCGGGGTTGTCCTGGTGGCCGGTCATGGCTGTGGTGCGGTTGTCGAGAACAACAATCGTGCTCGCGCCACGATTATAGACTATATTCAGCAGCCCGGTTATTCCGGAATGGAAGAACGTGCTGTCACCGAGAACTGCGGCAATCCGGCCGCCCTGGTTAGCTTTTTCAAGACCGTGAGCATTACCTATGCTGGCACCCATGCACACAATGGTATCCATTGCTGAAAGCGGGGCGAATGTGCCAAGACTGTAGCAACCGATATCACCCGTAACAAGAGCCTTGAGGCGGTTAAGGGCGTAGAAAACGCCTCTGTGAGAGCAGCCGGGACACAGGACCGGAGGCCTTGCAGGCAGATCACCGATAGCTTGCGCGGGCTTGAGCGGTTCTTGATTATTGACTTCAGCGGCAAGCCTGGTTATGCGATCAGGGCTGAGTTCACCTATGCGCAGGCTGATCTCGGGCTGGGTAATTTTTATGCCCATCGCGAGGATTTGCTCTTCGAGGTATGGGTCGCCCTCTTCAATCACGTAAAGTTTCTCAACCGACGCCGCGAAGTCGCGAATCATATTCTTTGGAATCGGGAAGGTCATTCCGAGCTTGAGTATGGATGCCTCGGGGAATGCCTCCCGTGCGTATTGGTAACTAATGCCGGATGTGATAATCCCGACTTTACCGTTGCCGGGCTCCAGCTTTTGCATTGGACTGTGCTCGGAGTATTCAGCCAGGCCAGCCAGCTTTTCATCAAGGACAACCCTCATCCGCCGGGCAAACAGCGGCACAGGGACAGTTTTTGTGATGTCCTTTTCGTATTTCTTATCGCTGCGGCCCTTAAGCTCAAAGCTGGTCAAGTCCACTATACCTGAAGAGTGAGACACTCTAGTGGTGGTGCGCAGAAGCACGGGAGTTTTGAACTCTTCTGAAATGTCCAGCGCAGCCTGAACCATGTCGTAGCACTCCTGGCTATCAGAGGGCTCCAGCATAGGTATCTTGGCGAACTTGGCCACGTTGCGATTATCTTGCTCGTTCTGCGAGCTGTGCATACCGGGGTCATCGGCTGAAATGACTACCATTCCACCATTGGCTCCAAGATACGCAAAAGTCATGAGCGGGTCCATTGCCACGTTTAGCCCGACGTGCTTCATCGCCGTGAGTGATCTGGACCCGGCGAACGATGCGCCGATCACGACTTCCATCCCAACTTTCTCGTTCACAGCCCACTCACAGTAGATTTCGGGGAACTTACTCACGTTCTCCAGAATCTCCGTACTTGGGGTGCCCGGATAAGCGGACGCCACCTCCACCCCACCGGCAAATGCGCCGTGGGCTATGGCTTCGTTTCCTGAAAGAATCTTTTTGTTTGTTGCGACAGTCTGCATTTCAACCTCAGCTCAAGCCTCATGTAGAGGCATAAAAACACGATCAAGCGCCTGGTATAGTTTAGTATCCTAAGCAAGAGGACTTATAATCGCGAAAACGCGAAGGGGCGAAAGCGCGAAAGCAGGATTAAAATGTACATATGGAGTTGGGCCGGATCTCTGATCCGGGCCCTAAAGGCCAAATGGCATCTCTGATGCCATAACGTATGCTCGTGAGTAAAACGTGGTGGGATCAGGAGATCCCATTTTATCCCTTTCGGCGCAGATCAGAGATCTGCCCGAACATTATTTATTTCCTAACTTTTTTGACTTCATGACCTTTTGACTTTCTAACTCCCGAACCTTATGACTTTCAAATCCTATAACGCTCCGCAATAGAAATCCCTTTGATCAACGGATTAGTATAAACTCTACCTATTTTATATCACGCTTACAGGGGTTCTGGCAATAGCTCGAGTGAATGTCGCAAGCGTATCGGCTGCACTCTTCCCGATCACGACTAGCTTGTGGTAAAATTGTGCGGGCTTGTAGAGCCACGGAGATTGCTGATTTATGATCCCACTTGCAGATGACAACCCATCAAGGAGCACGCCCTATATTGTCTATGGGCTAATAGTGGCGAATATTATCATATATGCCATAGACCGTATCCACGCAATGGGGCCTATCGGCTCTCTGTGGAACTGGTCTTTGGTACCTGAGTATCTTATGTTCGGCCATCCGGTAACTAAAGTCTTCCCGGTAGTGTATCAGGGGATGGCACGGCAGATGCAGGTGACGTATACCGGGCTGAACCCGAGGTGGCTTACGGTGCTTACTTCGATGTTCATGCACGGTGGCCTGCTCCACATCGGCGGCAATATGCTTTATTTGTGGATATTCGGAAACAACATCGAGGATGCACTGGGGCATGTCAAGTTCTTTATTTTCTACCTCGTGTGCGGGGTTGCGGCGGCGATGTCACATGTGCTGATAAATGTGCACTCCGAGACTCCGCTGGTGGGAGCGAGCGGCGCTATTGCGGGGGTTTTGGGAGCTTATCTTTACTTGTTCCCACGCAACACAGTGCGAACGCTGGTGTTTCTCGGGTTCTTTTGGACGTTCGTTGATATTCCAGCAATGATCGTGCTTGGGGCATGGTTTGTTATTCAACTCACCAATATTGCAGGTAGCGGCGGAACCCTTGGCGGTGGTGTCGCGTATTGGGCCCATGTAGGTGGTTTTGTCTCAGGTATAATAATCATTCTTTTGCTCGGCGGCAGAAAGTCTCTGCAGCGCGGCAGGCGCTACAATCATCGTCCCTATACATGGGAATAACGTCGAGCAGTTTCCCCAAGGAGGGGTCCATTGAGCATTGGTAGACGTATATTCATCCTCGCAGCGTTGATCATCGGCCTTGCGGCTTCGTTTTATGTTGCTGGGCAAAGGGCCCGCGTGGAGTCAAGGAACAAGGCCGTCCAAATGGTCCTGGATTATGGCGAGATGCAGGGCATTGCCGCATCTACCGGGAACAGCGTGGTTGATGTGATGCGCAAGTTCAAGGACGCGGGCGCGACGAGTGTGGCGATTGATGAAGAAACAGTCGGAAGTGCCATTGATGATAGGCTGATTATACCTGTTTCTGACCGCAAGTTCGCAATACCGGGCAACGGAGCTGTGCAGCTTACTGCAGAGTTGCTAAAGGCTGTGCCGAATCTCCGAGGCAAGATCACCGCGATTCCCCTCCCTGCAAAACCAAAAGGAAGCCCCGACAGCCAGTTCAGCTATATAATGCTGCGTGATAGCATACCGACAGCGTATATCAACCAGCTTCCAATCGGGCTTCCGGCAGATGCTGTAAAGGCGGCGCGTAATGCAGGGCTCGAACCTGTTGCAAGACTACTTAACTATACAGGTGCAAGCCTGCGCTCCATTGGTGCAATTTTCCATGATGTAAAGACGCTTGGTGTGGAGAAAATTATCTTCCAGGGAGACCAGGTGCTCGGGTTTAAGGGTGCGGTGAAGGCCAGTGGAAGACTGTTGGCTAAAAACGATCTGGACTTCGGGCGCGTAGAGTTTTCAAAGCAAAAGGGTGAGTTCACCCTGGCGCAAAAGACCCCTGCCAACCAGATCATAGTCCACAGCATCACCCAGGCTGAGATGCCGACGCTTGATGAACCGAGCATCGTTGACAGATTCCAAAAAGCAGTGCGTGAGCGCGGCGTCAGAATCATATATGTCAGGATGTATGACACTGCATCCAGCAATGTGTTGGTAGATAATTTTGATTACGTGCGAGCTATTGGTCGCGCAGTTGAGAAGGCGGGCTATACGCTCACTTCCGCTCACCCATCTGAAGAGATCGCTATCTCCAGGGGTGTGCGTGCAATTGTAGGCGCGGGAGTTGCTGCAGGAGCGTTACTTCTTATTCTGGCGCTGGTGGATCTCAGCACGATTGGGATGGTATTGTGGTCGCTCGCGCTGTTGATTGGATGCGTTGGACTGGCGTGGCTGGGAGTGACAGGACAAAAGGCAGTCGCGTTGCTGTCAGCAATGGTATTCCCCACCTTTGCTGCAGTGAACGCCACTCGCAATACGCCCGATCTGCCAAAACCCACTCCTCTGCCTGTAATGCGCACGCTGGGTCGATTCGTCGTAGCTGTGGCTACTGTTGCTGCTGGGGGCATGCTGATAGTTGGGCTGCTCAGCCAGAGAACGTTTATGCTTCGCATTGACCAGTTCGCCGGGGTGAAGATGGCACACCTGATGCCTGTGCTGGTGTTGGCTGTGCTCTACGGTGCAAGGACGGCATGGTCCAGCGCGGCATGGGATGTTCAGAAGGCAAGGTTCACCAAGCGGATCAGAGAGATATCATCTAACCCAATACTGCTCTGGCAGGCGTTGGGGATGGTGTTTGTGCTGGCGGTGGTCGCGGTGATGGTAGCCAGGTCGGGCAACGACTCCGGCGTTGGCGTAAGTCCACTGGAGCTCAAGTTCAGGTCGATATTGGACAAAGTGCTCTATGTAAGACCCCGGACAAAAGAATTTCTTATCGGTTACCCGGCGTTGATACTCGGAATCGCATCGGCATTGAGAGGCAGGCGCACGTGGGCTGCGCCGCTTATGGTTATCGGTTCAATCGGGCTGGTTTCCGCACTTAATACGTTCTGTCACATCCACACACCTCTGGCTCTGAGCGTACTCAGGGTCGTGAATGGAGCTGTGGTCGGTGGATTGCTGGGAACGGTGCTGCTGTTGATCGCCAGGCGTCGTGGCTGATATTATGCGCAAACGGATTGTTCTCTCGGGATATTATGGGTTCGGCAACACCGGCGATGAGGCTGTGCTGGCTGGTATACTTGCCACGTTCGAGCAGATCGGGCTTGACGCGGAGGTGACTGTGCTCTCCGCTGATCCCGCACGCACTATGGCCCAACACCCTGGGGTCAAGGCAGTGCATCGCTACAAGCCCGCTCAACTGCTGTGTGCAATCGCCGGAGCGGATTTGTTTATCAGCGGCGGTGGAAGTCTTCTGCAGGACGCCACGAGCGCACGCTCGGCGCAGTATTATCTGTTCATCATCCGGCTTGCGCGGTTGCTCAGGCGCAAGACTATGATCTATGCTCAAGGGATCGGGCCGATCAACAGAGATAGCATCCGCAAGTCCGTAGCCAGCGTCATCAACGGCATGGACATAATCACTGTGCGCGATCCCGACTCCAAGACATTATTAGAAGACATAGGTGTCCACAAGCCGGTGGAGGTAGTCGCAGACCCCGCGTTTCTTGTAAAACCAGACCTTGATGCTGCTGATCGAGTGCTTGTTGATTATGGCGTCAAGGGCAAGGATATAATCACTGTGTGCCTGCGGTCTTGGGGCGAGGACTCTGAGTGGCTACCAGCCGCTGCTGAAGGCATCAGGGCTGCGTGTGAGGAAATCGGTGCAGTGCCGGTGATGGTGCCTATGCAGGAGCCTGATGATGTCGCTGTTTCGCAGTCCGTCACAGGAGGCGTGGTGCTTCGTGGCTTAGATGATGTGAGAGTCGTCAAAGGAGTGATCGCACGGAGCCGGCTTGTGGTGGGGATGAGACTGCACTCACTTATTTTCGCAGCCAGTGAGGCGACGCCTTTTGTCCCACTGGTTTATGACCCCAAAGTAGCATCGTTCGCTTCGATTGCCGGCGAAGACGGCTTGCGTGTGCCGGACCTGCACTCGCTCTCGGCTGAGTCAGTCAAAAGTGCCATTGCGCAGATATGGGCTCGACGGGACGATATAGCAAACCGGATAAAAGAAAAAGCACCTGCGCTCATAGAAGCAGCTACAATACCAGCCAAGCAGGCTGCACATCTTTTGGGTTTCCAGGACACTTGAGATTATGGGATTTATTTCCATTCAACTACATGAACTGTTATTTGACTAAGGAACATTAACGAGAAAAGCTCGGTCAAAAACAAGTAGAACTACAGGTTTGTTTGTGTACTTGCCGATTAGTGGCAAGGTCGGGTATAATTGTCCAGGTCATCCTGGCAGCACTGAGGAGAAGTTGGTAATGAGAAGATTCTTCGCGCATCTCTCGATCGTGGCGCTTGCAGCTACAGTCACTTTGGCTGGCTGTGGCGGTGGTGGCGGTGGAAGCAGTTCCGGTGGAAGCAATTCCGGCGGCAACAATCCACCTCCAGTTGATACGACACAGCGTACGATCACTGGTACAGTAGTAAACGACGATACGGGCTCACCCGGTGTTGCAGGCGTTACAGTCTCGATGACCGGGGATACGGTCAGTGTGATCGATATAACCGACGCCAGTGGCAAGTTCGAGTTGAAGATGCCTGCAGGGAGCACAGAAGTGCCACCGTATCTGGAGGTAGACACATCTGCGGCTGGATCGGGTTACTCCAAGACATACGGCATATCCTACAGAAGTCAAAGATATCTAGCTTCGCAAGTTGATATACCTGTTGACGTGCGAAACGGTGTGACGAATGACATTGGAACAATAACTGTTGTCCATTCTGAAGATAGTGATACCCCGCCTGCGCCAGCTTATCGCGTATGTAACACAGTTATCACTGGGCGTATCGTGCGGTCTGATACCAGCGCGGGAATTTCGGGCGTAAGCGTTACATTCGGCGCTAACCCGTCTAGAACAGTAACAACCGGTAAGTATGGTTATTTCGCCATTGATCTCGGATACGACGTGCCGGTTCTGCCAGTACTCGGCGGTTTACAAACGTTCTCTATCGATACATCAACCGCCAGCAGCACAACATATCCCCGTACCAGATCAGTATGGTATGGAGGCACGGTATCATTACAGAGCGCTGTACCTATTCCGGTTCAGGTGCAAACGGATATGGATAATACCGATCTCGGCACTATCAGTATTATTATGACTTCGTCCAGTGGTGGCGACTCCGGTGGTGATGATGGTGGTGATGATGGTGGTGGTGATGGTGTGATCCCACCCCCGGATTGGCCTTTCTAGAAAAAACAAAACACATCTCCCCCGGGCTAAATCCGCCTGGGGGAGTTTTTGCGTATGCGACATAACAGGATTCCAAAGTACTTCGTGCTTGCCGCAGTGGCAGCCGCAATACTCATCGCCAGCGTGATAGCGTTCCAACGCTACCTGCCGTATAGCCCACGCACGCTTAACCCCACACGTCCCCCTGCTGTTGTGCTTGCTATGGAGGACGTTTACATGGTCGGGCTCGGACACCAGGGGAAACTTTGGAGCGCGCAAGCAGATAAGGTGGAGATTGGCCGCGGACGTGGAACCGCCAAGCTCACAAATATCCACGACGGCAAGATCCTCGAAGGCGGCAAGCCCGTGCTCAATATCCGTGCCCACAGCGCAATGTTCGATACCTACCGAAAAGACCTGATGCTATATGGCGGAGTGCGGATCGACGGTATGGACGGCCAGCAGTTAACTGGCAAGGGCGCTACTTGGAACTCTTCCACAGGGACACTGCGTAGCATTGGACAGGTAACATTCAAGAGTAAAGAGAGCAATGTAACAACAGATAAGCTCCTTGTGGATGTCCGCAATAAGGAGCTGAGTATGTGGAAAGTACGGATGGAAATAAGTGTGCCTGAACTCGAGGGGCGGTTGAATCGGGAGGCTGGTCATAATGCGCAATAAGATTACGGCGGTGCTCGGGGCTGTGACTGTACTGGTTATGGCAATTTCGTTTGCTAATGTTTCTGCACAACAGGCGCCTAAAACGGCTACTGCAAAGGCAGCCAAGCAAAAGGACACAGTGATCGGCAAGGCCGACATGTTGAAAAGTCACTGGGGCGACAACAAGACCACGCTCATGAAAGGTAATGTGTCGTTCACCCACGGAGACACCGTGATTGCATCCGATCAGGTAGAATATGACGAGACCTCAAAGTCCGCTGTATCTCCCGGAGCCCTCACCATTACTGATCCCGAGTGCGATATCAGTGGAGATAAGGGCTCGGCGTATTTCAAGAAAAAGTTGAGCATAGTGGAGGGCAACGTGGTTATGCACGTAAAGCCCAAGCTCACGGAGCAAGAGAAATCTGCCCAGAAAGACAAAGACTCCAAGGATGTCAAGGCCAAGCTCAAAGAGCCAACAATGATCACCTGCAAGCGCCTTGAATATCTTTACAAAGACAAAGTCGCCACAGCTATAGGTGGAGTTTTCTTCAAACAACCCAAGCGCACCGCCAGCGCGGACAGAGCCATCTACGATGAAAAAGACGAACTCCTGACACTCATCGGCAACGTCAAAGGCACTGATGAGGAAGGCCAAACATTCGCCGCACCCGAGAAAGTAGTCATCTCTCTCAAGAAAGGTGACGAGTGGATGGAAGCACCCCATGCCAACGCTACATTCAAGATTGATCTGGATGAAGAGTGAAAAAACACAGCGCCATCCGAGATCGGATAACGCTGTGTTTGATTGAAGATATACCAGATATATCGATTATCTGGAAGTCTTGAATGCGTAGAGCTTCCCACCATCAGCGCGTGTGGTGATGAACACCCATCTACTATTATCTACGCCTGTGTTATAGGTGATTGCTGGACTTGAGCATATATGTCCGGGAGTTTGGATCGTGTTATCATAGTATCCATCCAATATTATCGGCGTTAAGTCATCGGCATTTAAAGCATAAAAGTGTCCATTATCATTACCCGTATAGACAATGCCACCAGTAGTATGTGCCGCTGAGCCTACGAAAAAATTTGTTATCGTAGGTGGTGTAGGTGAACCTGGCATAGAAAAAATAAATTTATGACTAAAAACAGCCAGCTGATCAAGATATTCTCCTGTAGCATTAGCATCCAGTTTAAAGAACTCATGCCCAGTATCAACACCAGCATAGGCAAAGTCATACGCAAGACTGACGCATGCACGTGTCTCTTGGCCACTATCATCACCAACTTGCCAACTCGTTACTTCTTCAAAAGGCTCAATTTGTACCCGCCGGATATTTTTTCCATAAAATACGCTAACTCCAACATAAGCATAATTTCCAGACACACTTGGTGAGGATTCCACACAGCCACCCATAAAGAGCTGATCACCACTTCCTGGACTCACGAGACTCCCATCTGCATTTATTGCTAGTCTATACAGCCACCCATCGTCACAACCGATAAGCAGATAGGTATTCGAGCCAACCGTAGCAATTGCGGGAGACGATGCGCCACAGATATTCTGTTGGTCGACATCGGTTACCCCGTTTCCATAGTCTCCATGGCCGGATTGTTCAATGGGCAGCACGATAGGGTTACCAATAGGCGTACCATTTACATCTGCAGTAAAGGCATACACTTTGGATGCTTCATTCGTGATATAGACTACGCCATTGTGCACAATCGGAGAGGATAAGATTTTGCTGCTTGCCGGTGTGGCGCTTCGATCTGTAGTCTCTCGTGCCCATACCTGAGAACCGTCGGACAAGTTGAGACAGTAAAGATATCCGTTAGCCGTACCGACATAAACTCTACCGTCTAAAATGCATGGAGTTGAAGCAACCCCTCCCATTGAAGGATTATACGTTACCTGAGACCAGACAGACTGTCCTTTATTAGCCCCATCAATATAAAATGCCTTTACACTTCCTGTAGATGACAAATAATCACCACTATTGTCCCATGTGCCTACAACCACCTTGTTTCCTACAGCAACCGGACTTGAATCAATAAATGGATGTTCGAATATGAAGGTATCAGTGCCGGTAACGGTCCAACCAGGATTGGGATGACAGGCGTTACCAACAAACCACTGAGTATCAGCATGGTTCCTAGCATATGTACAAGTTGGCACATCAGCAACCCACTCAGGATCTGCCAACGTCTCACTAGAAATGTCCCAAGTCTTGCTCATACCTGTATGCCGTTCATCGTGCATATACATCGGCCAGTCATCAGCTGCTGTGTCGAAGAACCATACATCAAGCGTTTGCGTCACCCGAGTTGCACTGGACCAGTATTCATATGCCGTTATTGTTACCTTGCCCTCTGAGGAACGTGTAATGACAGCCGTAGCATTACCTGAGCTATCGGTACGAGCATAACCCAATGTTGGTGAAACCAAGTTTCCGCCGGTCTGGGAGAAATATACACTCCTGTTTGCGATATTGTTACCCGAAGAATCTTTGATATTAGCAGTAACCGTTACACACTCATTCTGCCCGATTTTACCCGCTTTAGGGTCAGCCGTAAGAGTCATGGTATCTATAGGTATGGCAGCATTTGTGTATTCATGCGCTCCAGTATCAACCTGTGCATCACCAGGTATAATATCAACTTTTCGCAGCTGTCCGTCGATATCGGTCCAAGATGTGCCTACTATAACATCGTTGCCCATATCTATACAGGAAGAATCAGATGTCAAGTGATAGCCATCCAAGTCAAAGCCAGGATCATTAAAGATTGTATCGATAGTGCCATTAGCTGGCGTTATGTTATAGTCTGTGGAATTGTTATAGAAGCAGTTTCGATAGGAGTAGTAGGGGTATCCAGAAGAGACATATAGACCATATCCGATGCCAGTGTTATTGGCAATAATATTGTTGTATAAACCTACTGGAACAGAAGAAGGATTTACGTATATTGTACAAGCAGTTCCTCCACCAAGGCCGCCGATATTATTTACAACAGTATTATTGGCGAATATTGAGGAAGACGAGAATGCACCTATATATACTCCACCAGCAGTACTTCTGGAAGTATTGTCCTTAATGACATTACAATATATCTTATTAGTAGAACTAGAATACGCTCCAGTATAAATACCGCCGCCACAGCCTACAGCATAGCTAGAAGAATAACCTGCTTGATTGCCTGTTATGTTATTTCCAAATATGACGCATGTATTATCTGCGTCGTAGATTCCTCCACCACTACCCCTCCATGTTTTATTGTTGCTAATCTCACACATTGAAATTGTGCATGAAGAACCATTAGAATAGATACCGCCGCCAAAATCCTGGCTATAAGGGGAAAATTGATCATTGACTTTATTTCCAGATATTACACAACCAGAAATAGAGCAGTTAACCCCCATATATATAGATATACCTCCACCATGTCTTGATGCGGTATTATTGGTCACATTGCAGTCTCTAATATTGCATCCACTCGAAAAGATACCGCCACCTTCCCACGCTGAATTATTTGATATATCATTATTAGAAAAGTCTATATATGTACTACCGGATAAATAAACACCGCCACCACAACCATTATTAGAACCAAAAAATTTTGTATTCGAACTGATAGTATTATACCTAAAGACCAACATACCCCCAATATAGCTTGCAATATAGACTCCGCAACCTGAGCCTGAAATATTCGAAGAGATATTGTTGTGGATACAGGTTCCGTTATAGATATAAAGGCCGCCACCATTAAAAGGAGTTGAGTTGGATGTAATCGCACAGTATTCTATGTCCGGCGCTGAGCTTGAGTCTGCGTATATACCGCCGCCATAGTCAGCAGCATTGTTGCGAATATTGCAATGGCTAATAGTCGGTGATGCATTCGTACAATAAATACCTCCACCGTATCTATTACTAGTAACCAGCCTGCCAAAGCCGTCTCTAATAGTACAGTATTCGATAACGGCTGATCTGTTTATACCACTTGGAACATACACAACACAATCATTCTTATTGAGCCCTGAGATGGTCGTGATAATGCTTGGATTATCGCCGAGATCACGATCTTCTCCGATTCCTGTATATCCACCCTTAATAGACACGCCATTTTTGAGTGCAATCTTTTGATTGTAAACTGTACTACCATCAGAGTAACCTTGAATCCAAACCTCATCTCCAGATGATGAATAATCTATAGCTGTCTGAATATTGCTATACGCATTACTCCAGCTATCGCCATCATCACTATCAGTGCCTGGCCCGTTAACAGAAACCCGACGCACAGCCGCTTGACAAGAAGTTACCAACACAACAAGACAAATCATTATAAGACTTATATGACGTTTCATTTCTGTGTTACCTCCAATAAAGTATCTGCTTGTACAGCTTTCACGATAGTGGGATCAACCCTGAGCTTTGTCATTTAACAATACTCTCAGTATTTGCCGCATTAATGTAACATAGTACGAGGAGTTCTTCCTTTTTTATTCGTAGCGATCATCCTGACTTCATTATCATTTTATGTCGCCATATTCGTACCCCCTTATTTGCTATTAAATGAATATCTGTGGATGCATTATAGCAGAGCAAACATACAATTAGCTGTGATTATATGAGTATATATTACTTATTAACACGACACATTAAGTGCTATAATGATGATCTAGTTTGACAAACTGCAACAAGATCATTGCCTGGTACTAAAGTGTTGGGCTACTTCTAGAGATTAACCTACATATCATGCATTTGCAGGCTTACTGTGAGGTTTGGGTAGAGGCAGGTCAAGAAAGTCCGGGCTGGGCAAATTGCTAAGAGATTGGCTTAACAATTCTAACGAGCGAGGGAATACGTGACCCTTTCAGCCACCCACATCCCTTCCTAATTCATAATTTATAACTTCCCCACGGCTGTCAGGCTGCCGTCGGTGCCGTTTATGTAGGCGGTGCCGGATGATGCGGTGATGCTGGAGAGGACGTAGGAAGATGGGGTGGCTTGGTAGTGCCAGAGGATGGTGCCGTCGGTGGCTGAAACGGCTGTAGTGAGGCCGTGCTTGGAGCATACGTAGACTACTCCGTCGGATTCCACTGGTGGGGCTGGGACATCGTCCATCGAGACATCGACTGACCAGAGAACGGTGCCGGAGGGTTCGATCTTCTTGAGCTTTCTATCGGTGCCGCGAAGGTAGATGTAACTGGTGTCGGCGGAGAGCGCTACGGCTGATATGTTGTTCACGAATGTGAGTAACTTGCCTGTAGAAGCATCGATGATGGACATTCGGTATTTGCGATCAGGGGCAAAGACTTTGCCTCCGGTAACTACAGGGCCGCAGTCGGCGGGGCTGTAGCGTGCTGCATCTATGCCCTCGGCGCTGCCTTGACCCTCACACTTCCACTTGAGCTTACCGGTAGTTGCGTCCAGGCAGTATACGAATTTGTCCCATGCGCCGAAATAGATATTTCCATTTGCCAGAAACGGCTTGGACTCGATGTTATAGGTGGCGGCAGTGGATCTCCATTCCCTCCTGCCCCACACCGAATCTATGGAGTAAAACGCCCCGCTGCGACAGCCGAAGTATACGGATGATCCGTCGGAAACGGGCGAAGAATATATGGGATCGCCAGCGTCGAAACGCCAGAGAATGGTGCCGCTAGCAGCAGATACACAATACAGAAAGCCGTCTTCGCATCCTGCGTAAATTCTATCATCGATCACCAGCGGCTCACCAGCCACCGCCCCACCCGTGCGGCACACCCACCGCATTGCACCGTTATTGAGAGAATAGGCAAGGAGAGAGTTGTCGTTGGTGCCAACATAAACCGAATCCGCTGTGACCGCTGGTGTAGACTTGCTGGCTGCTGACGTGAATGCACGCCAATGTACAACTGGGAAACCAAAGTCGACATAGAAGCTGCGCGAGCGGTTGTAAACCTCACCATCGGCATCGACGAAACTGACACGCAGGTAGTGAGCGCCAGGTGTGAGTTTTATAGTCGGTATGCTCGCAGACCAGCCGTCAACGCCCTGGGCTAGATTGGTTTTGTCCCTGCCATCAATTTCCACATAGGCTGATGTGATATTTCGGCCCTCTGCTGCAATGGTACAGCTCACCATTACAGGTCCGGTAATGGTTGAGCGCTCGATAGGGTTGGTGATCTCTATAACGGGATAGCGTTTAGCAGGCGTTAAGGGCTTTTGCAGCATCGCGGTTTCGGCGGCTTTTTGACCACGGCGTTTGTATGCGATGCTCAGTATGCCGTTATTTATTGATACCACCTGGTAGCCCGGGTTTACGCTCCACGTTGAGCCACTTTCCACCATATCAACACCCGAATAGCGCTGATACTTTGCAACATGACCGTGTCCGACAAGCAATGCAGCTATGTTGTATGGGCGAAGCATATCCAACAAACGGTCGGTTTCGTATCGACTGGAATATTCGCTGCTGTTCAGTGGATGGTGGATCATCACAAATACGGGGGTATCAGTCCCAATCAACCCAAGATCGCTTATTAACCACTCCAGCATTTCGGGAGCAATAATGGGGCGAGGATCTTGCAGGCCGGTGGAATTTAGCACCACGAAGTGCATAGCGGAGTTGTTAAAAGAATAATATGGCGCGCGGTAACAGTGTGTGAACTCGGGAGTTATTGCGCCCCAGGTTTGATCGTGATTACCCAGGGCCAAGTAATATGGTACCGGCACCGGGGCGTGGAGCTTGATCAAAGCAGCCCAAGAGTTGCCCTTAGCGCCAAAATCGGTAATGTCACCCGTGCTCATCACAAACGATGGCGGGGGCGCGGTCACTCCATAAGGTTTCAGGAGAATGCTTTTGGGCTTATAAAGTTCCTTAATTGTGGCTGAAGTGCCGCGGCGCGGAACGTGCTCATCAGATATTTGAATGAATGAGAAGCTGCCCGTGCTGGCAGGCTTGGGTTGCGCAAGAGATGGGGATATGATCGCCATGGCCATGATAGCAATGGCTATTAAAGCCTTGGTAAATTTATTGAATGGCAAGGTCAATTACCCCTTTCCATTAGCTGCTCATTTCCTGGCAATAACTTCCAGCTTTTCCAGCATCGACACGGCGAATTTATCGGCTTTGGTCTGTTTATAGCGACCGTTGAGCCCCTCGATGTGATCGAGATAATGGGAGAATTCGTGCAAGAAGATGGCCAGGATCAGGTCTTCCGGCGTTTGGAACTTCTCCACGCGCATCTTCTGATATACCGAAATCTGCCCTTTTACATTCTTCTTTTCATAGTCCGATGTCTTGAAGGGCACAGCAATGGGGTAGCGGTTGGCTCTGTTGATCCTCAACCGAATCAGTTTACCGTTCTCAAAGTTGGTCGCCCTTCGGTAATACGTGCCGGAGATGTAGCGGCGGGAACCCATAGGGCTGTATTTGAGCTCGATAATTAACCCATCCGTAGGATAATCCGCCACTGCCTCCTTGAGCGCGGTGCTCATACTGAAACGCGTGTTGTTCTTGATGATCATAAGGCCGGAAATCCGCCGCGCCTGATGACATATAATCTGTGCATAATAAATGCCCCTATGAAGGCAGATATGAATACTCCGAGGAACGAAGCAGCCAGCAGCCACCCGATGTCCATTGAGACAGAAATATGAGTCGATGCCAGAGATTCACTTACCCGCAGGCTAATTGAACACAGGTATATAAGAGCTGTAAGGTAAACAGTATGTATAAATGCAATCCGTGCGCCCGTGGGGACCGAGCCATCACGTGAACCCCATCGCACTGCCAGCGCGCCTGATATTAATGCTCCTAGACAAACAATCAGAGCACCTACCCACGCGTGTGGAATGGTGGTTTGAGTAGTGGTTCCCCGATCGGTCTTCTTCACACCGGTGTAGAGATTTGCGTTTGCGGTGAATGGCTTGTTAACTCCCGCGCTGCCCATCTTGGACTCAATCCCGGCGCTCAAGGTGGAGCCGTTCATCACAGTATAGGCGACTCCCGTTATAGTTGGCATCATCTTCACCATGTGAGTTTCTACAGAGCCTGCGACTTTATCGGAGCGTACATCAGACATCAGCCAGACCTCCACCGCCCCAGCCATCAACAACTGCATAACCAGCACCACGACTACCACACTCTTGCCACACGCCCACCATTTGCTCGGGTATCGCGTGGCTGATGTGCCTCGCACAGCGATATGTGCACCAATCGCTGAAAACACCGCACCGAACAATGCGGCTGATGAAAACACACTCGCCGCAGCAGGTTTGAATGCTACGTCCGGCGGGTTGAACTCCCATGCCTTGATCGACGGCAGGGATGTGGGGTCTATATGGCATTTGAACAGGCCACTGACCAGCGCAAGTATCCCCGCATATAGTATCCCCCCGATAACCGCAGGAAGGATAGCCAGCCACCTATTACTCCCCGCTCGAATCTTTCCGGCGGCATATCCTCCAACAATCAATGCAATCACAGGAATAATAGCCCATAAGGTGAGTGGTAGAAGAATACCTGCCTGAACTTTGACCGAGCTTCCTAGTGCATCGCGCATGGTACCCGAAGCCGACAGCACTGTATGTTGAACAGCACAAAGGTTCATTCCCGCCCTGGCAAGAGTTGCCGGGCCATGGTCGGGTGTGCTCCCAGGTGACGTGATATTCGCCACTCCAAAACGTGTAAGAAAGTAACTCAGGCCATAAGCCAGCACAAGGGCTACAATGGCTCCCCAGAATGCCGATAATACAGGACTTCCTGTTCTACTGCTCTCGTAATGATCACCGACTTTCACGACTGCGCTCCCCTCCCGCACTGCCCACCAACTCCGTTATCGGCCAGCGCAAACGGAAGTTGCACAAAGACCACTGCGGGCTTTACTGTTGCGCTTATGTCATCCATGACTACGCGCATTTGCTACATTATCATTCCCGCTCAGGCGGGCCTCAACCCGCATTATTCAGACTAGACTGAATACCGCATTACTACCTGCGGTATTCGATTAATGTGAATAATGCTAGCTAATTCATGAGTTAGTTCCTAACAATCATTCATCCTTCTTTGCATACTCAACTATGTGCCCAGTAGGAGGTTGTTTGTCGCAATTTGGACTACATCGACAGTATTCTTAATCGCTGAGGCACTGAATGGATATGAAAGATGAGCGATTCTGAAAGCACACCCCCTGATCGCTTGTATCAGACTGCGTGGGGTGTTAGAATTCTAAAAGGGAAATAGGAAAGGAGGTGATGCTGGAGATGGATGAACAAGTCTCGCCGGCGGCTCTGCCGAACGTAGAACTCGACTCGCTCGATTGGGCGGTCTTAGAAAGTAAGTATTCTGTGACAGTTAGAGAGAAGTTAACTACCCTGCCTAACGCGCCCGGGTGTTACCTTATGAAAAATGCCGACGGGCAAATTATCTACATTGGTAAGGCGAAGATTCTCAAAAACAGGGTAAGGCAGTATTTCCAGAAGGGCGCGGATCACACCCGGCGTATCCGTAGGATGATAAGCGAGATATCGGATCTGGATTGGATCATAACCGATACCGAGCTTGAAGCCCTGATACTGGAATCCAACCTCATCAAGAAGCATCACCCCAACTATAACGTACGCCTGCGTGATGACAAGAGCTACCCCTACATCGCCGTCACACTGAGCGAAGAGTGGCCCAGGGTCGCCTTTATGCGCAAACTCCGTATGTCACCAAAGGAGACCGACAAGTATTTCGGTCCATATACGGACTCAGAGGCGGTGCGTGAAACGCTGCGGTTGATCCGGCGGGTGTTCAGAATTCCGTGCGGCTACAGGCACCCGGAGCAGTCCAAGGGCAAGGCGTGCATGTATTATCACATCAACCAATGCACAGGAGTCTGCGCGGGCAAGATCAGCAAGGAAGACTACATGGCCGTGATCGAGGACGTGATGCAGTTCCTCTCCGGTCGCAACGAGCAACTGGTTGACAGGCTCTTGCAGCAGATGGAAGAAGCTGCTGAGAACCTGGAGTTCGAGCGAGCCGCGCGACTGCGGGACCAGGTGCAGGCTATCCAAACGTTGGTGGCGCGGCAGAAGGTAGTTACCAAAGCGTTGGAAGATCAGGACGTTATAGCACTGGTTACCGACAACGGCAACACCTGCGCTGAGATGTTCTTTATACGCGGCGGGAAGCTCATCGGGCAGGAGCACTTCATGCTGGAGAATGCGTCCACCGATGACCTCTCCGACAGCCTCACAGAGTTTATCAAGCAATATTACGATACTGCGCCTTATGTGCCGAGGGAAGTGCTGTTGAACGCGGATATCGACGAAATGGATATCATCGAGAGTTGGCTCAAGCAGAAGCGTGGGACAAGAGTCACGATTCACAGTCCTAAGCGTGGTGAGCGTAAGCAACTCGTGGATATGGCGAAAAAGAACGCTGACCTGGTATTGAAGCAGATCAAGCTGAAGATGGCAACCGATGAAAATCGTGTGGCTGAAGAGTTGGGTACCTTGCAGCAGGCGATAGGCTCCCCCACTCTGCCGCGAAGAATCGAGGCTTACGACATCTCCAATATTCAAGGGCACTTCACTGTGGCATCACTGGTAGTGTTCGAGAACGGTCAGCCGAAAAAGGCGCATTATCGGAAGTTTAAGATAAAACGTCCTGACGGTCAGCCGGATGACTATGCATCGATGAAGGAAGTCCTCACTCGCAGGCTCACGGGCTCACTCAGGCACAGTGAAGCATTCAGAGAATTGCCCGATATGATCTTGATTGATGGAGGCAAGGGCCAGCTCAATGCGGCGTTGGAAGTGATTACGGCTGTTAAGTCGCAGGCGCTGCAGTCTGAAGACGGGGACTTGGGAGATACATTCGAGAAAACGGCGATAATCGGCCTGGCGAAGCAGAACGAGGAAATCTACAAGCCCGGACGAATGGACCCGATCATTCTCCCTCGCCACTCAAGAGGCTTGTATGTAATCCAGCGCATCCGTGATGAAGCACACCGCTTCGCCATCACATATCACCGCAACCTGCGCGGCAAGACCATGAGGGCATCGACCTTGAACCAGATCCCAGGCATAGGCGCGGCAAGGCGCAAGGCGCTGATCAAGCACTTTGGAACCATCGAAAAGATCAGAAATGCATCCATCGAGGAGCTAGCCGCAGCCCCCACAATGCACAGAGCCGCAGCAGAAGCAGTGCACGGGTTCTTTGCACAAGCAAACGCAGAAGAATAGTCCGGTTGCTATATATAAAGGAATGGAGTTGAAATGGGAAGACAATATCAAGTAGGAGTCTACTATTTTCCAAACTATCATGTTGACTCTCGAAATGAAGCTGTGCATGGTAAAGGCTGGACTGAATGGGAGTTGGTTAAGCGGGGTGAGCCTAAGTTTCCCGGACATCAGCAGCCGAAGGTCCCTCTGTGGGGTTATGAGGATGAGTCCGATCCGACAGTCTTTGCAAAGAAAATAGATGCCGCCGCAGATCATGGCATCAATCACTTTATATTCGATTGGTACCACTACGAGAATGGGCCATTCTTGAACGGATGCCTCGACCGGGGATATTTGAATGCGCCAAACAACGACAGGCTAAAGTTCTGCCTGATGTGGGCAAACCATGCCTGGCAAGACATACATCCTGCCAAGGCTAATCAAGAACCTAAGTTGCTTTACCCTGGTGAGGTTGGCCCGGATGCTTTTGACCGTATCAGCAGCATGATAGTCGAAAAGTATTTCAAGCACCCATCGTATTGGGCAATAGACGGCTGCCCCTACTTCTCCATATATGACTTAACTTCTTTGATTCGTGGGCTGGGTGGGCTTGAGCAGGCTCACCAGGCAATGCAGGCATTCAGAGAGAAAGTAAAGGCTGCTGGTTTTCCGGATTTGCACTTGAACGCAGTTATTTTTGGAAATGTAGTTCTCCCATCGGAAGAGGTCATCGAAAACCACGCCGATGTTCTCTCTGCCATCGGTTTTGACAGCGGCACATCGTATGTGTGGGTCCATCACGGTGGGCTGGAGCACTATCCTACGACGGATTACAAAGTAACTGAAGAATGCTATTTCCAATACTGTAAAACCGCTGGCGAGAAAATCGGCTTGCCCTATTATCCCAACATCACAATGGGTTGGGATTCCAGCCCAAGAACATGCCAATCTGATATTTACTCAAACATCGGATATCCTTTTACTCCGATGATCATCGGTAATACACCGCAGGCATTCAAGCAGGCGCTACAGAGAGTCAAGTCGTTCATCGACGAGCAGTGCAGCCACAACATTTTGAATATAAACTCATGGAATGAATGGACTGAGGGAAGTTACATTGAGCCGGATGCGGTGAATGGCATGGCCTATCTTGAGGCAGTGAAGGAAGTTTTTGGTTAATAAATAGGCTGAGACGCTGAAGGGAAAACGACGTGACCGGCGTCAGCCCTTCAGCGTTTCAATTTATTCATCTCTTCAGTGATTCTGGGAACGCGACATAGTGCGTTCGGAGGTTTCGGGAAGAGGGCTTCCCGAAACAACCTGCGTTATCTCTTCGTCCCATTTTCGCGTTATAGCGACTAAAAAGTCTCCCGCTTACGCGTTAATATGCGAAGCGTTTTGCTCGTGGGGCTGTGTTTTCGATTATGTGTGAACCTGCCAGTTCCACCTCACAGACTACATCACGAATGCCTGGCCTTTGTTTTAGGAGCTTAACGATAGACATTAATTCCTGGTGGAGATTTGTATCGTCGTAATAGCCCCTGATCTTATCTAGCCGCCCGTGAAGATAGACGACACCGCGCGATACATGGACATCCAGGCCGCTCAGATCCAGCGGTCGCTTGGATATATCCCTGATTACCTCGCGCGTCATGGATGCATCAACAACTGACATCTTCCCGCCTCCTCTACAGATCCTGCCAAACCTGCTAGGAACACTGAAATGTACAATACCTGACGCTAGGGCCTATCTATACCAGGTAGTATATCATGTAATGTAAAAAATGAGACTAATGCTGGTGAAATAGTTACGCGAGAAGCTGGTTGACATCGAGCAAGATGTGTTGGTAGAATAAGAATGTTGGTATAAAGCTGCCCACAGAGCGGCTTTGAAAGGCGTGTGCGTGATGGAAGTTCGAACGGTAATAACCTGTTCGCGAATAACTCACCTGGCCGGCGGATCCAGGGCACACAGTCTGCGCATGCTGGAAGATGGCATGTGCCTGGACTACCAATGCCAACACGACCCGCAGAGTCAATTATTACGAGTAAGCCCACTGTGATATTGTGTCATAGTGGGCTTTTTCTGTATCTGGTGGTGCTATGAGCCAAGAAGTACTAGTATTGAATAGCGATTATGAACCTCTGAACATCTGCAACATGAGACGTGCGATTGCACTCGTCTTCCTGGGAAAAGTAGATGTCCTGCACGAGGACGGCCATTCGTTCCACACGGTGTCCAGCATATATACTGCACCGTCGGTGGTAAGGCTGAGGAATCACGTGAGGCGGCCGACGCCGCAGCTTAAGTTGTCACGGCGAAGTGTGCTTGCGCGAGATAATCACACATGCCAATACTGCGGCTACAGGGGTACCGACCTGACGGTTGACCACGTCATCCCCAAGCGTCTCGGAGGAAAAAACACCTGGGATAATCTGGTGGCCTGTTGCAAGAAATGCAACTCAAAGAAGAGTGACAAGACCCTTGCCCAGTTCGGACATCCTTTACTGCACACCCCGAGGAAACCGAAGTATGTGCCGTTTATCAGCTTCACGAAGTTCGTAAATGGGTCACGCAACTTAATATGGCGAGATTATTTGCCCGTATTCCAAGAGACTAACCCTGAGTTTGTGACTGCTGAGAGAGAATCTATGGCGAACGCGGCAGGCTGATCCGTACGTCTTCTCGCTCTTTCGAGCCAGCTCAACATTATGCTTGGCAAAATCATTGACGCAGAGTGTAATATCTGATAGAATGTTCTTGCTGTGGCGGAGTACCTCAGTTGGTTAGAGGACCCGGCTCATACCCGGGGCGTCGTC
>JAJFTD010000059.1 GCA_021373255.1 bacterium
CTGCACCGTGCGAGTAACGGTTTGACATTTGTCATGTCCGACCAAGGCCATGGCATTGATGCCATAAATCTGCCCGAAGTCGCGCTTACAAGGGGATACACCACAGCCGCTTCGTTGGGTATGGGCTACAAGGCGATGATCGTGCTTGCAGATAAAGTTTATCTGGCGACAGGTCCGGATGGTACCACAGTAGCTGTAGAAATGAACCTGCACCCACCTAAGACTATATCCGATACCATCGAACTGCCCGAAACCTGGTAGCGTCTTCAGTCTTCTGAAAATGGTTGCTCAATCAAAGTTTTTGGGCATTCTATTTCCAGATGCGAATATGGACGTGTCAACAGGTAAGATGAGCGCAGACGAACTCAATCCGCAAAACCGGCTTAACCTACGCGATGTATTCCGGGCACTACGGCACAGAAACTACCGTTTGTTCTTTATGGGACAGGGGTTGTCGCTGATCGGCACATGGATAACATCGGTTACCGTGGGATGGCTCGTCTACAGGCTTACTAACTCCGCACTGCTGCTTGGATTGGTGGGGTTTGCCGGTCAGATTGCCACTTTCCTGCTGGCCCCATTCGCGGGAGTGCTTGTGGACCGATGGAACAAGCACCGCATACTTCTCATCACTCAGGCTCTGTTCCTGCTAGGGTCCACTACTCTCACCATCCTCGTGCTCACAGGAATAATCCAGGTCTGGCATATCATTGTTGTCAGTGTGATCCTCGGCTTTGTGAATGGCTTTGACATGCCCACACGTCAGGCGTTCATAGTCAGTATGATAGAAGACCGCGAAGACCTGCCTAACGCTATTGCGCTCAACTCATCAATGTTCAACTCCGCTCGCTTAATCGGGCCGGCTATAGCCGGTGTACTTATCGCTGCAGTGGGCGAAGGTTTCTGCTTCATGATCGATGCCGTGAGCTACCTGGCTGTCATCGCCGCGCTTCTTGCAATGACAGTGACTGCGACAACGGCAGAGGGACCACACCCTGCTGTACTCCGGCAGTTAAGAGAAGGATTGAAATTCACATTCGGATTCCCACCTGTCCGGGCTATAATCCTCTTGCTTGCCATAATCAGCTTCGTAAGCGTACCCTACACAGTGCTGATGCCAATTTTTGCTACCAAGATCATCGGTGGTGGCGCAAGCATACTGGGTTTTCTTACTGCAGCAAGTGGATTGGGTGCCCTTAGCGGCGCCGTTTTCCTGGCGTCACGAAAAAGCGTGCTCGGACTTGGAAAATGGATACCTCTGGCGGCAGGTATATTGGGGTTGGGGCTGATCGCGTTCTCATTCTCACGCACGTTGTGGACCTCAATCATTTTTCTTATTGCCACAGGCTTCGGGATGATCACCCAGATGGCATCATGCAACACAATACTTCAGACAATAGTCGATGACAACATTCGCGGGCGCGTAATGAGCTTTTATACCGTGGCATTCCTGGGCATGGCCCCATTCGGAAGCCTGGCAGGCGGAGCACTGGCAAACCGAATCGGCGCACCGCACACAGTATTCCTCGGAGGCGCAGCCGCAATCGTTGCCGCATTGGTGTTTGCACGCCAACTTCCGGCCCTCAGGACGCTCATACGTCCCATTTATTGCGAACGTGGCATCCTCCCACCAAACCTGTGCGGTGTGCAGACATACTCTGAAATCGCCGTGCCACCAGAGCAGCGATAACCTCATGTTTCGGATATCTCCTGGGCGGAAAAGCTATCTCAAATATCGTGAGGTGGAACTTATGAGTCTGAGGCTTTCAATCAACCCAACCTGCCGACTCCGCGCCGCCGCAACCGGACTGGCAGTGACAGCTATCACTTTGCTGTTGTTATGCAGCACATCCTTTGCTCAAAGCAAGCGTCCCCCTGCTCGTTGGCGGCCTATAGAACAAGCTCTCGGAACATCAGGAAAAATGCTTCCCGGCGGAGTAATGGAGATCGACCTTCCTCGCACCGATTTGAACGTGATTGTGCACGGGATTCCGATAAGACCATCTTTTGATGAGACCGATCTGCGTTTTATGCAGAGCAAGGGACGGACTATAGTCGACGGCGAGATTGCACTGGTGGAAAACGAGGTGGATTCCGTTGTATCCAGATTGTTGTTGCGCGGCTATACCGTCTCGGCAATACACAGCCATCTGCTCGCTATCCAGCCAAGAATAATATATATTCACTTTATGGGCTCCGGGCAGCCTGCCGCTGTAGCGTCCGCACTTCGATATATATTTGCCGGTAGTTCCACACCTCTCGGAACATCAGGAAACCAATCCAACACAGGATCTGGCATCGATACCCGCCAGATCGATAAGATATTCGGCGAGAAGGGCGAGTGGATCGGTGGGGTGTACGACATAAGCGTAGCTCGGCGCGAGAAGATTAAAATGAGTGGCATCGCAATGCCCTCCACAATGGGTTTAGAGCATGAGTTTTCGTTCCAGCCCACAGGTGGCGGGAGAGCAGCAGTGACCGGAGAGATCGTTCTGATCGCCAAAGAAGTAAATCCGGTGATTCGGTCGCTCCGCGACAAACGCATTCAGGTTACGGCACTGCACAACCACTGGCTAGCAGACCAGCCGCACCTGTTCTACGTGCACTTCTGGGCTAATGATGATGCAGCTAGGCTTGCTCGCGAACTCCACGCCACCCTCGGCCGGACAAACAGCAAGTAGAACAGCGGGGGATAGGAGAGCAGCGTTAAGACTATCCCTATCCCCAATTTCATTACATTGCCTGAGCATGCGTAGCTTTCTTCGCCGATTTCTTGCCTTCCATAAATAACTGGACCATCTTCTCATTGAATGCCGGGATATCATCAGGCTTGCGGCTGGAAACCCAGTTGTCGTCCACCACAACTTCCTGGTCCACCCAGTTACCGCCTGCGTTCTTGACATCATCCTGAATACTCGGCCAACTGGTGAGAGTCCGCCCACGCACCAACCCCGCCGACACCAGAGTCCAAGCACCATGGCAGATTACCGCAATAGGCTTACCCTCCTCATCGAATTCGGATACAAATTGCTTTGCCTTATCCATAATTCTGAGTTGGTCGGGGTTCAATGCGCCGCCGGGCAACAACAGCGCATCAAAGTCTGCGGCTCTGGCTTGGTCGAGTGGGATGTCAACGTGAAATTTATCAGCTTTCACATCGTGATTCACACCCTGCACCTCGCCCTTCGCGGGTGACACGATAAGTGTCTGTGCTCCAGCTTCTTCAAGCGCCTTGCGTGGGCCGGTCATCTCTACCTGTTCGAAGTTATCCGCCACAAGAATCGCAACTTTCTTGCCGTTCAACTTTTGTTCAGCCATGTACATTCCTCCTGCATTGTATTTGGGTTGCAGATGGAATATACCCGCCGTGGCACATTTGGGGAGTTATAGAGAGAGTAATACCCACAAAAGCAAATGGCCCGTCCTTAAGGACAGGCCATTATAACTAAAGCAGATCAACCTTAACCTGCTGCATACCAGGCGAACGGGCTCTCTTTGATGACCATTCTTCCGGGTTCTTTGTTGGTGTTCTCCACAAGAACGGCCTGGCCGGGCTCTTCCTTCTCAACCTTATAGCGACTACCGTCGCCATCAACCAGCGCACCCTTGACCACCGTCAGAGCGCCGTCAAAGCTGCCCTTGTTGACGATGATGGGATGGCTCGAACTCAGGTTCTGGAAGCCGATACCGGCCTCAGTGAGGAGCTTCTTTACCTCTACAAACACTTTTCCGCGAGAGCTATCGTTCTCAACAACGGCTTGCTGCTCGCCCTTGGCAAAATGGGTTGAAGCTCTAGCGGTCTTACTAAGCTTACCTTTCTCAGCCACTTGAATCCTCCGCGATGTTTCCTGTAATTAGATTAGATTCGGCATGCACACGTACAGCCGATGCACTATCGTATGCTGGATACCTGCTGATACACAGCGGGCAACCGGGAAGCGGCCCCGGCTCTATGCCCGATAAGGCTTGATCAAACCGACCCGCAGGTAGCATAAATTATACCACAGTTGCCCTGCTCACGGCAACAACTTTTCAGTTGTTGCTATTACGTGAATGCACGCTGCAGACTTTCCATTCACCCCTGCGACCTTTGATGAGCGAGATATCCTGGATTACCACCCGCTTATCAGGAAACACGAACTTCACAGGTACCATAGCGTGGCCATCAGATTGCGACGCGATGTTCAGCACAGTATACCTGGCCTGGTCTTTGGTTCTCCAGCGGTTATAAATGCGAGACACGCGCGCGGTCTGCTCTTCGCCCCTGCAGCCGTCTTCAAACTCCTGCGTCGCATACTTCATTGCCAGATGGGGCCTGCCTCTAACCGCTTGCTGCACCCACTCCCAAGCGACCCTGTCCGGCGACACCGGCGTCGTATACCTAAAACCGATCCATGCGATCATCACCATAAACCCTGTAATCGCCGCGATAACTACCCACTTGCGCTGGAGATCGGTGACACTGTGCGCAGGATCAACATAACAGCGCCGCCCGCAGACCCACGTGAATGTAATCACAGCGGCAACGGACAACAAAATCGCACTGATCCAGAATGGCACGTTATAATTGACCACTCCCAAACGTGGGAAGCTCAGGATGTCGCTGGAATAAACAAACGCCCCCAGGCTTGCGCCCACAATCGCGGCTAATCCTTGCACCAGGCCTACGGCTCCGAGAACCTCACCGCGCCGTTCGGATGACGTTATCGATATAACCAGGGCGTTCCACGCAGGAAATGCCACCGTAAAGCCGAGCCCGATTACCACAGCGCCGACACCAGCCAGGATCACACTTCTAAATAGCGCAACAATCCACATAGCCACCGCGCTGCCCAGTATTCCCCAGGCAACAGCCCTGCATTTACCGTATTTGTCACCCATCCTGCCCAGAGGCACTGCAAATATGCCCATCGCTCCGGCGACAGGGGCTACCAGCAACCCGAACTGGGTTTCCGTCATTCCCAGGTGTTCGACGGCATACAGTTTTACAATAGGAGTAAGCAGACCCATGCCAAAGAATGTGACCAGGGCCAGCACCACCATATCCGGCACCTCACGGAAGCTGCGCCAAACATGAGCAAACTTAAACTCCGAAGGTTCTTCCAGGATCGGCAGTTCCAGTGGCTCCCCATGTATCGGTTCTGCATGTTTACCTTTGCCCAGGTTCGACGGGATGAATATCAGCATGGTGAGGAACGAGAGCACCAGCAGTACAGATACAAGGTAGAACGATGCAGTAAGGGTGCCGAAAATTTCGTTCGCCGCGCCGCCAGCCACAAAGCCAAGGGCAAGGCCGCCCATATATGTGACGTTGAGCACACTCATCGCCGCCGTACGGTTTTTCTCACCCACTATATCGCCCACAGCCGCGAACGCGCTGGTCCAGAGTGCGCCACTGCCGAGCCCATCAATAGCCCTGAGCGCCATTAAGCCGAGTAGTACGTATGGACCGTGGCACTTGATCGTGAGATATGCCGTGACAGCCGTAATTGCAGGCCCCGCGAGCATAAGCGCCTTACGCCCGATGCGGTCTCCCAACATCCCCGCAGGTGGCCTGATCAAAGCCTCCGCAAGCAGGAATGTGCTGAGGATAATCCCCCACTCCGCCCCTCGATTGAGGTTGAACTTCACATACATCGGTAGAGCAGAGAGGTTTAAAATTGCATAACCCAACTCTGCAAGCAGCGCCGAAACTCCCAAAGCCAGCAGAGAACGATAATTGCGAGCAAATGTCCGCGTTTTTGAAACGCACGGGATCAAGAAAGTTACCTCAATAATTCCACATTAATAAAACCGGTGTTGGGCGTAAGCTCACGCCATACAATGCTACTACCATAAAACCCGAACAAGATTAGCACGTCACACGAAGGCAAGTCAAACTTCAGCAGGCTGCCGGGTTCAAATCCTGCCTGGTGTGGGGTATGTTAACGCGATGCGGGATAGGCAAGAACTGTGGAATGCGCCGCTCGGTAGCTATTCCCTGTATCGCCTGCCTGTGTTATAATTGTAAGGTTTTTGGCAAGCTGCCGACAGCGCAGAGCTTAACGATTGAGGTGAAAGACCATGTATATCGAAGAAGTCATTGCAAGAGAGATTCTTGACTCCCGCGGCAACCCGACAGTTGAAGTGGAAGTCTACCTGGAAGATGGAACGGTTGGCCGGGCGGCGGTACCGTCAGGCGCATCTACAGGCGCTCATGAAGCGTTGGAGATGAGAGACGGCGACAAGACCCGCTACATGGGCAAGGGCGTGCAGAACGCAGTTCACAACGTGAACGAGCTGATCGCCCCTGAGTTGATCAACTACCCCGTAACCGAGCAGGCTGCCATCGACCAGGCAATGCTCGATCTCGACGGCACCGAGAACAAGTCCAAGCTGGGCGCTAACGCGATCCTGGGCGTCAGCCTTGCTGCTGCAAAAGCCGCATCGGAGACCCTTGGCCTTCCGCTTTACCGCTATCTCGGCGGCGTGAACGCCAAGGACCTGCCCGTTCCAATGATGAACATCCTCAACGGCGGCAAGCACGCTGACAATACAGTGGACATTCAGGAGTTCATGGTCATGCCGGTTGGCGCATGCTGCTGGGCTGATGCGCTCAGAATGTGCGCTGAAGTTTACCATAACCTGGCTAAAGTGCTCAAGAGCAAGGGCCTGTCCACCGCTATCGGTGACGAAGGCGGCTTCGCTCCCAACCTGAACACTTCCGAAGAGACCATTGAGGTTATCCTCGAAGCCATCACCAACGCCGGTTACAAGCCGGGTGAGCAGTTTATGATCGCTCTCGACTGCGCCGCCACAGAAATGTATAAGGACGGCGTTTACGAGTTTGAAGGCGAAGGCGTAAAGCGCACCACCGCTGAGATGGTCACTTATTGGGAGAACCTGGTCAACAAGTATCCGATCATATCGATCGAAGACGGTATGAGTGAGGACGACTGGGACGGTTGGGTAGAACTTAACAAGCGCATCGGTGACCGCGTGCAGCTCGTCGGCGACGACCTGTTCGTGACCAACGTCGAGCGCCTGAAGAAGGGTATCGAACTCGGCGCTGCGAACGCTATTCTGATCAAGGTCAACCAGATCGGTTCACTCACTGAGACTTTGGACACCATCGAGCTTGCGAAGAAGAACAACATGACTGCTATCGTGAGCCATCGCAGTGGTGAGACAGAGGACACCTTCATTGCCGACCTGGTAGTAGCCACCAACGCCGGGCAGATCAAGACCGGTGCCCCCGCCCGCAGCGAGCGCGTAGCTAAATACAACCAACTCCTCCGCATCGAAGAGGACCTGGGCGAAGTAGCCCGCTACGCCGGAATGGGTGCTTTCTACAGCGTCAAGAGATAAGTTACATTAGAAGTTACAAAGGCCGGGGTGCTATGCGCTCCGGCCTTTTTTGTTTTGAGATGGGAGTGACTATATACTCACCGCCGGTAAAGGAATCCAATCGCCCAGCGGCGAATAATAGTTAATTAACCCCTAAGGTGCGTACGTGAACGAGTGTTCAGAATCACGATCAAGATGGCTTGTCTGCGGGTCGATTGTCGGGACATTGTTTTTGATAATGGCGGCGCTGACCGCATTGCTCTATTACAACAATCGCCCACCACAAATCAACATTCCCCGGCATGGCGTACCTAAGAGCAATGGTTGGGATGATTTTGTCAGGGCTGGAGAGATGGTCAATAGCATAAATCACCTCGGGCCTTACTCCCAAACTCGCCCGATGAATTCCTGGACAATTCCCGAGTATGAGTCTTTTGTGCGTGATAACACCCCAGCGTTCAAAATCCTGCGCTGTGGGCTGAATAAGCCATACATGCACCCATGCTGGCGATCATTTTCAGATAGAGATTTTCCAAGTTATGCTAGGATACGAGAGATGGCTCGCACATTGTCGGGAGAGGCACTTTATTATAAAACCATAAACAAGCCTATCAAAGCAGCAGACTCGTTTCTAGATGGAGTTGAGTTGGGCGTTACTCTGCCGCGTGGAGGAGGGTTGATTACTGACTTGGTAGGAGTTGCTGTCGAGATGATCTGTACTAAGGATTTTCCGGGAGTAATCGATAAACTCGATTCCGAAGAACTCAATCACGTTGCGTCACGGCTGGTGAGAATACAGAAAAAGCGGTGGCCTTACAGTGAGGTTGTCTTGGAAGATGGCAGAATGAGCACAGAGGAGTGGAAAGAGATTTTTACCAAGAGCAGCGACCGTAAACAGATCATGAATCCAGGATATTGGCAGCAAGATACATTCTGTTTATCTTCTAAATCCAATCCGAGTCTGGCTGATCGAGCCGGTTTCGTTTGTACCAACGCCCGATTCGCTTTCGCTAACAAGACAGCTATACTGATTGCTATTCAGGATTACCACGAGGCTGCTGCCCGTGAGCAGCAACATCCTTATAAAAAAACATCAAGAGTGTGTGTGCCCAATACTCCTATTTTAGAAATATGCAACTCTAATTTAACAACAGCACGCTGTGCCCGATCTAAAGCTGAAACCAAGCTGACTCTTATTCAGACCTATGTCGCTCTCCGCCGTTATAAACTAAACTATGGCTGCTACCCAACCCGATTGTCTCAGCTTATGCCGGGGTATCTGAAGAAAATTCCCATCGATCCATTCGGCCTCGGGAAGCCACTGCATTACAAACTGCTCAAGGGTGGGCAAGGATATCTTCTCTATAGCGTAGGATTTGATCAAAAAGACAATGGCGGTTCCTCGGGAGATTGGTATCGCCAAGATGTCAAAGGCGATCTGCTGTTGAAATGAAGCGAGTGAAACCGATGGCTAAGCATCCGAAGTGGAAAAGACCTATACGAACCACGGCTGCGCTGGTGCTGGCTGCGGCTGCAGTTCTCGGGGGCGCGCGGGCTTGGGTAGCGGCGTCGGCTCGGGGATGGGTTTATACGGATGTTGAGGCGGTGCCGAAGTGCAGAGTGGCGTTGGTGCTTGGAGCGAAGGTGCATAGGAATGGTAAGCTATCTACACTGCTCAGGGATCGGGTGGATGCGGCTATTGCGCTTTACAAGGCTGGCAAGGTGCAGAAGCTGCTCATGTCCGGCGATAATCGGTTCAGCCATTACAATGAACCGAAGCGTATGTGTGAATATGCCGTCGCTCATGGTGTGCATTCGGAAGATGTCGCGATGGACTTTGCCGGGCGGCGCACTTACGACTCCATCTACCGTGCAAAACACATATTCGGGTTGGATAAGATAATCATTGTGAGCCAGGGATTTCATGTCGACCGCGCGGTTTTTCTCAGCAAGCGTATCGGAGTGGATGCCTACGGGTTCGCGGCTGATAAGCCTGAGCACAGAAATATGCGCGCTATTGTTCGGGAGATGCCTGCGTGTGTAAATGCTATACTGGATGTATACTTCCTTCACCCACACCCGGTTATGGAGAAGAGAGAACGCATCTGATACTCCTCGAAAATCTTCGACAAATGCTATGATTGGTTGGAAAGGTATTATATACATGAAGTTGATTTCGCAGTGGAATACACTACTTTATGTGACCATTCTCTTGTTTCTCTGCACCGGATGTGCGTGGTCGGCTTCGGATTTCTCAAGTGTCGCATCAGATGGCATTCTGCCGTTCATTGCGATAGGCGAACTGTCGCTCCTGCAGGATAATAACCATGGAAAAAGCGAAGCAATCCAGGGAGCCAAGGCACTGTTTGCAACCGGCATAGCCACCGAAGCTCTAAAACAAACGGTGCATGAAAAGCGGCCGACGACTGACTCCACAGACAGCTTCCCCAGCGCTCATACCGCCGAAGCCTTCGCAATGGCGACTACTCTCGCCGATTATCAACCCCAATACACCTTTATAGCCTACACCGGAGCCGCCATCATCGGGTGGTCGCGAGTGGAAGAGCGCGAACACCGTTGGCGAGACGTCCTCGCAGGCGCTCTGTTGGGCCACTATATAGCAAAGCAGTTCACGGGCAAGCACTTCGGAGTAACGCCCGAGGGTATCGGCTACCACACAAGCTGGTGATACCGCTTGACTGTCTCCGTCCTATCCCATAACATGTTTTTGACGAAAAACGGGAGACAGTATAAATGCGCAGAACCAAGATCGTTTGCACTATCGGGCCGGCCAGTGATTCGCCGGAGATGATTGAGAAACTCATCAAGGCAGGGATGAACGTCGCTCGCCTCAACTTTTCACATGGCACCTACGACGAACACCTGGGTAAGATCAAACTGATACGTGAGATATCCCAGAAGCTGAGTAAGCCGGTGGGGATACTGCAAGACCTCTCAGGGCCGAAGATCCGTATCGGCAAGATCGCAAACGCACCGGTTATGCTGATACCGGATATGACATTCACATTCACCACTCGCGAGATTGAGGGCAACAACGAGGCGGTCACGCTGCCGTTCCCAGGTCTTGTAAAGCAGGTGAAGCGGAACCAGATGATCTACCTGGACGACGCCAAGCTGGAGTTCAAGGTCATCTCCACCACAGATACCGACATCAAGACCAAGGTCGTGATTGGTGGAGAATTGTTTTCCAACAAGGGATTCACCATCCCCGGCGCGGATTACGATGTGCCTGGTGTTACGGAAAAAGATAAGGAAGACCTGCGGTTCGGCCTGGAGAATAATGTCGACTGGATCGCCAGCTCGTTTGTGCGTTCAGCCGACGATATCAAGCCCCTGCGCAAGGTGATGCGCGAGGTTGGCAAGCGTGCTCCGGTTATAGCCAAAATCGAACGGCCGGAGGCTGTGAGAAACGTAGTCAGCATTATCGAGGAATATGATGGCATAATGGTCGCGCGCGGTGATCTTGGGATAGAGCTGCCCATAGATGAAGTCCCTGCAATCCAGAAGAATATCATCCACCACTGCAATCGCATGGGCAGGCCGGTGATTACGGCCACTCAGATGCTGGATTCCATGATTTCAAGCCCGCGCCCCACTCGTGCCGAGGTCACTGATGTCGCCAACGCCATTATAGACGGCACCGATGCCACCATGCTCTCCGGTGAAACGGCAATGGGGCAGTTCCCGGTGGAGTCTGTCCAGATGATGGACAAAGTCGCCCGCAGCACGGAAAAGTCGCTTGATTTCAAGAGCCTCACCGAGTGCAGGATGAGCTATGCCACGCAGGACACCACCGAGGCTATAGGCGAAGCAGCCGCAAAGCTCGCCCAAGATATCAGGGTTGCCGCTATCATTACATGTACATACGGAGGCACCACCGCCAGGCTGGTGAGTAAATACCGCCCCGAATCCCAAATCATAGCAGCCGCCTCCAACGATGAAACTGCCCGCCGCTTAACCCTCTCCTGGGGAGTCGCGCCTATATTTGTGGAGATGGCGAAAGACACTGACGGTTTGATAGAAAACGCCGTGGAAGCCGCGCGCGATAACAGGCTTGTGAAGAAAGGCGACACCGTACTGGTCATCGCCGGAGTACCTGTCGGGATACCTGGAAATACGAGCTTGATACGAGTGCTTACGGTAGAATAATTTTCACTCAAAAATGCAATGAGGAATCTGCTAATCCAAAGCAGATTCCTCATTAGCATGACTATCTTATATCTATTTAAGCAGCTTTCAAGTATGAACTCTTTGCTGCATTCTTCGCCACGGTTTTCAGTGACACAGTATCGGAATCAGTGTTCAGCTTGAACTTTGATACAACTTCCTGCAGTTGCTCGGCCATTGCAGCCAGGCTTTGTGCTGAAGCAGAGAGTTCTTCTACTGAAGCGGTCTGCTCTTGAGTGGTAGCCGACATTTCCTGTGCGGCTGCGGCGTTTTGCTGGCTCACGGCTGCGAGCTGCTCTATCTGATGCGCCACTTCACCGCTGCTCGCCGACATCTCTTCGGCTGCGGCTGTGGTTTCTTCCGTGATCGCGGACATATTCTCTATAGCCTTGACCACCTCTGTGCTGGAACTGCTCATCTCCTGAGTAGCTGCAGAAACGTCCCCGATCTGCTTGATTATGCTGGATACGGCGTTTTGAATAGATGTAAGAGCCCCTCTGGCCTGATTGGCAAGTTCGGTTCCCTCGGCGACCTCCTGACTGCCCTGGCTCATTGCATCGACAGCATGGCTCGTCATTTGCTGTATTCCGGTGATCAGTTCGGCTATCTCGCCGGTTGCCTTGGAACTGCGCTCAGCCAGCTTGCGTACTTCATCAGCAACAACTGCAAATCCCTTGCCATGCTCCCCGGCGCGTGCAGCTTCGATAGCGGCGTTCAGGGCGAGAAGGTTGGTCTGCTCGGCTATATCATCGATTGTCTCGACAATAGCACCTATCTGCTTCGAACTTTCACCGAGCTGTTGGACCATTGTCGCCACGTTGTCAGTAGCTCCCTTGATTCTATCCATGCCTTCCACCGCTGCAGCAACCTGGTTACCACCACTGGTGGCTACTTCAGCAACCTGTTGTCCATTTGTAGCCGCTTCCTGGCTGAGGTGTGAAACATGGTCTATGGCAGATGTGATCCGTTGGAAAAGCGAAACGGTATCATCTACTGTTCGGGCCTGTGTCTGAGCGCCGGTAGCCACTTCATTCACAGCCTTGCTTAACTGCTCCATTGCAGCCGCCCCTGATTGAGCTGTTCTGGACTGATCTTGAGACCCAACCGCAACTTGTCCGGCGGTCTCAGTAATCTGCTGAGTAGCTCTATTGACATCTTCCGAAGTACTGGATAGTTCTTGAGATGTCGCAGCAACCGTATCAGCCGACTCTGATACATGCATAAGCGTATCGCGAAGTGAGCGCACCATCGCCTTGCAAGCGAGAGACAATTGCCCGACTTCGTCCTTGCCATGTTCCATTATCTCGACTGTAAGGTCTCCCGAGGCAACCTGGTCGGCATTTGCTACAAGGGCAATCAGCGGTGTAACAATAGCGCGAGTGATAACCACGGCAACAGTCAAGCCAATCATAAGTGCCAACAACGACAGCGTTACCACTATCCTTGTAGCCACATTTCCGGCCTGGCGCGCAGTACTGCTTGCCCCGTCAACTTCTGCTTGTATAGCAGTAAGCATATCCTGACAGGCATCGGTTGTCACGTTGCCGGCTTTCGCCATTGGCCCAAATGCAAGTTTTTCTACCAGTGCATGATTTCCCGCTTTATTGGCAGGAATTATCTGTCCTTCGAAAATCGAATTATACTCAGCCTCACCGTTCTTGATTTTCTCAATCAGCGCGCGGCCTTTGGCTGTATTGATCATCTTTTCCATCTTATCAATCTTTTCGCGGAAACTCTGTGCTTCTTGAGTGTATTGCGTGAGCAACGATTGCTCACTGAAAAGGACATATCCGCGGGCACATGCGATATGTTTGGTCATGGACCACGCCAACTCGTAAGAGAGCCGCAGTTCCTTCATACGAAGCCCGGTGGCCTCATCCAAGTTTTTGTTTATAGTTTTGATGTTCGTGAAAGAGGTGATTGATAGAATTACTGTCAGTAGAAGTACAATTGCGAAACCACCGCCGATCTTCGTTCCGATTTTCAGCTTCGATAACATATACTCAGACCTCCTGTGAAACAGTTGAGAACACGGTAATCGTGTCAGGTAGTTATATGTTCGGAGTCACGTGTCGAATGCCGCTTAGAGATAATCACTCAATTACGCATAGGAGTATGTATGAGCTTGCCACTTTTGGCCACAATATTATCTAGAGCTGAAAGCCTTTACATATTACACAGCTTTGGTTTGAAATACATAAACTGATGGGGTAGTA
Organism: bacterium; assembly: GCA_021373255.1. Classification (GTDB taxonomy): domain Bacteria; phylum Armatimonadota; class UBA5829; order UBA5829; family UBA5829; genus UBA5829. The sequence continues at coordinate 13,731 of JAJFTD010000059.1, forward strand.
TATATGCATGAGCCAGCGACGGCCCTAGTTGGTGACAACAATAGAGACAATAAGACGTCCGTGACTGGCACTGTAAGTGTGCGGAGACGCATTGACAATCAATATCATTCAGGGGCGGTGACTATGAATGAACAGATAATGGTGCTAGTTGTTGACACTCATCCCATAATCAGGTGGGCGCTGCGTAATTATCTCGACAACGAAGCAGGCATTGGTGTTGTCGGAGAAGCCGACTCTGTCGAGGAAGCAGCAAGACTCGTTGAGACATATCGCCCGGATGTAGTTGTCACGGACCTGGATTTCGCCGACATCAGCGTACCGACATTAATGGGCCATTTGGGAAGCGTGCCTGCACGCACAGTTGCATTCAGCGCGCGCGATACATGGGATCAAGTAGAGAAATTCCTTGAGGCAGGTGGATTGGCGTTTGTATCCAAGTGCTCTCCGCTTACCGAAGTTATCTCAGCCATTCGCGCGGCACAGGCTGGACGAAGATGGATATCCCCCAGCTTGAGGCAACCCGCACGACAGCATCGCTTGTGTAAAGCCGGATCAAGTGCAGATGAGCTGTCTCAGCGTGAACGAGAGGTAGTCTCGCTGATTGCACAAGGCCTTACAAGCAGGCAAATAGCAGATCAACTCTGCCTCAGCCACAGGACGATCGAAAATCATAGGCATAGAATATTCAAAAAACTTGGCATAACCCGCTCGGCACAGTTAGTAGACTACGCAATCAGACATGGCATCAAGCGCAATTCAGGCAGGTCTGACCTCGCATAACCATAGGTAATTATGGCTAACCTCAATACGGTTCATATTATATTGTGAAGTGAACGGTGTTGAGGTTAACCTGCTGCAAGTTCGCGTCCACACTCGTCTTCGTAAGTATGCCACACCAGATCTTGAAGCCCAAAGTACATATATGGTATAGTAAGAACGAAATTTAACACTCTCAAAGGGGAGTAGCAGCCCGCTGTAAGCGGGTCGACGGGGTCAACATCTCTCCCGGGCACATGCTGGGCTGGTCCCGTCTGCAGGCAAACTGCAATGCAAGACCTTTGTCCTTAGCCAGGTTAGTGGCAGGACAAGGGTCTTTTTTGATAATGATTCATCTAAAGAGGCAGTGGTAATGACATTCGTTTACCTGTTCCTGGGCCTGCTGACCATATTCCTGGCCGCAGAGCTTTTCACAAATGCAATCGAGTGGTTCGGAAAACACATGAAAGTCAGCGAGGGCGCTGTAGGAAGCGTGCTGGCGGCTGTGGGTACAGCTCTCCCTGAGACGTCCGTGGCGATAGTGGCTGTTACAACCGGTGGCAAGGCGCATACCGAAGCTGGAATAGGCGCAATGCTGGGTGCGCCAATGATGTTGAGCACCCTCGCGATGTTCATCACCGGTGCTTCGGTATTGGTTTTTTCCGCTATGAAGATACGCAAAAAAACCATCCGCGCGGATTATAGGGTAGTCGGGCGCGATCTTCGGTCGTTCTTCCTAGTCTACTTGCTCGCGTTGATGGCGGCCCTGGTCCACGTTCGCGCCGGTAAGATAGCCATTGCCGCACTATTGCTGGCAATCTACATCGGCTATGTATACAAGACATTCAAATGCCCGGATTGCAATAAAGAAGAGCAGAGTATGCGACCGCTGCACTTTCATAGATCTGCAGCCAAACCAGGTATTATGCGGGTGATCATACAGCTCGCCGCAGGTGTGGCGCTGATGCTGTTTGGGGCAAGAATGTTTGTAGATAACGTAACTATTGTCGCCCAGGCATTGGGTGTTTCAGCGTTAGTCCTGAGCCTGATTATAACCCCCATCGCCACAGAGTTGCCGGAGAAGTTTAACTCCATCACGTGGATGCGGCACAAGAAAGATACTCTGGCGTTGGGAAATGTCACAGGGGCGATGGTTTTCCAGAGCAGCGTCTTACCTGCGATCGGCATATTGCTGACGCCATGGATTCTTGACGCGCATGCGATAATCAGCATAATGATCGCAGTTCTGGCTACGTTCTTTATATGGATGGAGATGATGATTCTCAAGCGCATAAGCCCATATTCGCTTCTGATGGGCGGAGTAATGTATTTGCTTTATCCAATAGCGGTATTTGTAATCTTACCCGCGCTAAAAATACATCCCTGATGAGAATAAGACACGCAATCGGCATTGACATCTCAACTCAGGCTGTCACGCTCATGCTTATATCTGTGAGCGAAAAAGACGGCGTGCCTGTTGATCTGGCTACTTCCAGCAAGTTGATAGTGTCGAGTCCGTGCGCGGAGGAGTCCTGCCGCAGAGATCCTCTGGTTTGGTTGAATCTGATTCGAGAATGCATCTCTGAGTTAACCGCGCTTGCGCCTGAGATCCGGCTTGTGGAGTCAATAGGTGTCAGCGCAACTCTACCCGGCACATTCCCGGTGTTGAATGATGGCACTATCAACCCTCACCTCGTAAGCCTCTACGATAATACGGACGATGTCGGCATCTCGCGCAGTAGCCTTGACGATGAACTTGGAGCCGCAGAGTCTGAAACGTTGAACAGAATGGCGCCAGGGAACATGGTGATTGGCCTCGCGCACCTGGTCAAATCATGTGGACTCGATCTGGGCGGCGTGCGTAAATTGCTTCTGCCAAACACTGCGCTGGCATATACCATGCTCCGCGAAGCTGGTGCAGACCCGGACCCATCGAGATTATTTGCTGATCCCAGCCAGTGCGTCATCAGCGGAATGTATGATGCACGCACTGCTGAGCGTGTCCCGAGCGGAGTGGCTCAATTGTGGTCGGCTTTAATCCCGAAAGTAAGTACCGAGCATTTAAGATCACTACTGACACCGATGCAGCCCGCATGGCGCAATGTGCTCTCTCTCGATTCCACCCCACCCGTGCGAGAACTCCTCGGATTGCCCAGCTTGCGGTCATTTTCAATAGGCGCGGGTGATAGCCCTCTGGGGGCACTGGCCCTGATGACCAGGCCGGACACCGTGATCACCGTGCGCGGCTCTACTGATTCGCCCATGATCATCGTAGATACACCAAAGGGACGAATCAGCCCACGGGAAGTTGTGCTGCAATATCCTTTACCGACAGCAATAGGGCTGACTGATGCTCCTTGGTGCGCGGTTGCACCAACCATGCGCAGCGGCAGGGTCTGGGACTGGGTGCGGGATTTAGGTGGAGGAATCGAACATGACCGGCTGGAGGCGATGGCCGTGGCTGCCTTGAAACGGCGTCTTCGCGCGCCTGAGGATTCTCTCGAAGCGCGACCGCTGATGTTTTACACGGCGTTAGGTGGTGAACGCGCGCCAGAATGGGACCCGAACGCGACCGGCATTATCAACGGCCTGCTGGCATCTCACGATTTGGGCGATATCGCTCTTGCGGCGCTGGAAGGTATATCCCGCCGCCTGAGAAGCTGTATCAAGCTGACAGAAGATCGTTATGAGATGTGCCCGCCTAATATACTGCTGGCTGGCGGCTGCGCCCGTAATGCTTTGTGGAACTGGCTGACCGCCGTGCACACCGGCAAAAAAACCTACGCTACCACATTCTCCGACGCCTCGCTCCTGGGTGCTGCAATGCTCGGCTACGCAGCAGAATATGATGGCATCGAGAGTGACGAGGCTGTATCATCGCGTTTGCTGGCCCTGTCAAAACTTCCTTCTGTTCGCTCCCTAATAGATCGAACAGAAGTCCATGCACCCGACACAGAACTGGCAGAGCTAGAAGAGCTATATGCCAAGCAGGTAACCCGCACGGACTAACTTCTCCCAACCATCAAGCAATGTAACCATCAAACTAATGAATAGTATCCACCATCTGTCGCCAACCAACGTCCCGTATGGCTGCGGCGGCGGACTTGGAGACATCAGCAGGGGTGCTGTTCATCAAGTCGGCGTCGGCTTTGGAAACCACCATCAGCGGTTCACCGCGCACTACAACTCCACCGATCAACGGATCAACGCTCATCTCATACATCTGAAAGCCCTTATCAAGCGCATTGTTGATCCTGACAGCAGCTTCATCGGCTTTCTGTTGGGAGGTCTTGGTTGATGTTGCCGCAGGACGATAGATCAGCTTGCCATCGAGATAAACTCCAGCTATGTTTGCCCCATTCACCGAATCTGTCTTAACCTCGGCAGAAATGGCGTTTGTAGTCAGCCGGCGGTTGATGGGGATCTTCATGCTTGTAAGAACATTCTTAGCCGCAGCCACGCGGTCCGCGTCCAGCGGGTGGGACCGATAAATACCCAGGTCAACAAGCTCCGGACGCTTGGCCAGGCGCTCCATAAATGTAAGAAGCCCCACGGGGTTATAACCTGCATCTCGAGTATATGTCACCGCGCCATAGTCTGCATCGCGCTCTGCCTGCATTCCATAACCATTCAATTTGGCGATCTGGAATAGCTGCACACCCATCACCACATTATTTACATCCGCACTCTTGGCCCCACTGAGCATAGTCGCGAGAAGGGCGATAGCAAGCTGGTTGTTGAGGGACGCCTGTTTCTTGAGCAGATAGACCATGTGATGGTGGGCGGCGTGGGTAACTTCGTGAGCTACTACCCCAGCTAATTCATGATCAGACTGCACAAAGTTCAGCAAACCCCTGTAGACATATATATGCCCACCGGGCACGCTGAACGCGTTAATGTCTTTGTCTTCCACGATATCGAACGTATATTTGAACGGGGTGACTTTCGATGATCCATAAACGGACTTCACCTCGGTCTTATTTGCAACTTCGGCTATCTTTGCACCCATATCGCGCAGGCGTTTGAGGTCGGCTGCGTTATCACTAAACTTGTACTCTTTGGCCACTTCAGCCGCAGCCTGTTCACCCATCTTGACTTCATTATCGCCAAGATCAGCGTCAACTTTCGCGGCCCACGACGGCGCCACCAGCGCCATCACGCCTAATATCGCCAGGAGAGTTATATGGACTATCTTCATCGGGTTATGACCGCCTTCGCTAAACCTATACCAATTATAACACTGGACTACACTCACATGAATTCAAGTCGATTACGCTCAATAGAGATTGCCCAAATGTTTATTTTGCTGATGTGGCAGACTGGCACGACTATTGCACAAGCAGAACCTGTATGTAATACCGGTTTTACCGGTACAGGCCGAGTAGTCATATAGCAGGATGCTTGGGGTACGGAAAGATAGTTTTGCATGGGAGGAGAATCATGACGAAACTATCGCTCTACTTGGCCACTTTGCTTCTTGGTACTAATTTTTCCGCGTCTACGATGCCGACAAGTACGCCCCCTGCGGCTGTATCGTCGGTGCAGATGAACGCAGTTGAGCAGCAGTGTGCTGACCTCGTGAATGCGGAGCGGTGGGACAGGAACCTTCGGGTTCTCTCGCCGAACCCTGTACTCGTGCAAGTGGCGCGTGAGCATAGTAAGGAGATGTATGAGAAGAACTATTTCGATCACACCTCCCCCACCCCGGGGCTCAAAACCCCGATGAACCGATATTTAAAGCAGATCGGACATACGCCGACATGGGCGTATCTAGGCGAGAATCTGTTCTACTGCTCCATTGTCGATGTTCAACGAGGCCATCAGTGCCTGATGAACAGCGAGAAGCACAGGGACAACATTCTTAATGATCGGTTCGAGCAAATAGGCGTAGGTGTTTACGTAGCTCCCAATGGGCAGTTCTACGTAACACAACTTTTCCTGGCGCAGATAGACTGATTAGGTAAAGATCAAAGCCGCATTATTCGTGATCAGATTGAATACTGCACTAATGCTTGCAGTATTCGGCTATGGTGAATAATGCGGACTGGGCAGGAAAACAAGTAGCAGTAACATAAGTAAAGGAGCGGATGCCATAAGGCGCCGCTCCTTTTGCGTTGGGAGGAATGAGATGCTTTTAGCCATAGATGTAGGAAATACAAATATCACTTTTGCCGTGTTTGACGGTGACATCCTGCGAGCCGATTGGCGCATTGGAACGGATACACGCCGGACGGGAGACGAATACGCGGCGTTGTTGTTGATACTCTTCGGAGAACAGGAGTTGAGCTTCCTGCACATAGACGGTGTATCTATATCCAGCGTTGTGCCTGCCGCAGTGGACGCACTGGTAAGGTTCTCAAGAAAGCATCTCAAGGTAGCCGAACCGCTGGTCCTCGGGCCCGACATCGACCTCGGCATCAAAGTGAACTACTACCCCGTCACAGATGTGGGCGCGGACAGAATCGCAAATGCGGCGGCGGCACACGTGAAATATGGCGGCAAGGTGATAGTGGTAGACTTCGGCACGGCAACCACACTGGACGCTGTTTCGGAAGACGGCGAATACCTCGGCGGCGCAATCTCACCCGGCATCCAAATCTCCCTGGAAGCCCTGTTCGCCAAAGCCGCACGACTCACAGGCGTACCACTGACAGCTCCGGCCAAAGCCATAGGCACCACCACCGCCGAAAGCCTGCAATCCGGCATCATATTCGGCTTCGCGGGACAAGTGGACGCACTCGTCGACCGTTTCCAGACAGAAATGGGCGGCGGAGCGAAGGTGGTCGCGACAGGTGGCTTGGCAGAACTCATCGCTGAACACAGCCGCACAATAGAAGTCTGCGATGACCTCTTAACTCTAGAGGGCCTAAAACTAATCTACCAGCGCACCCGAACATATACAGCTTGATTGCGGCCAGGTTGCGCTAAGAGAATTGAGAGACTGAAGGGATATGAAGACGCTGAATAAAAAAGTACAAACGTCCGGCGTTAGTCCCTTCAGCGTTTCATTTCATTCATCTCTTCAGCGATTCTGGGAACACAACATAGTGCGTCCGGCGGCTTCGGCAGCTTCGCAGTCCGAAGCAACATGCGTTATCTCTTCGTCCCTTTTCGCGCTTTCGCTCCTTCGCGTTTTCGCGATAAAAAAGCTCTCTCGCAATGCAAAAGCTAATGCTGGACGGAGGCGAAGCACTCCTTTGCGCCATCAGGCACCCAGCCGAATCTGGCGTAAAGCGCGTAGGCTTTCGTGAACATTTTTGCAGCGCCGGCGGATTTGCCCTGGGCTTGATAGACTCTGCCCAGCGTATAGACCGAGAGTGGGTTAGCTGGACACAGCTTCACGCTAGTACGTAGAGCAGCAGCGGAGGCTTCGAGGCCCTCTTTTGTCCTGGGAAGAAGTATCAAGCCTCCTTTTGCGCGCTCGCCTCTGTAGAACCAGAACTGTGAGTCAAGGAACGCCAGGTCCAGCCCATGCACCCTGTCTGTGTTGATCTTCTCGATCCTGCCCGACGCCCTGTAGAACGAGATCATATCTGATTTCTTGACATACACGGGGTCCACATATTGGTACCCGCGTGTCCTCACAAACAGTCCCTGGTGCCTTGCAAAAGGTTCCGGCTCGGAAGCATCCACGATTATTGACTTACCATTCGGCAACTTGAGCAAGGTAACCGCATGGCCATTGTTGGTGGGTTGGCCGGTGATGTTCCTGTAGACCATAGCCACGCCTGCGTTCATGCCGATCCGCTGCAGCATTCCCGCTATGAGGACTGATTGCAGGAAGCATTGCCGCTCCCCATACTTCACCACATTCCTGAACTCGAACCCTCTATCCAGGCTGAAGCGAGGGATCATAGCTTTTATGAGCTTAT
>JAJFTD010000063.1 GCA_021373255.1 bacterium
GGTAGTAATAGTGTCATGAAAGAGGCCGTTAAGATCAGTAGCAGTAATACGCACGTTGCGGAACTGGAACTGCCCCATATTCTCGTGGAGCAGGATAGCCAGCGTATAGGGTTCAGCGCCGTTAGCACAACCGGCGTCCCATACATCAATGTATCTCTGGCTCTTTAGCCAGGGAAATACATGCTTCTCCACAACGTTGAAAGTGTTCATGTCCCTAAAGAAAAAGGTAAATGCCATTCTTGCCTCATCATATGATTTAATAATGCGGGTGCTGTGATTGATCATCGGGATGTATATCTGGTAGTTCTATCAGGGTAGAGCACTGAATTAACAGGATGATTAGTCGAATTTATAGCAGCAATGGAGACTTAATGAGGTTGGCGGGAACTCAATGTAAGGGTTTTACACTGAAATTAGTATAGAATGTCAATTATGTCTATGGTTTACCGTTACGCGTTCCGATAGATAACAGTCAAACACTTCCCACATGGCATCGGGAAATATTGCCAAGAGCAGCTATTATGAAATTCAAAGCGCTGGGGAATTGACATATAGAGCAAGTGAATGATATTCTGCAAGCAATGGGAACTCGTTAGCTCGCATTATTCGTGATTGGACGGAATATTGTGTTACTCCGCTAAGGCGAATAATGCGTGTTAGTGGCACTAGCGGCTTGTGAGCTGTGTGTGCCTTGGAACCAGATACAGCCGTATGTATTCCACGCGTTGTAAGCATATGTAAGACCTTTCTCAGGTCTTCATGCCATGAACGGAAAACTTACTGGATGCCGGAAAGCGTTTGGATGGCGCTAACCGGTCATGATATCCATTTCCGTTTCTGGATGGCAACGCAGATGCGGGAGGAAACGCAGTTGCAATGTGGCAAGAGCAAGAGTATCAGCGTGCTGATCGTGGACGAGCATCCAGTGATTCGCTGGGGACTAAACCACCTATTAGAAGCCAAAAGTGATTTCCACGTATTAGGCGAAACAGCTTCAATCTCCGAAGCAATCGATCAAGCCTATGCACTCAGACCCGATGTCACCATTATGGATATATGTATGGGTAATGGGAAGGCTTTCGCTGCGGTCGAACAACTATGTATGGAAGGAATCACACGCATCCTCGCTTTCACCGAACGAGAGACGTGGGACTGTGTGGAGACATTCCTTGCAACCGGCGGGACAGGGTATATCAGCAAACGGTGCCCACCAGATGAGTTGCTATTGGCATTGGTTGCCGTGTCAGAGGGCCGTCCATGGATTTCGCCAAGCCTGCGTAGAGTAGCTGATGCAACAGGAGACAAACACGGGTCCGCCAGCCAGGACCTCTCACCTAGAGAACGAGAAATAGCAACCCTGGTCGCCAGGGGGCTTACCAGCAGACAAATCGCGACACAGTTGTGTGTAAGCCTGAAGACAGTTGAAACACACAGGTACCGCATCTTCAAGGAACTGCAGATATCGAGCAGAGCAGAGCTGGTAAACTACGTTATTGAGAATGGTCTTCTCAGCGGACTAGCCTCGCATGCATTGATTAGGTAGGTATCTCCAACGTTCACTGAACATTGATGATGTGCGTAGAAGCTGTGCGCATGTGTACGCCTCGTGTCGCCTTGATTTTCGTTTAAAAATTGTGAGTATTCTATTCGTTCGTACTCAAGAATCAAGCCAGGCGTGCCGATAATTACGCCTGTAAGTCACTCGAGATGTTCACCGGCACTTTATGCTGAGATGAGCACACGAGTTACCAACCACCAAAGAGTGGTCAGGAAAGGTATGGTTGTTGAGTATGCAAGGTCAGGCGCTGGCACAAAAACAGCAACTGCGCACAATCCCCGTTCAAATCCAGGCAAACGCTATACTTAATATGAGTTTGCTGGAACTGCAGCAGTTTATTGAGACAGAGGCGATGGAGAATCCCGCCCTCAGTCTTGACGATAGCAGCCGATGCCCCGTGTGCGGCTTTATGAGCAGCTCCCCAGTATGTCCCGTATGCAGCGCATCACTGGCAAAGAGCAAGGAACTCGAGCAAGTTAAGCTAAGTGAGCGCGACTACCTGGACAAAGCATTCGCGGCCGCTGGTCATGATGAACTGTTCGATCCATTCAGAACAGTCGCTCGCACAGCCACACTCAACGATTACCTCAAACAGCAAGCAAGAATGATCTTCGGCGGCAGAAAACTCAGGATCGCCGAGTACCTTATAGATTCACTTGACGACGATGGCTACTTCCGAGAGTCGTTGTTCGAGACAGCAGAAGAGTTCGCAGCGGCGGTGCCGGAAATAGAGGACGTGCTGGAAATAATTCAGAGTTTTGATCCGCCCGGAATAGCCGCTCGCGACCTGCGTGAGTCACTGCTTATTCAACTCCGCGCGATTGGTTCGATCGAGCCAAGAGCGTGCAATGCCGAGCAGATACTAATGGACTACTGGGAAGACTTCGCCAGGATGAAGTTCAAAACCATCGCCAAGAATATGAGCATTACTCCAGCAGTGGTGATTGAGGCTTGTGAGTTCATCAAGGACAACCTCACACCAAGACCTGCTTCGGCTTACCGAACTGAATTTGACGAACTGTCGCCGAGGCATGAAGCCGCAGTGGTGCCGGATGTGATAGTCCACCGTGTAGGCGATTCGCTCACTGCAGAGGTTGTAGATTGCCACGGCAGCTTCGCGAAAATAGACGAAACTTACGAAGAGACCTACAAGTCAATGAAGAGTGGTGGAGACTACTTCAGTGAAGATGACCGCATGCACATTAAGGAGCACGTCGAGCGCGTAAGGTGCATACTCGACGCAATCAGCCTGAGAAAGAAGACTCTGGCTCGCGTGGCGACGCACATGGTGGAGTACCAAAGAGAGTTTCTGCTGTACGGACCGTCGCACCTGAAGCCACTCAAGCAAAAGGATGTAGCAAAGGCGCTGGGGGTTCACGAATCCACCATTTGCCGCGCGGTCGCTGACAAGTATTGCAGGCTGCCCTCTGGAGAAGTCATATCATTCGAGGTGTTCTTCGACGCCGCACTGCCGGTGCGCACTATGATCAGCCAGATCATCGCCAGATCGACCGAGCCTATATCCGATGGCGAGATAACCAAGCGTTTGACCGAGCAGGGCATAACCATCGCCCGCAGGACTGTTGCAAAATACAGAGAACAGCTTAAGGTATTGCCATATCAATTGCGTGCAGCTTAAGCTAACGGCACTAAAAAGTTTGCCTGTTTTCACAAATGGCTCTTGACAGTCGGCCGGAGCCGCCGGTATACTGGGACTAAGATGAAAGTAACGTCGTATCTAATTATCCATGGGGGCAATTACAGGTGGGGCTGGCGCCACTCCAGTGAGGGTGGAGCAGCCGCGTTGCCGTACGACATTTAGCAAGTAATTAACACGACATCATAGCAGCCGCGGATTACTCCACAGGAGGGTCCACGGCTTTTTGTTTCTATATCACATTCGCATTTGAGAATGGCCGAGGATTCTATATTGATCCTCGGCTTTTTTTGTATCAGATCGCAGAGATAGACTGTAAAGAGTAAAGAATAGCAATTCTACAGGTGAGGAATCACAAACAATATGAGCGTCTACTATCCCAACAAAGAAGAATTCCACAAGCGTGCGGGCAGCGGCAATATGATGCCGGTGTATAAAGAAATCCTTGCGGATATGGAGACCCCTGTCTCGGCTTTCAAGAAGATCGCGGGAGATGATTATTCATTCCTGCTCGAAAGTGTGGAGGGAGGCGAGCGGCTTGCGCGTTTCTCATTCCTCGGCAGCGGAACTAATTTGGTAATTCAGAGCAAGGGGCGAAATGTCGAGATCACGAGAGACGGCGAAGTGAGCAGCATTTCTCTTGAGCCGGGGCGCGATGTCTTAAATGTGCTCAAGGACGAGTTCTCCAAGCTGAGATATGTCCCAGACTCGGACTTGCCCAGGTTCTGCGGGGGCGCAGTGGGGTTCATCGGCTACGACATGGTGCGTTTCTTTGAAGACCTGCCTGATACGACCGAAGATGACCTCAACCTGCCCGACTGCACATTAATATTCACCGATACGCTGTTGATCTTTGACCACGTGCGGCACCGCATCCGCGTAGTCTGCAATGCCAAAATCAACGGCGATGCGGACTCTGCCTACGATGCAGCAATCCGCAAGATCGACACCGCTATCGAGAAACTTCGGACCCCAGTAGACATCAGCTTCGAAAAGCGTGAAGCAAACACCCCTGAAATCACTTCAAACTTCACACGCGAAGGCTTTGAACAGGCCGTCCGTGACTGCAAAGAATACATAGCTGCCGGTGACATTATCCAGGTGGTGCTTTCTCAAAGGTTTTCGACCAAGGTCACAGCGGACCCGTTCGATGTCTACCGAGCTCTCAGGAGTTTGAACCCCTCACCTTATATGTATTACCTCTGTTATGGCGACACTAAATTGATCGGTTCTTCACCTGAGATACTTGTCACTGAAGAACGGGGCAATGTCACCATCCGCCCTATCGCCGGAACCCGCCCCAGAGGCGCTACTTCGGATGAGGATCAGATGCTGGAGCAAGAGCTTCTTAAGGACGAAAAAGAGCGTGCGGAGCATATCATGTTGGTAGACCTCGGCCGCAACGACATCGGCCGGGTGTGCCGTTACGGCAGTGTGAATGTAGACGAACTGATGATGATCGAACGTTATTCCCACGTGATGCACATTGTCTCAAGCGTGCGCGGGCGGCTGAACCTGGACAAAGATCAGTTCGACCTGCTGCGGGCATGCTTCCCGGCGGGGACAGTCTCAGGCGCGCCGAAGATCAGAGCAATGGAGATTATCGACGAATTGGAGCCCACCCGCCGTGGAACATATGCCGGCGCCATCGGCTACTTCAGCTACTCCGGTGATATGGACTCTTGCATAACTATACGCACCATTCTTATACAAGGTGATACAGCTTATGTCCAAGCTGGTGCAGGAATCGTGGCTGACTCTGACCCTGTTAAGGAATATCAAGAAACCCAGAACAAAGCTATGGCGATGATCAAGGCTTTGATTGCTGCTGAGGCGGGGTTGGAGTGAAGGGACGGTCGGGGGAGTCGTGCGTCGAGAGTCGGGGTTTATGGAGGTTCTTATGATAGTGATGATAGACAATTATGATAGCTTTACTTATAATCTGGTGCAGTATCTTGGGGAGATGGGGCAGCAGCTCAAAATCTTCAGGAACGACAAGATTACGGTGGGCGAGATTGAAGAGATGGAACCGGATAAGATAATTATCTCGCCTGGGCCTTGCACTCCTAACGAGGCGGGCGTTTCACTTGAGGTGATCAAGCACTTTGCGGGCAAGGTGCCGATGTTGGGAGTATGCCTGGGGCATCAGAGCATTGGGCAGGCATTGGGGGGCGAGATCGTGCGGGCGCAGAGGTTGATGCACGGCAAGACCTCGCTCATTCACCACGACGGTGAGGGTGTGTTCAAGGGTATGCCGAATCCGTTTGAGGCTATCAGATACCACTCATTGTTGATCAGACGCGAGACAATCCCCGATTGCCTGCAGATTACTGCGGAAACCGATCAGCGTGAAGTTATGGGTGTGCGGCACAGAGAGTATCCAATCGAGGGAGTGCAGTTTCATCCCGAGTCGATTCTTACACAGGAAGGCAAGCGGCTGTTGGCGAATTTCGTCGGCTGAGCGTGATTAAGAGGGGCTGACATTTATGATACGAGATGCTATTAGAAAAACAGTTGATGGGCAAGACCTGACCGAGCGCGAAGCTGTGCTCGCGATGAGCGAAATCATGAACGGCGAAGCAACCCCGGCACAGGTGGCGTCATTCCTCACGGCCCTCAGGATGAAAGGCGAGACGGTGGATGAGATCACGGGATTTACCAGGGTGATGCGTGAGAAGTCCGTTAAGGTTACTCCAAAGTGCAACACGCTGCTGGACACCTGCGGGACCGGTGGGGACAGGTTGGACACGTTCAACATCTCTACCACATCTACTTTCGTGATCGTGGGAGCCGGGGTGACGGTAGCCAAGCACGGCAACAGAGCGGCATCGAGCACTTGTGGAAGCGCCGATGTGCTGGAAGCGCTGGGGGTAAACCTGAACCTGGACGCCGAGCAGGTGGCGGTGTGTATAGACAACGCTGGAATGGGGTTTATGTTCTCACCCACTATGC
>JAJFTD010000084.1 GCA_021373255.1 bacterium
GCAACCTTACCCCCATGCATAGTATATCCGGCAAGAATGCTGGCAAAGACGATACCGATGCCGACGATAACGAACATTATCTATAATTCCTCTTCCGTGAACAATTCTTTGGACTTGATCGCATCCATACGCGTACGCGAGAGCAGGTGTTGGGCGTTCTTGACTTGATGTCATCTAGGTGTGAGCCCTACGCCCAACACTCGTCTTCGCAGGAAGACGAAACATCACGCCATACAATGCCACTACCAGAAAGCACAAACAGCGCACACAAGCCCTGACTATTACTTGATGAATAAACACGTGCTATATAGCTATTCCATCAATGACGCGCGATGGTGAACGTTTATTGAAGGATCGTAAGCGGAAAGTGGGGAAGATTAGTCGGGGGGACTTACATGACCACTGTAGCCGATGTTGTTGAATACCTTGAAAACATAGCACCGTCTGACCTGGCAGCCGAGGGCGATCCGGTAGGCCTGCAGGCAGGACGTTTGGCGAGTATCGTCAACAAGCTCTATGTGTCGGTGGATACCTCGCCGCCTGTTATTGACAAGGCAATTGAGATGGGGGCTGATATGATCGTGGCCCACCACCCTTTGATTTATACTCCTCTTGCCAGCCTCGCGGAAGATGGCACGATCGCAGCAAAAAGTGTGGTAAAGCTGATCAGGGCGCATGCGGCTCTCTATGTGATGCACACCAACTGGGATATGGCGCCCGGCGGCGTTAACGATGTGCTCGCGAATGTGCTCGGTGTAATTGGGTGTATACCGCTAACAAATATAAGCCAGGATACATTTTATAAAATTGTCGTGTTCGTTCCCGATGAAGCGGTTGAGCCTGTCCGAAATGCGATGGCTGAAGCCGGTGCAGGGCGAATCGGGCAGTATACACATTGCAGCTTCAGGGTTAAGGGCACAGGTTCATTTGTGCCGCTGCCTATGGCTGATCCTTATGTGGGTGACATCGGCAAGCTGGCGGAGGTGGATGAGTACCGGCTGGAGATGGTATGCGTGGGGTCATGGGTGCAAAATGTTCTTGAAGCAATGGTTGAAAAGCATCCATATGATCAGGTTGCTTATGACGTATATGAGCTCACCAATGAGCCTGTTATCTACGGCTACGGCCGCGTGGGCAATCTCCGCGAGCCAATGTCGCTGGAAGAGTTCGCAGAGCATGTTCGAGTAACGCTGGGCGTTAAATACATAAAAATTGCCGGGGATACTGAAAAGCCCATCAAGAGAGTAGCAGTATGTGGCGGCTCTGGCTCATCTCAATTCAAAGAAGCTGCCGCACTTGGGGCGGATGCATACGTCACCGGCGACACAAAGCACCACGACATCCTCGACGCCAACGCACTGGGTCTGGCCGTGATTGACGCAGGGCATTTTGAAACAGAAAAGCCCGCAATGGTGCTCCTTGCTGATATGCTCAAGAAGCAGTATGCGGGCAACGGTGTGAATGTAGAATATATTGAAGGCTGATCTTGCATGGGTGATGATTTGAAGCAAGTGTCAAATCATCACTACTCCGACAGTTGCACTCACATCAATTCACCTACATTAAGTCCAATGCCAGTCTCCTGTACGTCTTTATTATTGCAAGGAGCGTAGAAGCAGTGGAGATGGGGGATGCCGGTTATGTTATCTGAGTATTCATCGGGCTTTCCGACAGACAGCCAAGCATCCGAAGAAACGGGTAATTGCGGCTGGCCTCAGACTCTTGATGAGTTTGAGCTTTTGGTCGACAATGTCCTGGATCGGTTGGTCTGGTATGCGTTTCACACGCTTGGAAACGCTGATGATGCTGAAGATGTCGTTCAGGAAGTCCTCGTCAGAGTTTACGCCGACCGTGCTAAACGGAGAAATGTTCAGCGGGTCATGCCTTACCTCTATCGGATGGTCGCTAATGCTTGCCGTGAGCGTTGCCGCCGGGACCGTAACAAGCCTACCGCAATCGAATTAGATCGGCTGGATAACATTTCTGATGAAAAGAATGGTTTACAAACGCAGATCACCATAATTGACGAATTGCAATGGATAGAACACCTGCTAAATCAACTACCTGCCAAACAGGCCGAAGTCATCCGGCTGAGAGTTATTGATGATCTGCCTCTCTCCGACATAGCTCAAATCCTCGGCTGCTTATTGCCTACAGTCAAGTCCCGTCTATGCTATGGGCTGCGGAAACTACGGCAAATTGTATCAGCTCCAAAGGAGGGCAACCGATGAATTGCCGATCGTTTCGCAAACGTCAGGTGGAACTGCTGGATGCTTGCCCTGACCCGGCAACTATCGCAGACCTGCTTGAACATATTGCTGAATGTTCCAAGTGCGCCCAAGAGCTGCGTGAAGCCCAAACCGTTATGGCTCGGATCACGCCTTCTCAAAAATTGCGCGACTCTTCCAAAGTAAAAGAGCGAATCATGAATAGTATTACTGACTTAAATACAACGCAACAGACCGATGCATATCGTCGGCCAGGGTATCGCAAACTGGTGCATGTCGGAATATTCGCTGCATTCCTACTGTTGGCAATCGTCGCTACAGGGCGATTCACAAGCCGAAACGGGTCGATATCATCTCCGGTCTATGTCACACTTGCGCAGGCATCTGAATTTGTACGGGGAGTAAAGACTATGCACATATCGGCCAGAATGCGAACTATTCCGCAGGGCCATTTCGACTGTATTGACCTCAATGCGCCGTTGATACCCGTTGAGATGTGGACACAGTTTGGAGATTTGGCGATGGTCCGTATCCAAAAGCAGCACCGTAAGATAGTGGCGGATGGAAAGTCCACGACTATGCTGATGCAGACCGGCGGGACGCCGCTTGCAGCGAAGTTTGATGGATTGGCGGAGGGTTGTTTCTCGACTCTTGCACCACTGCTTCACCCGGACACACTCTTCGAGCGCGAAAGCAAAGCAGCCGAGAGCTCCGATTCGGACGTAAATGTGGCGACCGAATTTGGTTCTGACGGCAGGGAGAAAACCATACTTACAATCAGTGCCAAGGCCCAGGGGGACTTCTCCGAGTCGGACTATTTAAGGAACAAGTCGATTATCGAGTCCTACAATATCCGCATCTACACATTCGACGCCCAGACCTCTAGATGCGAGGGCGTGCAGGTCTACATCCGCACTGGACATGGTAATGTGCTGGTTTTTGAAACCACCAAAATCGAATATGACATCCCGCTCGATCCGTCTCTTTTCCGCTTGAATGTGCCCAAGTCGGCAACCTGGTTGAATGAGTCAAACGAAACGGAAGTAGTGAGGGATACTTCGTCAATGCAGCCTGATGAATTTGCTCAGGAGTTCTTCGATACACTTAGCAGATCGGACTGGCAAAAGGCCAGGCAATTCTCTGAATCCTTGCTCGATAATTCTGATCTCCGCAAGATGTTCGGTGGGCTGAAGATTATCAGTATCGGAAAGCCATTTAGATCTGGCCTTTATCCCGGTTGGTTCGTGCCTTATGAGATTCAACTTAAGTCGGGTCAGGTCAGAAAGCACAACCTTGCCATCAGAAACGACAATCCTAAGCGCCAATGGATATGGGATGGCGGGCTCTAAACTGCCGGCTTTCAACACATAAACAAGATTAACATTGGAACAGGGCCCCTGACCCTGTTCCAATGTCTCTTTGAACAATACCAGCAAACTATCGCACTTAGGTTATGCTGACTCTCCCGCTCTGGGGAGATAGAACTGTCTAGACTAAGTAATGAGACCTAGCTGCCCTCTATCTTCTTCGCGATCTGGTCGCGGGTGGAGTAGAACAGGTCTTTGTTCTGAGTATAGACCTTCCAGCCTTGCGCGACTTGTTTGACATAATTCAAGGTTGCCGCACGTCCTATCTTCTGCTGCAACAGCATAAAATACTTGTGGTCTTCTACACCATCTCGCCAGACTTCCATGCGAATTGAAGATACAGGTCCCGCAACACCCGTGTGGAGCTTGCCGGGGTAGATCAACGAACCCTCTCCGTAGAGCCTGGGGTCAATCTTCTTACCGGTGCAGATATCCGTCCACGGGTCCTGGACGTCGGCCCAGTAGTTGCTGTGCCAGTAGAGCCATCCCATAGCATCGTATAGGTAGCACGTCCAGGTGATGATCCTGTGAGATATTGCCGGGTCTTGCAGGAAGTAGTTAGGCGATACACCATCGGGGTTGGTGGCGATATATGCCCATACCCTGTCGCCCGCGGCGCGTCTCACCGCCAGCCTATCGACCTCATATGCATCACCGAGCATGGGGCACCAAACACCTGTGTAACCCGCGAGGAGATCGGTTATGTGATTAGGAGCAGCCCAACTCGGTGTGGCTGTGTAGTAAGTCGTGAGTACCTTGGCGGTGGGGTCGATGCTGTGGTAGTAGTTGGCGCGAACCTTGACCTGCTCATACTGCTCTCGCGATGTCGCCTCGTCTACAGCATCCAACACGTGCTTACCCCACTGGCCGTTTGCCTTGACCTGATTGAAGTACTGCGCCTGCTTTGTGGAGTTCGCATCATAAGGAATACGAACCACAGACACACGCGGATCCTTCATATAAGCAGTGGTCTCAGCAGAGAAATAATCATCCGTGGGGTATGTAGGCATAGACATTCCGTGGTCGAGAAGCATCTCATAGTACTTCTTCCACAGCGCCTTGTCTTCCGCACTG